>QGUN01000025.1 GCA_003242475.1 Pseudomonadota bacterium
TCCCGCCCCAGGTGGCGACCACCTCGTTGGCTGCGGATTGGACGGCATCGAAATCCGATACGTCGAGCGGGAAGACGAGAGCTCTCGCCCCCAGGCGGTGGAGCTCCGATTCGGTCGCCTCCAGTCCGTCTCTCCCGCGGGCGATCAGCGCGACGCTCGCGCCCTCTGCCCCGAAGGCGCGTGCGATCGCCCGTCCCACGCCGCTCGACGCGCCGGTGACGACAGCGATCTTGCCCTCCAGCCTTCGGCGCATTCCGCTTCGAGGTTGCGTGTTCGGTCGCCTGCGGGCAACTGCTCGTGCTGGAAGGCACCGGTTGAGCCGCGCAGGTGCGACTTCGCCCATCCGGGTGGGGCAACGCGATGAAAGGAGGCGTTCGCGACCACCTCCCGATCGTCGCTGCCGCGCACGTGTGCTCGAGCAGCGCGCAAAGCTTCAGCCGTGCGCGGGGACGATCCAGGGTGCGGCGAAGCGCGGATCGAGGCCGTCGTAGCCCTGGGCGGCGATGGCGGGGCCGAGGTCGTCGCGGAGGCGGGCGAGGGCGCGATCGACGAAGCCGGTGACGTGGTCGCTGCCAGGTAGCAGGTCGAGGGCGATCTCCCGCACACCGGGCCGAAGCTCGCCGCTCGGCTCGAAGGCCGCGCGGGCGGCGTCGGCGAGGCGGTCGGCGGGGAGCGAATCCCACGTCGCCTCCAGGCCGACGAGGGCCCGGGCGAGGCGGGTGAGATAGAGGTCGCCATAGCGCACACGGGCCAGGCCGGCATCGCCCCAGGCCTGCACCACCATCTCGCGCGCCTTCGCGGGGTCGAAGCCGGTCTGCTGGAATGCGCGCGCCACCGCCTCGATCTCGTCGAGCGCCTCGGAGGTGAACTGAAGCTCGGCGAGGCTGGAGAAGGCGCGGGTCTGCAGGGGGCCTTCGCCCTCGGCCGGGACGACGAAGCGCGGCCTGCGCTGAAAAAGTGCGCGCAGGCGCTCGCCGAGTTCCCCGTCCGGGAGGAAAGTGCCGCGGTCGATCTCCAGCGGGAGATCCTTGCGCATGCGGTCGGCGCGCCACCGAAGCTGCAGCACGCGGGTGAAGCCGATCTGAAAGATGCGCTTGAGGGCGGTGGTGGCGATGACGTGGGCGGCGCGGACCTCGTCGTCTCCGGCCAGGTGCTCGAGTCCCACGGAAAGCGTCTGGTGCACCGACTCGAGCGTCCGCCGCACCTCGGGGATATCCGCCGGCTTGACGTTGTCGGCCACGAGGGCCGCGTTGAGCACGGCCATCAGTTCGAGTTCGGCGGAGTCTCTGCGCTGCGGGCCGAGGTGGGCCATGGCGCGCGCAAAGAGGCTCGAGGCGTCACGCGGCGCCAGGTAGTAACCCGGGACGCTCGCCGGCAGCCCTGCGGGCGGGGGCAGCTCGGCGGAGAGGTCCACCCGCGCGTAGAGGCTGGCCGCCTCCTCGGGAGAAGGGAAGCCGAGATCGCCGAGGCGGGCGTTCCGCCACCTGAGGGCCATCTCCTGCAGCTCGCTGTCGAGCTCCCAGCGGATGGCGTAGAGGAAGCGCCCCGCCATGAAGGGATCCTCGGCGTAGAGCGTGTCGATCAGGCCCTTGGCGAGGGCGTAGTCGGGGCCCTGCGGCGGATAGACGAGGAGGAAGCGGCCCTCGGGGGTCCGCTCCACCGGGCCGAGGAAATCCTCCTCGGGCTCACCATCCTCCTCGAGGTCGATGACCCGGACGATGCGCCGAAAAAGCAGCTCCTGGGTCTCGATGTCCAGGGCGCGCAGCTTCTCCTGCAGGTACTCGTCGCCCTCCTCCCGCGCCACGCGCAGCCAGTCGAGGATGCGCTGGGGCTGGAGCTCGTAGCCCTCCCAGGCGTCGAGGTCGATGAAGGTGCGGAACTGCGCGGGGCTGGAATAGGCGACGAGCGGGCCCGCATCGTCGAGGCCGATCTCGTGGATGGTGAAGTAGAGATCCTCGGCCGGAAGGCTCTGGACCAGCGCCTTCGGATCGGGATGCTCGAGGATCAGATCGAGGCGCCTTTTGCCCTCGAGCCGGGCAAGTGCCTTTCGCTCCTCGACGAAGCGCTTCGGCTTCACGCTCGGTGTCTTAGGCCGCCTTGACGACCTTGTTGGCCTTCAGGCAGCGCGTGCAGACGCGGACCCGCCGGACGGTTCCGTCGACGATGGCCCGGACCCGCTGCAGGTTCGGGAGGGAGCGACGCTTGGTCTTGACGTTGGAGTGGGAGACGTTGTTCCCGACCTGGGGACCCTTGTTACAGATCTCGCAACGACGCGCCATTTCCAAACTCCTAGGTGGACGCCTCTCGGCGGCCGGCGGGCGGAAAGAGATCCGCCCAGGGGAGCGCGCAACCTAACAGAAAATCCGCGCCGATCAAGGGGATGGCCACGGCGCCCTCACCGCGGCAAGGACGCTCATTTCTTCTCCAGCCAGGACTGCGCGATGGCGGCGGCCCGCAGCCCGGAAAGCAGGCTGCCCTCCAGGCCGAGACCCGGGAGCGAAAGCCGCGACGCCCACAGCGTGCGGCGCAGCGGACCGGCGAGGGGCAGACCCTCGATGCCGAGAAGACGCTTGTCCGCGACCTCGTAGCGCATGGGCGTTCCCTCCCACACGCTCTCGTGCCGCGCGTGCCGCTCGAAAAAGGGGAGGACCTGCCGGACGGTCGCCCGCAGCTCGGCCAGGGCTGCATCCCGCTCGGTGCCGATCGAGAAGTTGGCGGTGGCCGTCACGGTGAAGAGCCCGTCGACCTCCTTGCCGGCCGCATCGCGCGTGCGCTCCACCGAAAGCAGGACGGGCTCCTGCCCCAGCTGCAAGAGGGCCAGCGTCCCCAGCCCGGGGGGAAGGCCCCGATGCGGGAGGACGAGGTTCCAGGTGAGGCGGCGGGCGGCGGGGACCAGGCGCTGCGAGAGGATCTCGGCCCTGCGCCGGGCGCTGCCTGCAAGAAGCTCGGCCGCGCGATCGGGTGATAGAGCGAGGATGCCGACCCGTGCTCGGTGCGAGACGGTGAGGCCGGTGAAGCGAACCCCGGCGAAGCCGCCTCTCTCCACCTCGATGCGCTCGATCGCGGCCGGCGGGTCGACGAGGTCGCCCCGATGCGAGGAGATGAAGGCGCGCAACAGCCGCCACAGCCGCGGCGAGGGTCGGTGGCAGGGCAAGGAGAGCAGGGGCCAGAGCGTACGCGCCAGGCCGATGGTGCTCTTCGGCGCGGGCGCGAGCAGATCGTAGAGGTCCCGGGCCGCGTCCATCAGGGGGCCGGAGGGCGCCTCTCCCTCGACGGCCGACTGAAGGCGACGCGCCGGGCCACGCAGCTTCCAGGCCTCGAAGAAGGATTTCGGCGGCAGAAGCGCCGCGGCCTCGAGCCACGGCCGGATGGGAAGTTCGATCGACTGCAGCTCCTGCCACCACCGCGGGCCGCCTGGACCAAAGGCCCGCTGTAGCTCGCGCGTTCGTTCCTCTTCCTGCGGTGGCAGATCCAGCCGAGCATCGGGGAGGACGAGTTGCAAGCCGCGAGCGTGGGGAACGATGGTGCGGCCGAGCTGCGGCATCATCCCCAGCTCGTCGATCAGCGCGTGGAGCGCCGGAAGCGAGCGCGGGGAGGGCAGAAGGTCCGGCGTATTGGGGAGGAGGAAGCCTTCCTCCTCGCGATCCGGCCGGTCCCTGCCGTCGTCGACGTGCAGGACGCGCAGCCCCCGCCGGGCGAGGACGGCGCCGGCGACCACGCCGGCGAACTCGCCTCCGACGATGGCGACGTCGTAGAGCTGAGTGGGGCGTTTGGGTGCGCTCACGGCTCTCCGGGCTCCGGGTTGCGCAGCGAGGCCTGGGCCCAGGCGGCTTCCGGCAGGTCGAGGATGGGCCTTCCTTCCTCCACCCGGATCCGTCCCTCGGCGAAGAGCCGCACCACCCAGGGCAGCAGCCGGTGCTCCTCCTTCTGCACGCGCGCGTGAAGCGATGCCTCGTCGTCGCCCGGGAGGACGGGGACCGCCGCCTGCGCCAGGATCGGCCCGGTGTCGGTTCCCTCGTCCACGAGGTGGACGGTGCAGCCGGTGATGCGCACGCCGGCCTGGAGCGCCTGGCGAGCGGCGTGCAAGCCCGGGAAAGAGGGAAGGAGGGCGGGGTGGACGTTGACGATGCGGCCCTGCCAGCGGGAGACGAACCACGGGCTGAGGATGCGCATGAAGCCGGCGAGGACGACGAGTCCTACGCCGTGCGCCTGAAGGTGGCGGTCGATCTCCGCCTCGAAGGTCTCGCGGGAAGGATGGGCCTTGTGGTCGACGAGGATGGCGGGGATGCCGGCCTCGCGCGCCCTCTGGAGCGCCCGCGCGCCGGGGACGTTGCAGATCACCGCGGCGATCTCGGCGCCGAGGCGTCCATCCTGCTGCGCGGCGATGAGCGCCGCCAGGTTCGTGCCGCTGCCCGAGGCCAGGACTCCCACGCGAAGCATGGCCGTCATCTACCACGGCCGGCCGGGCGCATCACCGAAAAGCGCAGGTCGGTTCGCCCTCGGCCTCTTCGATCACTCCGATCCGGAAGGCCTCGATGCTGCGTTCGCCGAGCCGGCGAATGGCCTCGTCGGCCTGCTCCGCGGGAACGACCAGGGTGAAACCCACGCCCATGTTGAAGGTGCGCAGCATCTCCTCGTCGGGGACGTTCCCGCCCTCCTGGATGCGGCGGAAGATGGCGGGGACTTCCCAGGTCGAGCGGTCGATCACCGCACGCACGCCCTCGGGAAGGGTGCGGGGCACGTTGCCCGGAAGCCCGCCGCCGGTGACGTGCGCCATGGCGCGGATGTCGATGCCGCCCTTGCGCAGCTCGAAGACGTGGCGGGCGTAGATGCGCGTCGGCTCGAGGAGGACGTCGGCCAGCGTGCGGCCGCCGAGCTTCTCGTCTGCCTGGTCGAGGGGAAGGGCGAGGTGCTCGAGGAGGACCTTGCGCGCCAGCGAGTATCCATTGGAGTGCAGGCCCGAGGAGGCCAGGCCGACGATGACGTCGCCGGGGCGCACCCGCCTGCCGTCGACGATCTCGTCGCGCTCGACCACGCCCACGCAAAAGCCCGCCAGGTCGTATTCGCCGGCGGCGTAGAAGCCGGGAAGCTCCGCGGTCTCGCCGCCGACGAGAGCGCAACCCGCGAGCCGGCAGCCCTCGGCGATTCCCGCCACGACCTGGGCCGCCTCCTCGGCGCTGAGCTTGCCCGTGGCGTAGTAGTCGAGGAAAAAGAGAGGCTCGGCCCCGGTGCAGGCCACGTCGTTGGCGCACATGGCCACCAGGTCCTGACCGACGGTGTCGTGACGGCCGGTGAGGAAGGCGATCTTGAGCTTGGTCCCTACCCCGTCCGTGCCGGAGACGAGGACCGGGTCGCGGTAGCCGCGCGGCAGCGTCACCAGGCTGGCGAATCCTCCCACACCCGCGAGGACTTCCTCGCGCCGGGTGGCGCGGGCGAGGGGCGCGATCTTCTCGACCAGGCGCTCGCCCTCCTCGATGTCGACGCCACTATCACGATAAGTAATGGACATGGCCGCTCCGTTCGGCGCGGTGGTAGCAGAGGCCCGGGTGGCTGGCAAGACGCCCGGGCGCGGCGGGCGGGCCACCGAGCGTCTTGGCGCTGGCGCGTCGCCGTGCCGCGGCGTCATTCTGCGCTGTCGAACGACGCGGCGCAGCTTCGCTTCGGGGTCGGGGGCAGGCGCCGGCCGGGACGCCCCGACCGGCTTGACGCGCTGCATGATTGAAACCCCGCGCCGATGCGTTGTAATGACGCGCCCCATGGCCTGGTTCCGAAAGGAAAAGCCGAAGGTCCTTCCCGACAACGGCGAGACGCGCAACCGCGCGCTTCGCGTGGACGGCCTTTGGTGCAAGTGCGAGGGCTGCGGGGACATCCTCTACAAGCCCGACTACGAGAAGGCCTGGAACGTCTGCCACTGCGGTCACCACGGCACGCTGCCGGCGCGCCGGTATCTGGACCTCGTCCTCGACGAGGGGAGCTTCGAGGAGCACGACCAGAGCCTGGCGCCCCTGGATCCGCTCGACTTCACCGACTCCAAGAAGTACCGGGACCGCGCCCGCGACAGCGCCAAGAAGCTCGGCGAGAAGGATGCGTTCATCGCCGGCATGGGCCGCATCGAGGGCCGGCTCGTCTCCATCGGCACCTTCAACTTCGCCTTCATGGGCGGCTCGATGGGTTCGGTGGTGGGCGAGAAGGTGACGCGGACCTTCGAGCGGGCCATCGAGAACCGCTGCCCCGTGATCGTCTTCTCCGCCTCGGGCGGCGCCCGGATGCAGGAGGGGATCTTCTCGCTGATGCAGATGGCCAAGACCTCGGCGGCGGTGGCGCGCTTCCGGGAGATCCGCCAGCCCTACATCAGCGTGATGCTGCACCCGACGACCGGCGGCGTGGCCGCGTCCTTCGCCTGGCTCGGTGACGTGGTGCTGGCCGAGCCGAAGGCGCTCATCGGCTTCGCCGGTCCGCGCGTGATCGAGCAGACCATCCGCCAAAAGCTCCCCGAGGGCTTCCAGCGCTCGGAGTTTCTGCTGGAAAAGGGGATGATCGACGGCATCGTCACGCGCGAGCAGATGAAGGCGCGCATCTCCCGCCTCCTAGGCCTGCTCGGCTGAACCGCCATGGATCTGAGCGCGGCGGGGATCCTCGCCCGCCTCCCCGAATCCACGATGCGTCTGGGGCTCGAACGCATCCAGGCGGCCTGCGACGCCCTGGGACGGCCGCAGTCGGCTTTCCGCTGGATCCACGTGGCGGGGACCAACGGCAAGGGATCGACCTGCGCCATGCTGGATGCGGCCCTGCGCCGAGCCGGAAAGCGGGTGGGCTTTTACTCGAGCCCGCACTTGGTCTCGTTCAACGAGCGCATCCGCATCGACGGCGAGCCGATCTCCGACGAGGCTCTCGACGCCTCCATGCGCCGGCTCTGGGATGCGGGGCCCTTCGTCCGCGATCCTTCCGATCCCTCGGCGCTGACCTACTTCGAGGCGGCAACCGCCCTGGCCTTCGACGCCTTCGCCCACGCCGGCGTGGAGATCGCGGTGGTGGAAGTCGGGCTGGGCGGTCGGCTCGACGCCACCAACCTGGAGGGCAAGGATCTCCTCGCCGCGGTCGTCTCGCGGATCGCCCGGGACCATACCGCCTTTCTCGGCGAAGACCTGGCCGACATCGCGCGGGAGAAGGGGGCGATCGCTCGCCCGGACCGGCCGCTCGTCCTCGGGACGCAGGAGCCGCGCGCGCGCGCGGCGATCGCCCGCCAGGCGGCCGAGATCGGAGCGCGCCTTTTCGACGTGGAGGCGGAGACGAGCCTGAAGCGGACGGCCGAGGGCCTGGTCTACCGCGGCCCCCGCTGGGAGCTCACGGGGCTCCGCCTCGGCCTCCTCGGTCCTCACCAGGAGGAGAACGCCCGGCTCGCCCTGGCGGTGCTGGAGCTTCTGGGCGTGTCGCCCGAGGCGGCGCGCGAGGGGCTTTCCCGGGCGCGGTGGCCCGGGCGCCTGCAGGTGGTTTCCGAGCGCCCGCTCGTCGTCCTCGATGGCGCCCACAACCCCGACGGCGCCCGCGCCCTGGCGAGGGCCTGGCAGGCACTCTGGCCCGAGCGAAAGCCTCACCTGGTCTTCGGCGTGCTCTCCGACAAGGACGCCCGAGAGATGACGGGCGCGCTCTTTCCGCTGGCCGAGACGGTGCAGCTTTGCGCGCCGGCGTCGGGCCGTGCGGTTTCCTCGGAACGACTCGCGGAGCTTTTCGGCGGCACGCCCCACGACAGCGTGGAGGCGGCGCTTCGGGCGGCCCTCCGCCAGGCCGGCCGCGACGGAGCCGTGCTCGTCTGCGGCTCGCTCTACCTGGTCGGGGAGGCGCTACGCATCCTCGGGGCCTGAGGCCCGGTGGCGAGTGTTCCTAGGTTTCCCATGTGCGCCATTTGCTCGAGGCAGGCCCGAGCGGCCCCACCGTCGACGAGGTCGAGGCGCGCTCCCTGTACCGGGAGCAGACCTACGAGGTGCAGACCATCGACGGCTGGACGCTGGTGATCACCCGCTTCGAGCCGACGCCCCAGCCCTTCTTCCAGCCGATCTTCGGCGAGCCGCTTCTGCTCGTGCACGGCTTCGCGCAAAACCGCCATGCCTGGACGCGCGGGCAGTTCGTCAAGAACCTCCTCTTCTTCGGCGCCGACCTGCACATCCTGGAGCTGCGCGGCCACGGGCGGAGCTCGATCGCGCTGCAGCGCGAGCGCGCTCGCCTGACCGGCAAGCTTCCCGCAGACCTCGACTACGGCTGGGACATCGATAGCTACTTCCTCTACGACCTGCCGGCCGCGGTGGAGGCGGTCAAGCGAACGACCGGCCGCTCGAAGATCTTCCTCTGCGGACATTCGATGGGCGGCATGCTCGCCTATGGCTACGCCGGAATCCGCGAGGACCTGGAAGGGCTGATCACCATCGGCGCGCCCTGCGAGTTGGGCAAGGGCTTTCCTCTGCTGCGGATGCTCGCCGCCGCCGCGCCCTCCCTGACGCTGACGCTCGATGCCGCCTTCGCGATCTTCAGCTTCGCCCGCACGCAAAGCTGGGAGGCGGGCAAGCTGCTCGCGCGGCAGCTTCGCGGGCTCGGCCTGGCGCAGCTCGCCGATCGCGTGGAGCCGCGAGGGACGCGGCCCGAACCTCTCCGCTTCAAGTACCTTCCCATCGACGACGCGCTGCGGTGGCTGGGCTCCATCCTCACGCCGGAGGTCTTCGAGCGTTACCAGGAGGCGGCCTCGTGGCTCTCCTTTCTGACCAATCCCTCGCGGATGACGCTCGAGGACGTCCGCTGGCTGCTCGAGCACGGCGGCGAGCGAGAACCCCGGGGCGTGGTCACGCAATTCGCCAAGTGGATCCGCCGCGGGCAGCTCACCTGTTATCGCACCGGTTACGACTTCAAGCGCAACTTCTCCAAGATCGACGTCCCCATGGCGATCATCTTCGGCGACCTGGATCGCCTCGCCTCGGTGCAGAGCACCGCAGCCGTCTACCGCGCGGCGAAGTCGGAATACTTGCTGTGGCGGCCGGTGAAGGGAAACAGCCACGTCGAGCTGACCATGGGGCACGACATCCGCCAGGTCTGCTACGACGTGAAGAACCTCGTCGACTTCGCGGTCAAGCACCGCGGGCGCAGGCCCTCGTTGCCGCGGCTGGAGTCCGAAGGCCCGCGCGCGTGAGAGCGGACACATCCGCCGGATGGCGGCACGACTGGGCGCGCGAACGCGCGGACGTACGCGGCGGGCGAGCGGCGGAGGAAGCCGGTGCGGCGCTTGCCGGCACCGGGCACCGGCGAGGCGGGGACTCACGGCGGTCCCGGCTTTCGGCGGTGAACCGGGGAAGCGCACCGGAAAACTGGAGGAGAGGAGCGCATTGCGCTAGGAGGCAACTGAAGCCGGCTGCCCGGATCGCGTCGCTCCCTCCTGGTGGAGGTGCGTCCGAGTCCCGGGAAGCTCGCAGGCAACGGGAGGCCTCCATGCCCACCTTGCTCGGTCTGGTCTTGCTGCTCGCCTCGGCGTCCACTCCCCCGGTGCTCGAAGATCTCACCCTCGAGCCCCAGGAGGAGGGCGCGGTGATCCGCGTCGGGATCCGCGGCGCGCCGAGCTTCACCACCTCCGAGGAGCCGGGGCTCTTCTTGGTGGACTTCACGCGCGTCGAAGGGACGCCGGAGGTCCGCGGGGATGCGCGAGCGCCGGGCGTCCTCGGCGTGGCGACCCTGCCGCGGCCCGAGGGCCTGCGGTTGCGCGTCGAGCTCGAGCGATGGGCGCAGGCCGAGCCTCGTCTCGAGGAAGGTGCGCTCGTCATCCGCGTCTTCCGCCGGCCCGATGCCCAGCCCTCCGACGACCCCGCCGAAGCCGTGGCCACGGCGATGGAGGGGCTGGCCGAGCAGGTGGCGCGGCTCGGGAAGGGATTGCGCGACCTGACGGGGAGCCCGGCAGAGGAGGCGTCGGCGGCCCCGGCGGATGCGGCCACGTCCGTTTCGGCCGCCGTGGCGACGCCCGCCGAGAAGGAGGCCCCGGCCGAGGCGGCGGCGCCGTCCGAATCCGCGAAGGTGGCCGCGCCCAAAGCGTCCGCAACCACGAAAGCGCCTCCGACGCAGGTGGCGAGCTCCGAGCCCGAGGCGAAGCCGGCGCCGCTACCGGCTTCCGCCGCGGCGGAGTCGGTCGCCCGAGTGACGGGCCGGATCACCGCCGAACTGGTACGGCTCGGCTTTCGCCCCACGCCCTCGGGCGCCCTGGTCCTCGTGGCGCTGGAGGGGGAGGGCGAGCACCGCTGGGAGCAGCGCGACGGGCTGGTCATCCTGGAGCTCGCCGGGACGCGGATCCGCCGTGCCAACGACCGCCGTGCCCTCGACACCTCCTGGTTCCAGACGCCAGTCGGCTTGATTCTCCCCGTCGAGGACCGCGCCGCGGGGACCACCCGCATCGAAATCAGGCTGCAAAAGCCCGCGCAGGTCCGCGTGGAGCGCTCGGGCAACGAGATCACGGTCGCGCTGGCGGAGGCCTCCCCCGCGGGGAACTGAGATCGCGCTGCACCTCGCTTCCGAGCTCCCCTTCGCTCTGGCGTCGGCCCTCTTGGTCTGCTTATCTGCCCGGGTGCGCCGCGCAGCCCGCACCGCAGCTCTGCTGGCCCTGCTCCTCGCTTCGCTTCCCGCGGCGGCGGTCGAAGCCGAGGGGCCCGTCGCCCGCGAGGGCTGGGTGAACTTGCGCGCCGACCGGCTCGTCCGGGACGAGACGGGACTCTTTCTCGCCGAAGGCGACGTGCGAGTGGTGGTGGGGCGCGTTCACCTCTCCGCCGACCGTGCCACCTACGATCCCGAGAAGCGCTTCGTCACCGCCGAGGGAAAGGTGACGCTGGTGGACGGCCGGACCGTCGCCCGCGCTCGCTCCGTTCGCATCGACCTCGTCCTCGATACGGGTGTGCTGGAGGGCGTGGCGGTCTTTCAGAAGAAGGAGCCGCAGGATCCCGAACTCCTCCTTCGGGCCGAGGACGCGGCGGAGTTGCGGGCGGCGGGAAGAAACGAGGCGATCCTCTACGCCGAGCAGGTGGTGCGGCTCTCCGACGGCAACTACATGGCCGTCGGCCCCAGCGCCACCATCTGCGATTGCCCGGGCAAGCCTGACTGGGAGGTGGGGGCGCGCAGCGTGACCCTCACCGAGGACGGGCGGCTCAATTTGCGCTGGCCGGTCTTCTACGCGCGGGGCGTCCCCGTCTTCGCCGCGCCCTTCTTCTCCATCCCGCTCACCGACGAGAGGCGTTCGGGGCTGCTCGCGCCCAACGTCAGCCTCCTCGGTCGGCGCGGCCCGGGCTACGAGCAGCCCTTCTACCTGGTTCTCGGCCATTCCTGGGACCTGACCGTCAGCCTCGGCTACTTCTTCGGAAACTCGCGCGACGCCACCGACCCGCAGGGCAATCCCGTCCGTGGGCCCGGCGGCGAGCCGCTTCGCGAGGAGGTCGCCTTCCGCGGCCCGCGCACCACCCTGGAGCTGCGCTGGGCGCCGCGGCTCGGCACCTCCGGGCGCGGCTTCGTCGCCTACGGCTACGACCAGAGCCTGGTCTCGCCGGAAAACCTCCGCGCCAAGCGCATCACCAACCCGGGCGTGGGCGACTACGTTCCGCACCGCTTCGGGATCCAGCTCGACCACGCCGACGACTGGGGCAGCGGGTTTTCCGACCGCGTGGCGATCAACCTCGTCTCCGATCGCAACTTCATCCGCGACTTCACCGACGACATCGTGCTACGGGGCGAGGAGGCGCTGCGTTCCACCGCCTGGGCGGGATGGCGCGCGGGGCCGCTGCTCCTGCTCGGCGAGGCGGAGTATTTCCAGGACTTGCGCCCAGCCTTTCCCGACCGCGCCTCCGTTCCACCCGGCTACGTGGAATCGATTCGGCTCTTCGGACACAACCAGCGCGATACCTTCGCCCGCATTCCCGGCGCGGCGGTGGATCTTGCGCGCCTGACGCTTCCCGGTGGCCTCGGGCTCTCGTTGCACCTGGGGGCCACGCGCTTCGCGCCGCTGACCGCACGGGGCTTCGGCGACTGGGGCCGAGACGGGCTGGGCCCGGGCGACATCGGCTATCCCGGCCCCGACCCGGATGGAAGCGAGCGCGATGGCATCCTGCAGGCGGGTGAGATGCCCGCGGTGCAGCGCTTCTCTCTGCGCCCCACGCTCTCGCGCTCCTTCGTCTTCGGGCGCTTCCTTTCATTGACGCCCTACGCGGGCTGGCGGGAGGAATTCTACGGGTACGAGCAGACCTCCGGCGGCGTCGCCGGCTGGGGGCTGTTCGGCGTGGAGGCCCGCTCGGAGCTCTCGCGCCATTACGGCGGGGTCCGCCACGCCTGGATCCCCATGGCCGAGGTTCGCCACCTCCTCGCCGGCCACGAGACGCGCGCGCCCTCCCGCGTGTACGACGAACTCGATGCCCGTCCCTTGCGCTCCGTGACGCAGGCGCGCGTGGCGCTGGGGACGCGGCTGGACGTCTCCTCGGAGGTCGGCCTCGATGCGCGGGTGGGGCAGGACGTCCGGGCGTGGCCCGACCCGGACCTTTCCGAGACCTTCCTCGATGCCGCCTTCCGGCTGGGGCCTCTGGCCGGATCGGGGATCGTCCGCGTGGACCCGGAGACCTGGCGCATGACGGAGGCGGTGACGCGGGCATCGCTGACCGCCGAGGCCGGTCACCAGCTCCGCGCCAGCTTCCGCCGAATGGCCCGCGAGGGATCCGCTCGCATCCTCGCCAGCCCCGACGCCCTTTTTTCGGACCCGGATTTCTTCCTGGAGGTGCCGCCGGCGCTCCTGGATTCTCTGGAAGCGATCGGGGCGGGAGCGACGGTGGTGCCCTTGCGGGGGTTGACCTTGTCCTACGACCTCTTGTTTCTTCCGACGCTCACGCGCGCCCGGCTCCTGGAGCAGCGCGCGTCGGTCGGCTACGAGTCCGGCTGCAGGTGCTGGCGGGGGGCTCTACATTTCGCCAAGCGACGAAACGAGGCCCTATCCGCCTGGGTTTCTCTGGAACTCGCCTCGTTCTGATCGAGAGGTCCGGATGGCGACGAAGGTTCTGGTCAGCGACGAACTTTCACCCACAGGGATAGAGATTCTCCGCAAGGGCGGCCTCGAGGTGGACGTCCGGGTCGGGCTCCCGAAGGAGGAGCTCCTCCGCATCATCCCCGATTACGACGCCCTGCTGGTCCGCTCCGCCACCAAGGTGGATCGCGAGGTCCTCGAGGCAGGCACCAAGCTCCGGCTCGTGGGCCGCGCGGGCGTGGGCGTGGACAACGTGGACGTCCACGAGGCCACGCGCCGCGGCATCGTGGTGATGAACACGCCGGGGGCGTCGGCGGTTACGGTGGCCGAGCAGACCTTCGCCATGATCCTGGCCATGCTCCGCCACATCCCTTCCGCCACCGCCTCGGTCAAGGCGGGCAAGTGGGAGAAAAAGCGCTTCCAGGGCCGCGAGGCTCGGGGCAAGACCCTCGGAATCGTCGGCATCGGCAACATCGGCGCGATCGTCGCGCAGCGGGCCCAGGCCTTCGGCATGAAGGTGATCGGCCACGACCCCTTCATCTCCAACGAGGCGGCACTCAAGCTCGGCGTGGAACTCGTGCCGCTGGAGGAGCTCTGGTCGCGCTCGGACGTGGTCTCGTTGCACGTGCCCCTGACCGAGCAGACCCGCCACCTGATCAACGCCCAGACGCTGGCGAAAATGAAGCGCGGCTCCTACCTGGTCAACGCCGCCCGGGGCGGGGTGGTGGACGAGATGGCGCTCGCCGAGGCGCTGCGGTCCGGGCATCTCGCCGGCGCCGCGCTCGACGTCTTCGAAACGGAGCCGCCGCCGCCCGACCACCCGCTCTTCGCGCTGGAGAATTTCGTCGCCGCCCCGCACCTCGGCGCCTCCACCCAGGAGGCCCAGCAGGTGGTCGGGGAGATCCTCGCGGAGCAGGTGGTCGATTACTTCACGCGCGGTGAAGTGCGCAACGCGGTCAACGTGCCTTCGGTCTCCGCCGAGGTCCTCGAGGTCCTCGGTCCGTGGCTGGATCTGGCGGAGAAGGTGGGCGCGCTGGCCGGGCAGCTCTGCGAGGAGCGCGCCTCGAAGGTGACCATCGAGATCGCCGGCGAGCTCTCCAACCACCCGGTCCGCCCGCTGACGGCGCAGGTCCTCAAGGGCATGCTGCGCTACTTCACGCAGGATCCGATCAACGAGATCAACGCGCCGGAGCTGGCCAAGGAGCGCGGGCTGGAGATCGCCGAGGTCAAGAAGGCGGAGAGCCCCGATTACGCCTCTACCATCGGCGTACGGCTGGAGGGCAGGGATTCCTCGCTGCTGGTGGTCGGGAGTCTCCTCGGCAAGCACGACCCGCGTATCGTGCGCGTGGACGACTTCGTGCTGGATGCGGTTCCCAGCGGAAATCTCCTGGTTTTGCGCAACGAGGACGTGCCCCGGATCGTGGGCATGGTGGGCATGGTGCTCGGCGACGCGGGGATCAACATCGCGCGCATCCATCTCTCCCGCGTGGCGCCTCGCGGGCAGGCCTTCTCCATGATCAACGTGGACTCGGAGGTCCCGCCCGAGGTGCTCAAGAAGCTGCGCTCCATCCCCCACGTCCTTCGCGTCACCCCCATCAAGCTGTAGGCAAGGCCGATGGCTCGGAAATTCAATTTCAACCCCGGTCCCGCTGTCCTTCCCCTTCCCGTCCTCGAGGAGGCGCAGCGTCGCCTCGTCGATCATGGAGAGGGTCTATCCGTCCTCGAGATGAGCCACCGCAGCTCGACCTTCCAGGCGATCCTCGACGACGCCACGAAGACGCTCGGGCGGCTTCTGTCTCTGCCGGACGACTACGACGTGCTCTTCTTGCAGGGCGGCGCGTCGCTGCAGTTCGCCATGGTGCCGCTCAATCTCGGCCCGGGCGGCGCCTACGTGACGACCGGCGCCTGGTCGGAGAAGGCCTTCGCCGAAGCGAAGACGGTGGGCGATGCGGTGGAGGTCTGGAGCTCGAAGGAGGGCGGATACCGCCGCGTGCCGCGCCCCGACGAGAGGATCGAGGTGCCGTCGGGCGCGCCATATCTGCACATCACCACCAACAACACGATCTATGGCACGCAGTGGCAGCACGTCCCGGACTCGCCCGTTCCGCTCGTGGCGGACATGAGCTCGGATTTTCTGTCGCGGCCGCTGGACGTCTCCAAATTCGGTCTCTTCTACGCGGGCGCGCAGAAAAACGCCGGGCCATCGGGCGTGACCATCGTCGTTGGGCGACGCTCGATCCTGGAGAATTTCTCCGGCTCGCCCACGGTACCGAAGGTCCTCCGTTACCAGACCCACGCCAAGGCCGGATCGCTGTACAACACGCCTTCCACCTTCGGCATCTGGCTCTGCTGCCTCGTCTTCCGCTGGATCGAGGAGCAGGGGGGCCTTCCGGAGATGGCCCGCCGCGCGGAGAAAAAGGCGGCCATGCTCTACGAGGTCATCGACCGCCGGCCCGACGTCTTCCTCGGGCACGCGGAAAGGGAGAGCCGCTCCCGCATGAACGTGACCTTCCGCCTGCCGACCGAGGAGGCGGAGAAGCGCTTCCTCGCCGAGGCCGAGGCCGCCGGCTGCATCGGATTGAAGGGGCACCGTTCCGTGGGCGGGATCCGCGCCTCCATCTACAACGCCCTGCCCATGGAGGCGGTGGAAACGCTGGCCGCGGTCATGGACCGCTTCTCCCCCTGAAGACGGGCGCCGGCCGGGATGTCGGCGCCCGGGGCCGCTCCCACCACCTCCGGACTGCCTTTTTTTCCCTTCCGTGTTAGAAGGCGCTCTTTGTGCGAATGGAGCGAGCCCCATGTCCAACGTGGTGGTAGTCGGCGCCCAGTGGGGCGACGAGGGCAAGGGAAAGATCGTCGACCTCTTCACCGAGCACGCCGACGTGGTCGTCCGGTACCAGGGCGGCAACAACGCCGGCCATACACTCGTGGTGAACGGGGAGAAGACGATCCTCCGCCTCATCCCGAGCGGCATCCTCCACCCGGGCAAGGCCTGCGTGATCGGCAACGGCGTGGTCGTGGACCCCGCCGTCCTCTGTGAGGAGATCGAGGGGATCCGCGCGCGCGGCCTGCTGGAGCGCGAGGAGCGGCTCGTCGTCTCCGAGGGCGCCCACGTGATCATGCCCTGGCACAAGCAGATCGACGTGCTGCGGGAGGGGGCGCTCGGTCAGGCGCGCATCGGGACCACGGGCCGGGGCATCGGCCCCACCTACGAGGACAAGGTGGCGCGCCGGGGCGTGCGCCTCTACGACCTCCTGCGGCCCGAAAGGCTTCGCGCCGCCATCGCCCGCGCGCTGCCCTGGGCCAATGCCGAGCTCGAGCGGCTGGGTGGAAAGCCCGTCGACGGCGAGGAGGTGTATCGCACCTACCTCGAGTTCGGCGAGAAACTCCGCTGCCACGTGCGCGACGCCTCGCTCTGGCTCGATCAGCAGATCCGCGCCGGCGCGCGGGTCCTTTTCGAAGGCGCGCAGGGAACGCTGCTCGACGTCGACCACGGCACCTATCCCTTCGTCACCAGCTCCAATACCGTGGCGGGCAACGCCGCCGTGGGAAGCGGGATCGGCCCGGGGGCGCTGGGACGGGTGGTCGGGATCGCCAAGGCCTACACCACGCGCGTGGGCGAGGGACCCTTCCCCACCGAGCTTTCCGACGAGGTCGGTCAGAGGCTGCGGGAGGCCGGCGCGGAGTATGGCACGGTGACGGGTCGGCCCCGCCGCTGCGGGTGGCTGGACGCGGTGGTCCTGCGCCATGCGGCTCGCGTCAACGGCTTCTGGGGCCTCGCGCTGACGAAGATGGACGTGCTCTCGGGGTTTCCGGAGATCCGCGTCGCCGTGGCCTACGAGATCGACGGCGAGCGTCGCGAGACGCTCCCGGCCGACGCCGAGACGCTGGCGCGGGCCCGGCCGATCTACGAGACGGTGCCGGGCTGGCAGCAGCCCCTCGATGGCTGCCGGCAGTGGGAGGATCTGCCGCCGAACGCCCGGCGCTTCGTGGAGCGGGTGGAGGAGCTCTCGGGCGTCCCGGTGGTCGCCGTCAGCGTCGGTCCGGACCGAAGCCAGACCATTCTCAGGCAGAATCCCTTCGCCTGAGGCCGTGGTTGCAGGCGCGCCGGCCCCGGAATTCCGGGCGCGGCGGCGGGGTTTCGGGGTGGCAATGCTTCCTTGCCGCACCCGGTCGCCTGTCGTATAACGCCATGCATTTTTCAGTTGCGGCCAATTCGGCAAGAAGGGGATAGACCGTGCCCTCCCAGATTCTGGCAGGAGTGATCGCGCAGGCGCCGCAGGGTCAGCCGGGTTCCGGCCTGGCCATGCTGCTGCCGATGATCCTTGTTTTCGTGATCTTCTACTTCCTCGTCATCCGCCCCCAGCAGAAGCAGATGAAGAAGCATCAGGAGTACCTGAACTCGCTGAAGGTGGGCGACGAGGTGGTCACGAACTCGGGTATCTTCGGCAGGATCGAAGACATCGACGACAAGACCGTGCGGCTGGAGATCGCCCGGGACGTGCGCATCCGGGTGCTCAAGTCGCAGATCGCCGGGCCCCAGCCCGGCGCGGAACCGACGGGCAAGAAGTAAGCCATTCGACCCGGCCAAGGCGAGGTACGCATGGAAGGTCGCTTCTTCGGACGGATCGGGCTGGTGGTGGCCGTGGTTCTGGTGGCCATCTACTTCCTGGTCCCCACGTTCGTCTACTTCTCGCTGCCCCCGGATCAGCGCAACGACAAGGAAGCCTTCGAGGCGGCGCTTCCGTCCTGGGCGCCCAAGAAGCGGATGACGCTCGGCCTGGACCTGCAGGGCGGCGTCCACCTGGTCATGGGCGTGGACGTGGACAAGGCGGTGCGCGACCGCATCGAGCGCCGGGCGGACGAGATGCGCGCCTGGGCCGACCGGGAGGGGCTCGCCTACGCCTCCATCGAGGTGGATCCCTCGCGCGACTCCGTCCGCACCTCGTTCGCCAGCGAGCAGGACGCGGCAGCCTTTCGCACGGCGGCCGAGTCCTACTGGGGCGACATGCGGCGGCTCGCCGGCGACCGCTGGGTCTTCGACCCCGTCTTTCTCGAGCAATTCCGTGAATCGGCCGTCGATCAGGCCCTCCGCACCATCCGCGACCGCGTCGACCGCTGGGGCGTGACGGAGCCGACCATCGCCAAGCGTGGCTCCGACGGCATCCTCGTTCAACTCCCGGGCTTCACCGACCCGGAACGGGCCAAGGAGCTGCTCGGCAAGACCGCGCAGCTCGAGTTCCGCCTGACCGCCGAGGACGAGGCCAACGAGGCGCTTTCCAGGATTACCGACCTGCCCGAAGGCGTCACCCGCGGTCACGACGGCTACCAGGCCTATCTGCAGTCCGCCGACCGCAAGCTCCTCGAGAAGGTGCTGGAGGGCAAGGCGCCGGAGGGCACGCGCTTCTTCATCGGCCGTGTCGAGCAGCGTGACGCCATCGGCGTGGCCGGGCCGGCGGTCTACCGCAGCTATCTCCTTCGTTCCAAGGTCGAGCTGACCGGCGACAAGCTCACCGACGCGCGCGTGGCGGTGGAGCAGGGGGGCCTGGGCGCCGGCCGGCCCTACGTGGCGATCACCTTCGACAAGGAGGGCGCGCGCATCTTCTCCGAGCTCACCGGGGCCAACGTGGGCCGGCGCCTGGCCATCGTCCTCGACGACACGGTGAACTCGGCGCCCGTGATCAACTCGAAGATCCCCGACGGCAACGCGCAGATCACCCTGGGGACGGCCAACTACAACCAGGCTCTGGAGGAGGCCAACGACCTGGTCCTCGTCCTCCGCTCCGGCGCGCTGCCCGCTCCCGTCTCGATCTTCGAGGAACGCACGGTGGGCGCCTCCCTCGGCCCCGAGCTCGTGCGCAGCGGCAGCACCGCCGCGATCATCGGCCTGGTGCTCGTGATCGCCTTCATGATCGCCTACTACCGGCGCCAGGGCGTCATCGCCTCCGCGGCGCTTCTGCTCAACGGCCTGCTCATCCTCGCAGCGCTCTCCTCGGTCGGCGCCACGCTCACGCTGCCGGGCATCGCCGGCTTCGTGCTCACGCTCGGCATGGCGGTGGACGCCAACGTGCTCATCAGCGAGCGCATCCGCGAGGAGCTGAGGGCCGGACGTGCGGGCAAGGCGGCGATCCGCGAAGGCTACCGCAGGGCCTTCACCGCGATCTTCGACTCCAACGTGACCACGCTGATCGCGGCCTTCGTGCTCTTGCAGTACGGCACCGGGCCCGTTCGCGGCTTCGCGGTGACGCTGAGCATCGGCATCATCGCCTCCTTCTTCACCGCGGTTTACGTGACGCGCGTCATCAACGAGTTCTTGCTGGCGCGCGGCGCCCAGACCGTTTCCGTTTGAGGCCGGCGAGGGGAGAACTGCATGGAGATCATCAAGCCGGGCACGACAATCGACTTTCTGGGGAAGCGGCGCACCTTCGTCACGGCGTCCTTCGCTCTGGTCCTCCTCATCCTCGTGCTCATCCCCCTGCGGGTGAACCTCGGCGTCGACTTCGCAGGCGGAACCGAGATCGAGGTGAAGTTCCATCGGGCCGTGGAGGTCGAGAAGCTGCGGGGACAGGTGGCGGAGGCGGGCTTCGGTGGCGCTTCCGTCCAGCAGATCGGCTCCGCGGACGAAAACGCCTTTCTCATCCGCGTGGGGCAGGTCTCGGTCCTCTCCGACGAGGATCTCGAGCGGTATCGCGAGGCCTTCGCCCGCGAGCTTTCGTCCTACGGCTTCGTGGGGCTGAGCTTCAATCCCTCGACGGGCGATCTTCTCGACCTGCGCACGGAGCGCGAAGTCCCCGAGGCGGAACTCCTGCGCGCGGCCCGCGCTGCCGGCCTGCCCCTCACCCAGCGCGGCGAGCCGGTTCGCAACCTCACGCGCGCCGGCCAGCCCGCCTACCAGTTCGTCATTCAGGGCCTCTCTGACAAGGTCTCGGAAGCTCTGCAGGCCGAGTTCGGTCAGGACGTGGAGGTCCGCCGCGTCGAATTCGTCGGCCCGCAGGTCGGCAAGCAGCTTCGCAACCGCGGCATCATGGCGGTTCTGCTCGCCATGGTGGGCATCGTCCTCTACGTCCTCTTCCGCTTCGACGTGCGCTTCGCGCCGGGCACGCTGGTCGGGCTGGTGCACGACGTGGTGATCACCACCGGCTACTGGGTGGTCACCGGCCGCGAGTTCAACCTCACCTCGATCGCGGTGCTGCTCACCGTGGTCGGCTACTCGGTCAACGACAAGGTGGTGGTCTTCGACCGCGTGCGCGAGGTGGCGGCCCGGCGCAAGGGGATGAGCCTGTACGACACCATCAACACCGCGGTCAACGAGACCCTGAGCCGGACGATCGTCACGGGCCTGACGACCGTGATCGCCCTTCTCGGCTTCCTCGTCTTCGCGCGCGGCTCCATCTTCGACTTTTCCGCGGCGATGATCCTCGGCATCTTGGCCGGCACCTACTCGTCGATCTTCGTCGCCGGCCCGATCGCGCTCGTGGTCGACAGGTGGGTCCAGAAGCGCGAGACCGAGCGCAAGGTGCACGAGAGCAAGACCGCCCAGGCCTGAGCTTCGTCGTCTTCGCCGCTACGGCGACCCCTGCGGCCTGCAGCAGCCCTGCTGCAGGCCGCAAGTCTTTTCCACGGTGGCGCACCGGGTATGATGCCGCGCCGTGCGCTGGAAGATCCTCCCGCCCGAGCCAGGCGCCGAGACGCTCGTCGGCGCGCTCGGCTGTCATCCCGTCGTCGCCCAGATCCTCTGGAACCGCGGCCTGCGCGACCCCGCCGCGGCCGAGTCCTTCCTCGCGGCCCGGCTTCGCGACCTCCCGGACCCTTCCAGCCTCGCCGGTATCGAGGCCGCCGTTCACCGCCTCGCCCGCGCCCTCGTCGAGGACGAGCCCATCACCGTCCACGGCGACTACGACGTCGACGGCGTGAGCGCGACCGCGCTGCTCGTCTCCTTTCTGCGCGCCTGCGGCGCCCGGCGCGTCGATTACGTGGTGCCCCACCGCCTCCGCGACGGCTACGGCCTGGCCGCCGAGACCGTTCGCCGCCTTGCCGCGCAGGGGACGCGCCTGCTCGTCACCCTCGACTGCGGCGTCACCGCGGTGACGGAGATCGACGAGGCCGTCGCGCTCGGCTTGGACGTGATCGTGGTCGACCACCACCAGGCCCCGGCCGACCTTCCGCGCGCCGTCGCCATCCTCAATCCTTGGCAGCCCGGCTGCCGCTATCCGACCCGGGAGCTCGCCGCCGTGGGCGTGACCTTCCTCCTCTGCGTTGCCTTGCGGCGTTTTCTGCGCGGGCGGGGGTGGTTCGAGCGCCGGCGCGAGCCAGACTTGCGCGAGTGGCTGGAGTTCGTGGCGCTGGGCACCATCGCCGACGTGGTACCCCTCGTCGGCGCCAACCGCCTCCTCGTGCGCGCCGGCCTGCGTCGGCTCTCGGAGGCGACGCGGCCCGGGATCCGCGCCCTCAAGCGCGTCGCGGGCATGGAACCGGAGGCGGAGGTCAGCGCCGGCCAGGTCGCCTTTCGCCTGGCACCACGCATCAACGCCGTCGGCCGCCTCGACGACGCGGGCATCGCGGTCGAGCTCCTGCTCGCCGAAGATGCAGCCCGCGCCGAGAACCTCGCCCGGCGCCTCGACGCCGCCAACGCCGAGCGCCAGTCCATCGAGCGCGAGCTACTAAAGGAGGCTGCCGCCCAGGCCGAGCGGCAGTCGGGGAGGGCGGTGGTCGTCGCTGGCGAAGGCTGGCATCCCGGCGTGATCGGGATCGTCGCCGCGCGACTGGTGGAGCGCTTCCGGCGCCCGGCCATCGTCATCGGCCTCGACCTCGAGACCGGCGTGGGACGCGGCTCCGGCCGCTCCATCGGCGACTTCGACCTGTACGAGGCCCTGGAGCGCTGCGCCAGCCTTCTCGAAGGCTACGGCGGCCACAAGCAGGCGGCGGGCCTGACCATCGCCCGCGCGGCCGTGCCCGCCTTCGCCGAGGCCTTCTCGCGCGTGGCCGAGGAGAGCTTCGACCCCGCCGCCGCCGAGCCCGTCTGCGTCGTCGAGAGCGTGCTCCGACCGGCCGACATCGACGAGCCCCTTTGCGAGGCCATCGCCGCCCTCGGCCCCTTCGGCGCCGGCAATCCCGAGCCCGTCCTCGCCCTCCTTGGCACCGCCGTCCGCGGCCGCGTCGTCGGCGCAAACGGAAACAATGGCGGCCATTTGAAACTGCAGCTCGACGACGCCCCCCTCGTCGACGCCATCGGCTTTGGCATGGGCCATCGCCTGGCCGATCTCTCCCGCCACGTCGACCTCGCCTTCACCCTCGCAATCGACACCTACGGCGGACTCCGCCGCCCCCAGCTCCGCCTCCGCGCCATCCGGACCTGAGCCCAAGGCCGGTCTGCCGCGACGATCGCCCCACGTCTTCACGGAAGGAGCCACCGCCGCGAGCCCCGTCGTCGTCCGATTCCGCTCACGCGCGGGTGACGACCGCGGTCTTGCCCTCCAGTCATCGGCGCATTTCCCGGCCGGCGGCCGTTGACCCTGCTTTCGATGAGCCCACGTTCGTCGTGTCCCATGACCCTCTGCCCGACTGCATGGCACCTGCTGCCGCGTCGACGGATGCGGGGGAGCGGCCCCAGATCCCTCCCGTCGACGGGCCGGGTGTGAAGCTCGTTGCAGCACTACCGTCGTTGAGATGTCTTCGGGCATGCTCCCCCTTCGCACCTTGCATTCGGGGCTGCTCACCACGGCCAGGTACGGTCTGGATCCTCAAACTCGTCGGTGCCGTGTGCTCACGCCTCGCCCCTCGACGTGACGACGGCCATGCCTGCGTCGCTCGTCGCCGCACGAGCGGCGGCTCGTCGAAGCGAGCAACGAGAAGCCGGCAGGCACGAAGCGCCACGCCCCACCGCCTCCGCCGCCTCGTGCTGGTCGATTTCCGAGTGAGCGCAACGGACCGTGGCTCTCGGACCGAGAGGGAAACGAGTGGGCCATGTTGGGAAAGCGGTCTTCTTGCCGCCGTCGGCGGTGGCCTTTCGGAGGGCCGCCGCGGCTCTTCTTCGAGCGCGGAAGAGGGTACGTGACAGCTGGCGGGGGAGGCTGCAGGCGGGGGAGGCCCACTCCCGGCGAAGTAGCTGTTTTGATTTTTGTAGGCCGCGCACGGGTAGGTGTCGCCACTGTTGAATCGCCCGTTCGGTAGGCCGCGCAACCTTCACTCGGAATCTGTCGTGAGCCGTATCGAGGTGGCCGAGGCGGTAGGCGAGAACGGCAAGCTCCACGGCGAGCGTTGCAGGCGCCGCCGCAACTACATCGATGTACGAAAACCGAGCTCGCCTCCCTGGACTGCGTTTCGAGGGAGCCCGCGAGCGGTGGTCGTCGGGAGGAGGCGCGGCTGCTGGTCTCGGCTCTCGACGCTCGACGTCGGGAAGGGGCGGCGGTGCGAGCAGGCGGGAGGCGCGAAAGGGGGCGGCGCGATCAGGCAAGGCCCCAGCGCACCTTGCCATCGCTGAGGAGGGCGCCGACGCGGGCGAGTTCGCGGATTCGGGCGCGTTCGGTGCGCTTCAGGAAGGCAGCGCGGCAGGTGGGGGAGCAGAAGTAGTAGCGGCGTCGGCGGTACTCGACGCTCGGAGCACCCTCGGAATCGGGAAGTTGCTTGCCGCAGATCGGATCGACGTGCATGCTCCCACCTCCGAAATAACCCTGGGCCCCGGAGCGGCGCCGCCCCCCTGCGCCGCCGCCAGCCCGCTCCGGGGCCAGGGGGCCCGGGCACAGTGGCCCGGGCCAGTTCCGGGCGCTGCCGACACCCGCAGGCGAGCAATGCAACTGGCTTGCCACTGGCTCGCGCGGGCGTCGGCCGCGATCTCGCGCGGCGGGACGGCGGTCCTTACAGGACGCGACCAGCCGGGGTCGCGAGAAACTACAGTTCCGAGCATCACTCGCCTCCGACGACGGTCAGCTTGCGGGAGATGGTCTCCAGCGAGTGCGGACCAAGGGCGGTGAGGACGAGGTTCAAGCGAGTCCCTTCGGGAAGCCCTGCCGGGATCTCGAGCTCCAGACCATCTCCGGCCGGATCGAGGCCTTGCACGTTCTGGGGGACGCCGTCCAGGTCGAGCTGGATGGCCAGCGCCCCGGCGGTCTGCCATTCCACCCGGATGGTTTCTCCGGCCCGCACCTCGGACGGCGCGTGGAGCACGGCCCACGGCCGAACCTCCACGAAGGCCATCGCGGTCGAGGCGACGCTCCCCTGGCTGAGCGCTTGGAGGGTGTAGACGGTGTTTCGCGTCGGAGAGACGGGATAGCTGTCCTCGGCGGGATCGATCTCTTGCTCGTGCACCACGCCATCCTCCTCCCAGAGCAGTCGCAGCGCCTCGGCGGAGACGGTCTCGAAGCGAAGGACGCTCTGCTGCCCGAGGACGATGGAGGACGGCTCGGCGCGGAAGGAGAGGACGCGGGTGCGCGGCGGCGGCGAGACGTCCAGCTCGGCGGGACGGCAGCCGTCGCCGTCGCAGAGGGTCTCGACCGGCTCGCCATCGGCGGCGGTGCCGACGAAGCGGAAGCGCACGGGCCCGTGCACCGTCACCACGCGCGAGCCCTCGGAGGCCTCGTCGCCGTGGATGCCCAGTAGCGGCGGCTCCCCGTCGTCGCGGAGGATCGCCAGCCGCTCGATGCCCACGCCCTTCCAGCGAAGCGTCGTCGTTTCGCCGGGGCGAACCTCGGGCGGGTCGGCGGAGATCTCGGTGAAGTAGGCCTCGTCCTCGAAAGCGACGGTGGCGGAGGTCTCCACCCGGCTGCCGTCCGGGGCGACGGCGGCGAGCTCGAAACGCGTGGGTTGGGTCACCGAGTGGCGAAGCGTGCCCGCCTGCGCCTCGGGTAGCTCGAGGACGGCCACGGTCGTCCGATCGCCGCCGCCAGGAGGCGCGGCGCTGATTTCCACGAGGTGGGCGCCCGAAGTCGTCCAGCGCAGCTCGACCGTTCCGCCCTTCGTCATCCGGCTGGGGCTGACGCGAAATTCGTGCACCTGCAGGGCACTGGAAGCGACGGTGACGAGGAGGGAGCGGCTGTCGGCGGTGCGGCCGCCGAAGCCGAAGAAAGCGCTCAGCGTGTAGAGGACCTGACCAGGCTC
This sequence comes from Pseudomonadota bacterium, assembly GCA_003242475.1. GTDB lineage: Bacteria > Myxococcota > Myxococcia > Myxococcales > Vulgatibacteraceae > ZC4RG40. Next base: position 25,112 of record QGUN01000025.1, read on the forward strand.
GGCGGTGGTGCAGCGCGCGGGGCCGCATTCGTCGACGAAGCGGCCGGGGTCTTCGCCAGGCCCCCACTCTCCGAGGACTTCGTCGTTGGCCGCGAGCACCACGCGCTCGGGGGTATCCTCCAGGGTCCACATGAGCGTGACGTGGGTGCCGGGCACGACCACCAGACCCTCGCCGCGCGCATCCGCCGGCGGGTCGGTATCGACGATCTCGAAGGAGAGGACGCTCAGATTCTCGGAGGACGTTCCCACTGCGGCGCAGTCGCAGCCTCCCAGGGCCATGAGCCCGAGGAGGAAGGGGAGCGGAAACCGGGTCTTCATCTCGATCTCCGAAGGCGTCAGTCGTATTCGCGGCCGAGACCGTACGAGGCTGATTCGTGCAGGCTCGGTCTTTCCTCCGCAGGATAGGCCGGCGGACCGAAGACGCTGAAGAAGGTCGTCGGTCGGCGGCCGACCACGCGGTAGCGATAGCTCGTGGCCGCGGGGATGATGGCCACCTCGCCGGCACGCATCTCGCGCTTTTCGCCCTGGACCTCCAGCTCGATCCGTCCTTCCACGACGTAGAGGACTTGGTCGCTGGAGACGAAGCCCTCTTCCTCGTAGTACATCCCGCCGGGCGGCAGGGTGTAGGTGACGAGCTGGGTTCGGTCCGTCGTGTGCAGGATCTTCCGCCGAGCGCCTTTTTCCTGGTGGATGTCGATGTGGATCACGTTGGTCCCCCCTCCACTGCGGCAGTCCCGCCGTCACCTGTGCAGAACCTAACCACCTGCTTCCGAGGCTGGCTACCGGGCGGCCCCCCTTTTCCGGCGAATGGTGCCCTTGACGGGTGGTTGGCCGGTCGGGAGAATCGGCGGCTCGCCGGCGCCGTGAACGCCGGCTCCTTCGAGCCGATCGGAGTTTTCCCGTGTCGTCCCCCTTCGTCGAGATGCGCCGCACGCATAGCTGCGGCGAGCTGAATCATTCCCACGTGGGTGAGGAAGTGGTGCTCTTCGGCTGGGTCCACCAGCGGCGCGATCACGGCGGCGCCATCTTCGTGGACCTGCGAGACCGCGAGGGCATCACCCAGATCGTCTTCGACAAGGCGCACGGGGCCGACGCGCACGCCGCGGCGCAAGATCTCCGGCTGGAGTACGTGATCGGGGTGCGCGGCAAGGTCGCCTCGCGCGGCGCCAACGTGAACCCCAAGCTGCCGACCGGCGCCATCGAGGTCCACGCGGAGGAGCTGCACGTCTTCAACTCGGCGCGAACCACGCCATTCGTCATCCGTGACGAGGTGGAGGCGAGCGAGGAGCTCCGTCTCCGTTACCGCTACCTCGACCTGCGGCGGCCGGCGATGCAGCGGATCTTCCACACGCGCCACCGCATCAACCAGGTCACGCGCAACTATCTCTCGTCGCGTGGTTTCTGGGAGCTGGAGACGCCCTTTCTCGTGCGTTTCACGCCGGGCGGGGCGCGCAACTTTCTCGTTCCGTCTCGCCTCCACCCGGGGTCGTTTTACGCCCTGGCCGAAAGCCCCCAGCTCTTCAAGCAGCTCTACATGGTCAGCGGCTTCGACCGCTACTTCCAGATCGTCAAGTGCTTCCGCGACGAGGACTTCCGCCTCGACCGGCAGCCCGAATTCACCCAGATCGATCTGGAGATGTCCTTCGTGACCCGCGAGCAGGTCATGGAGGTGATGGAGGGGCTTCTGGCTCGAATTTTCGAGGAGGTGCTCGGCCAGAAGCTACAGCTACCCCTTCCGCGCCTCACGTACGACGAGGCGATGGCCCGTTACGGTTCGGACAAGCCGGACATCCGCTTCGGGCTGGAGCTCTGCGACGTGACGGAGGCGGTCAAGGAAGCCGCTGGCGGCGGCGTTCCGGTCTTCGCCGAGGCCGTCGCGGCGGGCGGGATCGTCAAGCTCTTGCGCCTGCCGGGAGGCGGGGGAATGAGCCGGAGCGAGCTCGACAAGCTCGAGGACGTGGCCAAGAGCTTCGGCGCCCGGGGCCTGGCGCGCGCCAAGATCGGGCCGGACGGGAGCTGGACGCAGAGCCCGCTCGCCAAGAACGTCGAGCCGGGGCTGCGCGCGCGGATCAACGAGCTCGCCGGTGCGCAGGAAGGCGACGTCCTCCTCTTCCAGGTGGGGCCGGCCAAGCAGGTCAACGGCGTGCTCGGCCAGCTCCGCGTGCAGCTCGGTCGCAAGCTCGGTCTCATCCCCGAGGGATCGCATGCGCCGCTCTGGGTGCACGACTTTCCGCTCTTCGAGTACTCGGAGGAGCATCAGGCCCTGGTGGCGGCCCACCATCCCTTCACCTCGCCGCGGCCGGAGGACGTGCCTTTGCTCTCGACCGATCCGGCCAGGGTGCGCTCCAACGCCTACGACCTCGTCCTCGACGGTTTCGAGGTGGCGGGTGGCTCGATCCGCATCCACGACGCCGAGATCCAGGAGAAGGTCTTCCAGGTCCTGGGAATCGGCGAGAAGGAGCGGCAGGAGAAGTTCGGCTTCTTGCTCGACGCGCTCTCCTACGGGGCGCCGCCGCACGGGGGGATCGCGGTGGGCCTGGACCGGCTGGTCATGGTCCTGGTGGGGGCCGACTCCATCCGCGACGTGATCCCCTTCCCCAAGACCCAGCGGGGAACCGATCTGATGACCGGCGCGCCGGGTGACGCAACGCCCGCCCAGCTCGAGGATCTGCACATCCGGGTCGTACTCCCGGAAGGGTAGGGTCCTCGCTTCCGGGTAGCTCTGCAGTGACCGACCGTCGCCGCGATGGGCGGGTGGCTGCACGAGCTGCTCCGCCGAGCGCCGCGCCACCCCTCGGATAGCGTCTGCCGAAAGGGAGGCCGACTTCGGGAAGGTCGCCCCGAGGCCTGCCGTCCGAGCGTTCCGTTTCTAACTTGCCCCCATGTACGACGTGATCGTCATCGGGGGCGGCGTGAACGGGACAGGAATCGCCCGCGATGCGGCCATGCGGGGGCATCGCACCCTGCTGGTCGAAAAACGAGACTTCGCTGCGGGCTCCTCCGGGGCCAACTCGGGGATGATCCACGGGGGGCTGCGCTACTTGCAGTACGACCGCAAGGTCACCGAGCTCTCCTGCATCGACTCGGGATACATCCAGCGGATCGCGCCCCACCTGCTGTTTCGAATTCCGTTTCTCTTTCCCATCCATGCGGAGGATCCGCGAAAGCCGACGCTCAGGGAGCGCCTGTGGGGCTATGCCGTCCGGGTGGTGCTGGACCTCTACGACGTGTATCAGCCCTACAAGAGAGGCAAGCCGAGTGCGCGCCTTACGGCGCGGCAAGCCTACGCCCTCGAGCCTTCGCTTCGGCGCGATCTCATCGCCGCGATCAGCTTCGATGAATGGGGGATCGACCCCTTTCGACTCTGCGCCGCCAACGCCATCTCGGCGCGACAGCACGGCGCAGACATCCGCACCTACACGGAAGTGATCGATTTTTTGAGGGAGGGGGGACGCATCGAGGGCGTGGTCCTGCGCGATCTGCGGACGGGGAAGCAGGAGGCATTGCGGTCGCGCCTCGTCTTCAACGCCGCCGGGCCCTGGGCCCCGAAGGTGGCGCGCCTGGCGGGAGCGCATCTACGCATCCGTGGAGGCAAGGGCGTTCACCTCACCCTCGATCGCCGAATCTCCAATTACGGGATCCTCTGCCAGGCGGCCGACGGGCGCGAGGTCTTCGTCATGCCGCACGGGCAGACCTCGATCATCGGCACGACCGACGACGACTTTTACGGCGACCCGGACGACATCCGCATCCACGAGGACGAGGTGCGCTACCTCTGGGAGGCGGTGGAGCGAACCATCCCCTCGCTCGGGCAGGCGCGGATCCTGCGCGCATGGGCCGGGATCCGTCCCACGGTCTGGGATTGGGGCAAGCCGGAAGACGACCTCAGCCGCGAGCACGCGATCTACGACCACCGACTTCAGGGCGCAGACGGCCTGCTGAGCATGGTCGGCGGCAAGCTCGCCTCCTACCGAATCATGGCCGAGGAGGCGGTGGACGTGATCGAGGACCGCCTCGGGGTGCCGCGCCGCCCTTGTCGCACGCACCTGGAGCCTTTGCCCGGAGGCGAGTCTTTCCCCGACATCCCCGCGCTCGCCCGCGAGTACGGCTTTTCCGAGACGGCGGTGGCGCGGATGGCCTACCGACACGGCACGAACGCGGTGGCGATCTGCGAGCTTTCCCGGAGGGAGCCTCGTCTGCGGAAGATGGTCTGCCGCTGCGAGCAGGTCACGGCTGCGGAGCTCGTCTACTCCATCCGCAACGAGGAGGCGCGACGGCTCCTCGACCTTCGCCGCCGCAACCGTCTCGGCATGGGGCCCTGTCAGGGCACGGATTGCGCGCAGCTCGCGGCGGCGGTTCTCGCCCGGGAGCTCGGGCTCGACGCGCAGGCGCACCGAAACGAGCTGCTTTCACTCTTGCAGCTTCGGTGGAAGGGCCAGCGCGGTGTTCTCGTCGGAGCCACGGCGGCGCAGCAGGAGCTCTCGCGGTGCCTGCACCTCGGCGCCGCGGCGCTGGCGGAGCTTCCGGCGGAGGTGGAGGAGCGCCCGGCGGCTTCAGGCCCGACGACGCGCACGTGGGCGCGCGAGGCATCCGTCCCGATGGAGGTGCACTGAGGTGGTGGTGGAGGGGGAATTCCGCACCGAGGTGCTCGTCATCGGGGGCGGGATCGCCGGCGCGGTGGCGGCGCTCGCCGCGCGCAGGCGCGGCGCCGAGGTCGTCCTCGTGCGGCGGGCGCTCGGCGCCACGGCGCTCAGCTCCGGCGCCCTCGACGTGGCGCCCGATCCTTTGGCCACGCCGCGAAGACCGCGCGGCCAGGAGCTCTCCCTCGAGGCCTGTGTCCACCACCTCGCCGCCTCGCGGCCCGATCACCCCTACGCCATCCTCTACGACGAGCTGGGGCGATTCCCGGAGGCGCTGGCCTTTGCCGAGGACGCCATCGACGGCGTGCGCTTCGCCTCGCCGACCGAGGCCAATCGCTGCCTGCCCACGCCCGTGGGCACGCTGAAGTTCTCCGGGGGCGCGCTGCACTCGATCATCGACGGCGACCTCGCTCGGGTCGAGTCGCAGATCGGCGTGGTCGGCTTTCGAGATCACCTCGAATACGACGCGGAGCTCTGGGCGCGCTTGCTCACCGACGCCTGTGCCGCGGCAGGACTCGTCCGGAGCTTCGTCCCCGTCGCCTGCGATTTCCTTTCGCGCCGAGACGACGTGTTGCTGCAGCCCTTCGAGATCGCCGCTCGCATCGACGACGATCCGGCAGGATTCGTGGCCAGCGTGAGGCGAGCGCTCTCTCCCAACGTAAAGAGGCTGCTTCTGCCGCCCGTTCTTTCCCGCGGCGATCCCGAGGTGGTATTGCGGCAGCTCGAGGACGCGCTCTACGTGCCGGCGTCGGAGAGCCTGGCCACGCGCCAGTCGGTGCTCGGCCAGCGCCTGCAGCGCTATCTCGACGAGGCGCTGGAGCGAGAAGGCGTGGCGGTGGTGCGGGGGGAGATCCGGGCGAGAGACGACCGCGACCTCGACACCCTCGAGTATCGCCCGGCGCGGCCGCTTCCGCCCCCCGCACGGCTCTTTCTCCCGAATGGCCAGGAGCCCGAGAAGAACGAGCCGGGGACGCCCGTTCGGGCGAGGGCGGTGGTCTTGGCCACGGGCAAGTATCTCGCCGGCGGGCTGGCGAAAAACGGCTGTCTCTACGAGCCGACTCTGCGGCTGCCCGTTGCGGTCTCGGGGCCGGGTTGCGCCTCGACCTTTCGGCTCACCGCGCACGAGGTCGTCGAGGAACAGGCCTTCTTCCGCGCCGGAGTACGGGTGGACGGGGGGTTGCGCCCCCTCGACGAGGGCGGCGCCATCGTCGACGAGCGGCTCCTTGCCTGCGGTGACGTCCTGGCGGGCCACGACCCGGCGCGCGACGGGAGCGCCATGGGCGTGGCGGTCTTTTCGGGATACATCGCCGGGCGCCGGGCTGCCGTCGTCGCCGCGCAAGGCACATCGTTTGCCGGGGAGGGCGGATGAGTCGGTTCTGGGGGAACCTCTATCTCGCCTACCGTGCGCTCGCGGCGCGGCCGCTCAAGCGGCTATTGCGTGGGGAGGGCGGCATCGAGCGCTTCTACGAGAACTACGGCCCGGAGGGACTCATCCCCACCACGGCGCAGGACCGCGCCATGCTGACGGCCGCGGGGCGCTGCATCGCCTGCGGGCTCTGCGATGCTTTCGACGGGAATCTCTCCCGCATGGATCGAAGTGTCTACGACGGCGCCTCGCTTCTGCCCCGGCAGTGGGCGCGGACCTCGGTGGACCTTCCCCACGCGCGCCGAGCGCTTTCGCGCCTTCGCCCCGCGGAGCTGGAAGAGGCCCAGTATGTCTGCCCCACCGGCGTTCCCCTGGTCGAGCTCGCGCACTGGCTTTCGCAGCGTGCGCGTCGCGTCCCCGCACCATGAGTCGGCTTCCGCCTCTCCACTCCTTCGCCGAGATCCCGCAGCCCTCCGGGGCACTGCTTTCCGAACTGCGGCGCGCGACCGGCGTGGAGGCGATCTCCATCTCGCCGCAGGATCGCGTGGCGGCCTCTCGCGACATGTGGCCCAAGGGCATCCTTCTGCGGCGCAAGGGGCTGATGCCGCGGCCGCCGGATGCGGTGCTCTATCCGAAGGACACCGAGGAGGTCTCACGAATCCTGCGCTTTGCCTCGGAGCGGTCGATTCCGGTGGTTCCCGTGGGTGGGCGCAGCGGCGTGCTCGGGGCGCTGGTACCCATGCGGCCGCATGGACTGGCGCTCGATACGCGGAGGCTTTCGCAGATTCACCCGCCCGATCGCGAGCGCCTGGAGGTCACCGCCGGCGCGGGCGCCATCGGCCTCGACCTCGAGCGCATGTTGCGTTCGGAGGGATTTACCCTGGGCCACGCGCCGGCCTCGATCAGCGGTTCGACCGTCGGCGGCTGGATCGCCACGCGCTCCGCCGGCCAGCATTCATCCCGGTACGGAAAGATCGAAGACATGGTGGTCGAGGCGGAATGCGTTCTCGGTACCGGCGAGGTCGTGCGGCCTTCGCGTCCGGTTCCGGGCACCGACTGGCTGGAGATCTTCGCCGGGAGCGAAGGCAGCCTGGCGGTGATCACCGAGGCCACGTTCCGCATCTGGCCCGCGCCCGAAATCGCGATCGGCTCGGCGTGGCGCTTCCCCGATCTCGAGCACGGCGTGCAGGCGCTGCGCGAGATCTTCCAGGCGGGTTACCGTCCCTCGGTGGCGCGCCTCTACGACCCCCTCGATTCGCTCCTGGCGCTGTGGCCCTCGGGAGAATCGGAGGTACCGACGCCGCCTCCGGGCATGCGCGAGCTTCAGCCCCGCGAGGCGCGACCCGCCCCGCTGCGAATGCTTTGGAATCTCGCCTTGCGCCAGCCCGGGATCCTCAACCGGTTGGCAGGGGTCCGCCGTTCCGTCCTCCTCGTTCTCCTGCACGAGGGTGAGCGGTGGGAGGCGGAAGCGGAGGCGAGGGCGGTTGCCGAGGTCTGCGCACGATGCGAGGGGCGCGACCTGGGCGAGGGACCGGCGCAGCGGTGGCTGCGACGCCGCTGGGACGTGTCGCGGAATTTCCCACTCGTCTTCGAGCTCGGCGGCTGGGTGGATACGCTGGAGGTGGCCATCGGCTGGAGCGGCGTGCTGCGCCTGTACCAGGCGGTGCGCCAGGCGGTATCGCCGCACGCTTTCTGCATGGCGCACCTCAGTCATGCCTACCCCGACGGCTGCTCGATCTACTTCACCTTCCTCGGCGCCGCCGAGGACGTGGACCTGGGCATCGAGCAGTACGACGCCACCTGGGCAGCGGCGCTCGCCGCGGCGCGAAAGGAGGGGGCGACCATCAGTCATCACCACGGCGTGGGTCTGCAGAAGGCCGAGGCGCTCGCGGAGGAGCTCGGCGAGAAGGGAGTCGAGGTGCTGCGCGCTTTGCTGCGCGCCTGCGATCCGGTGGGAGTCTTGAGCCCGGAAAAATGGAAGACATGATGGGCGTATTTGGAAACATCGACGAGGCGAACCTCTGGATCGAGGTTCCCGGCACCGTCTCCGTCTGGCAGGCCGAGGAGCGGCTGCGCAGCCGTGGGTTGACGTTGGGGTCGCAGCCGCCTTCGGTGCTGCGGGGGACCGTGCGGGAATGGCTCGAGGGGCCCTATGCCGGCCGCTGGGTGGAGGCGGGGCGCCTCGCCCCCTGCGTGGCCGCGCTCAAGGTCATCCTCGACGACGGCTCCGTGGTGCGCACCTTTCCCGTCCCGCGCTCGGCGGCTGGACCCTCGATCACCCAGGTCTTCTTGGGAAACCAGGGCGCGCTCGGCGAGATCACCTGGGCCGTGCTGCGGGCCCGCCGCATGTGGCGGCGCACCGCGGAGGTCGCCTGTCAAGGCAGCCCGGAGCTCCTCGCCCGCTGGCTCGAGATCGAAAGCCGTCGCCTCCAGCCACCGGTCGGCGCCGAGATCGCCGGCGGTGAGCGCGCCGTGCTCTCCATGCTCTTTCCCGCCGACACCGAATGGGAGCGCGCCCGCGTGCAGGCGGCGCGCGCCAGCGCCCGCGAGCTCGGGCTCTCGTTCACCGAAACGCCCGGTCAGCTCGGCACCGAGCGCTACTGGGAGAGCGAGGTGCCCTCGGATGCATGGGAGAACCTCTTTTCCGCCATTCCCGCGGGGCACCGCGTCTGGCTGGCGCGAATCGCCCGCGAGAGCGCGGTGGCCGTCTGCTCGGAGCTGACGGGGCATTACCTGCCCGTGCTGGTCTCCGCGGCGCCCGAGCTCGACGCCCTGGGCGAGCGCATCGCCGCGCAGCTTCGGCCGCACTAGGAGCCTGTTGCCTGCTGCGGAAAGGCGCGCTGAGGCCGGCGTGCTCGCCGACGCGGTTGGCTCCGGGTTCGTTACGCTTCGCCTGGCGGCGCTCGTTCACGCCCAGAACGACGTTGCGCCGCCGCCCGCCGCGGGCGCATCGTCG
>QGUN01000122.1 GCA_003242475.1 Pseudomonadota bacterium
CTCCTTCACCGTCCGGGTCCGCGACAAGGCGGGCCTGCAGGGGGCCGCCGAATTCTCCCTGGTCGTGGCATCGCCTTCGTCCTTGACCTGCGTGACCCGCCAGGTCGGCCCGCTGACCTTCGGCGAACACGTGGAGATCCCGGTGCATGCGGCCGGAGGACGGCGGACCGATAGCGGCACGTACGTCTGGTCGTCGGTCGATACCACCTGGCTGGCCAAGGAGATCGGGGAGGTCACGGAGTTCCACCGGGAGCCTCCACCGGGCCTGCAGATCACCGACGACGGCGTGATCCTCGGCAAGCCCACGGCGTTCGGCTCCTTCCTCTGGACCGTGAACGTCAAGGACGCCAGCGGCGGGCCGGGTGTGGATTGCCCGATCCGCCTCGACGTACCTCGGGACCGGGGGCTGACGGTCGTGACGAGGCGGCTCCCGACGGCGGTGGCCGGCCGGCCCTATCGGGCCACGCTCGAGGCCATCGGCGGCGACGGCACGCTGAAGTGGTCCGAGTTTGGCGGCTCCAGCGTCCTCGAGCGGCAGCTCCAGCTCGAGTTCGACACCGCGGGCAATCTGGTGGGCACGCCTCCCCTCTCCGTCCTCGAAGGGGAGGACGCGCGCGAATTCGCGGTGACGGTGCGGGTGAAGGACCAGCACAACCGCATCGGCGTGGGGGTGGTGAGCCTCACCCTGAAGGCGCCGGAGACCAAGGGAGGGGAAGCGGCCAAGGAGGAAGGCGGTTGCCAGGCGACGGGAGGCGCGCCGCTCTCCTGGATCGCTTCGCTCCTGGCGCTGGGTTGGCTTGCCCGCCGCAGGCCCTGAAGTCGAACGCGGAGAGCCTCGAGAGGGCTGCCGGCAACCCCGGCGGCCTTTTTTCTTGGCCGGCCTTGGAGATAGACTCTCGCCGTTCCTCGGAACGGGTGCGGGGCCGGGGTAGGGCCGAGGCGAGGCCCGCGGGGGAGGTCGCGAGGAGCCTGCTTCGAGAACCGGCTGTCGCTACGGCAGGCGGGTGACTGCAACGGGCTCCCATGGCCACCTTCGTTGGCGGGCGAAGGAGGCTCGATGAAGGCCAGACATTTGCTTTTGCGGGGGTTCTTTTTCGCTGTCGCGTTCGTCTTTTTCGTCTCTTCGAGGGCCGAGGCGCAGACGCATACGCCCTACGAGATCTCGATACGACAGCAGACGTATCAGCCCATCCCCATCGCGCATCCTCAGGCGCAGCCGCCGGTGGATCACACGCCCTCGCTCGTTTCCGAGGGGCAGCGGGTGCGGATCGACTTCCCGATCCGCTTCTTCGACGCGGACGAGCCCACCATCTGGCTCACCCAGCAGGGATACATCACCTTCGACGGCGCGAACGATTGGCGCTTTTCGAATCACACGCTGCCCAATGGCGACAATCCCGAGGGGATGATCGCCGCTTGGTGGGACGATCTCGACGTCCTCGGCCCCGGTGGACATCTGAAGACGCAGATCCTCGGCACCGCCCCGAATCGCATTCTCGTCGTCGAATGGCGCGCCGGGATCTGGCTGCGAGGAACCCAGTTCGCCAACTTCCAGATCTGGCTCTTCGAGGGGTCGAGCACGATCGAGTTTCACTACGGTGAGCTGGCCCACTCGTTGAGCGCGACGGTCGGAATCGAGAACAAGGCCGAAACCATCGGCTATCAGGTCCCGCTCGGCGGGGCGGTCTGCAATCCGAGCTGCAACGCATCCCACTGGCCCGAGAACTCGGTGGTGACCTTCGCCCAGGGCCCCGATCTCAGGACGACCCGGGTCTCCGGTCCGATGGAAGCTTTCGCCGGGCTTCCCATTCCGATCTCGGCGGAGGTCGCCAACGTCGGCGGCAAGCCGGCGATGGACTTCACCGTGCGTTTCTACGTCAGTCCGACGCGAGAGCTGGGGCCGCAGTCGATCGAGCTGGTGACGCTGGACGGTGATCTGCGCAGCCTGCAGCCGCGCGAGAGCGAGGTGTGGGAGGCCAGCCCGCGGCTGCCGATCA
>QGUN01000123.1 GCA_003242475.1 Pseudomonadota bacterium
CGATGCGCTTCTTACGGCGCCGATCTCGTACGCGCGTATCCCTCGCTATCTGCGTCCGTTGGCCTACGGCGCCGAGGGCGCGCTCCTTGAGGCGGCGCTACCGTGGCCCGGCTTCGAGGATGAGCCCATCGGGCGTGCAACGGGCTACGCATTCCTCGGCGGCGCGTTGCTCGGAGAGGCCTCGGAGCGCGTCCTCGGCCGGATGTTGGCCGGCGTTACCGATCAGGTAACTCGCGCCGTCTCGGCTGCCCGAAGCGCGATGAACGAGGCGGAGGCGGATCGAATCGTCACGCAGGCGGTCCAAGAGCTACAGGATCTTGCCGCCTTCGCCCGCCAGCGGGGCAAGGAAGACGCAGCTCGCGTGATCGAGCGCGAGATGGTTCGGGTTGCCATGCTCGCCCCTGAGCCGAGCTTGCTTGGCCGTGCTCTACTCCGGGCCCGTGACGTGGGCGGCGTTGCTTCCGTCGCGGGCCTCGGTGCGCTCGCGGGCCGGGCCATGGCCGCGCCTTCGGTAGCGCGGGCGGAGGAAGAAGGCGGCGAGCCGACGATGACGGACGAGACCGCGGCGCCACTCATCGCGATGGCGGCGCTGCTCGGGCTCCGGGGCGCGCGGCGTCTCACCAACGAGCAGGTCTCTGGCCTCCTCGCTTACATCAACACGCGGCTCGGGAGCGCTTCGCCTGAGCGGCAGGCCGATTTGCTCCGGGCCCGCGCGACGCTGGAGGCGGTTGCTGCCGAGCGCGGCATCCCGGTTCCCGAACCCGGCGGCCCCGTGCCGGAAATCGGCGTGCGCCGCCTGCCCCACACCGGCGAGCAAATCGGTATCAGCGGCCCGCCGGAGACGTGGGACATCGACCAGATCATGATGGCCCTACGTGAGCCCTCGGTCTACGAGGACGAGGAGGTGCTCACGCGGATCGCCCGGGAAATGGAGCGCCGGCTAGGCTACGACGAGACCACGCGCCGGGGGCCGATCCCGCTCAGGCTGTCCGATCGGGAACGGCCGGCGGGGGTGGCGACCGAGCCCACGGTGATCGAGCCTCGCTGGCCGGAGCCTCTCGTCTGGTCGAGGAGCCAGCTCGATCCGGAAGTCGCCGCGCAGTTTACCGCGAAGGCGCTCGACGAAATGACGCCCGAGGAGCGGCGCTTCGAGCTGATCCGGTTCATTGGTCAGGCGATCGACCGTCTCCGTCGCGAGGGCGCACCGCTCCGGCGGTTCGTGGGGCGCGACGTCGTCTCCGAGTTCGCAGACGAACTCATCCAGCAGACCGGCCGCCCCGTGCCGCGTCCGCTTGTCGCTGCACTCCCCCAGCTCTCCATCGACGACTTGGCGAGACTCCGCGAGATCGCGGCCCAGCGCTGGGAGCGAGGGACCGCGGCCGGCGAGTCCATCCTCCGGACGGAGGAACTCTACGGCTACATCATCGAAGAGCTTCGCCGTCGCGGCTATCAGGTTTCGGCGAGGCGGACCCCGGAGATGGGTCGCGCGGAGCGTCGTGCGGAGCTGGAGCGCGCCATCGACGCGGCGCTCACCGAGGCCAGGCGCGGCCCCGGCCCGATGGCTTTTGGCGTCGCGGGCGCCGGCGCTGGTCTCGTGGCCGGAGAAGGGGAGACCGATCGTGCCGAGATGTCGCCGGGAGTGCTCGGCGCGCTCGCGGCCGGCGGGCTCGCTGGCTACCTCATCGGCCGTGGTCGCGGGGCTCTGGAGCGTCGCGCGCTTGCTCGGGCCGCGAATGTCGACGCGCTCACGGGACTCGCGAACCAGCGGGCATACTACGCCGCTCGGGCTACGGCGGATGCTGACCCGAACGTCGAACATGTTCTGATCGACCTCCAAAACCTCAAGGCGGTCAACGACCACCTCGGCATGGACGCCGGCAACGCCGAGATCCAGAAGGCGGCGGCTGCCGTGCGCCAGGCCGCGCGAGAGGTACTGGGCACCGACGAGCGCGTCTTCCGGATCGG
>QGUN01000026.1 GCA_003242475.1 Pseudomonadota bacterium
GTCGCACCGGCGATGCGGTCAATGGGCACGTCACGGTCGCGCGACTCGCTCTGAGGCAGCCGCCCTTCCCCATCACTGCAAACCGGCTCGAAATCAGCGCCCCACCGACCGTCGTACCGCCTAGGAGAGCCTGTTGCTCTTACCAGCCTACGGCGCACGCGGTGGTTCGCCGACCATCGGACTAAGGTGGGTTGCGCGCCCGGATTGGATTCGGCGCACATCGGGATGGTGTGGGTTCCCACGTTGGGCGGGACTTTGACTGGGCGCACATCTGGACGGGGTTGAACGAGGGGGTTGTCGTGGGCCACGGATCTGATTCGGCGGACATTCCGGGAGGGTGTCCTGGGTCCTCGAGAGGGTCCCTGGGTGTCCCGGGAGGGCGCCGGGGGAACGCCTCGAGGGAGGGGGCGCGGGATGGGTGTGCCCCGGCGCTCCGGTTTGATTGGGCGGACATCGGGACGTGGAGGAGGGACGTGGAGGGGCGTGGGGTGGGGGCGCCGGGGCCCGGGATGCTGAGGGAGTCTGCGGTATTAGGCCTTGACGATGCGGGCGCAGGGGGCCGCCACGTTCTTCATGGCATTCCGGGTATCGATGACGAGACGAGCCTCGCGCCCCACGAGTTCGTAGTCGACGGGGGTGTGATCGGTGAGGATCAACACCGCATCGGCACGGCGCAGTCGCTCGGCCTCGAGGGGGACGCCGGTCCACTCTCGGGCGTGACCGTTGTGATCGCACCGGGCGGTCGGAACATAAGGATCGTGGTATTCGATGATGGCGCCCTTGTCCTCCAAGAGCTCCATGACACGGAGGGCAGGAGACATGCGCAGATCGTCGATATCCTTCTTGTAGGCCACTCCGAGGACGAAGAGGCGGGCGCCCTTGACGCTCTTGCCGTCCTCGTTGAGCGCGTCGACGGTCCGATGCACCACGTAATGGGGCATGTTGGTGTTGATCTCCCCGGCCAGCTCGATGAATCGGGTGGTGAAGTCGTGCTGGCGAGCCTTCCAGGTCAAATAGAAGGGGTCGACGGGAATACAGTGTCCTCCGAGGCCGGGACCGGGATAGAAGGGATGAAAACCAAAGGGCTTGGTGGACGCGGCCTCGATCACCTCCCAGATGTCGGTATTCATCCGATCGCAGAGGATCTTCATCTCGTTGACGAGCGCAATGTTGACACACCGGTAGATGTTTTCGAGGAGCTTGGCCATCTCGGCCACGCGCGGACTCGAGACGGGGATGACGTTCTCGATCACACTGCGATACAGTGCAACGGCAACGTCACGGCACGCTTCCGTGTATCCACCGACGAGCTTGGGAATGTTCCGCGTGCGGTAGACGGGGTTGTTCGGGTCTTCGCGCTCCGGGGAATACGCGAGATGGAAGTCCTCGCCGGCACGGAGGCCGCTCGTCTCCAGAATGGGCTTGACCACCTCCTCGGTGGTTCCGGGATACGTGGTCGACTCGAGGACGACGAGCTGTCCGGGGCGCAAGGACGCGGCGATGGCCTCGGCGGAGGCGCGCACGTAGCTGAGGTCCGGCTCACGCGATTCGTTGAGCGGGGTCGGAACGCAGACCAGGATGGCGTCACAACTCGCCAGCTCCGAGAGGTCGGCGGAAAACCGCATGCGCTGCTGTGAAACCAGGCGCGCGATGGGCTCCGAGGGAATGTGACGGATATAGCTCCTCCCCTTGCGCAAACTCTCGATCTTGGAGAGATCCACGTCGAGCCCCAGCGCCGGGAATCCGGCCTCTCCGAAGGCGATCCCGAGAGGCAGTCCCACATAGCCGAGGCCGAGCACGCCAACTCTCGCCTCTCTCGCCGCGATCCGCCTGACGAGACTCTCCTTCTCCACCTTGCCTTCGCGAAGCATCTCCTCCCCCGCTCTCTGATTCATCGAAACACCGGTGAAACGACCGTCCGGATCGTCGCGGGCAAAAGCGCGTGCTCGCGAAACACGACGATCGTCGCCGGTGCAAGCAATCCGTATCCCTCCGCGTAGATGCCCTCTTCCAGGACGGGAGCGATCGGCGAGGCGAGGATGGCAATCGCCCTTCGCTCGCGCAAAACCTCGACCACCCACCCGATGGTTCGTCCCAGGCTGTGGTGCTCGGACGAGGACGCCTTTCGGATGCGTACGGCGGACATCGGGAAAGGAAGGAGGTAGCGGACCTCCAGGCGATGCGTTCCGGGGCCGAGAAAATCGTCGGTGATGAGGACGATCCCATCTCGCCTCCGCAGAACGACCTCCCTTCGGTGGAGCACCGGAGACGGAAGGCGGGAATAGCCGGCATGTTCCCCCACGAACCTGGATGTATCTCTTTTCGCCTCCCAAACGAGACATCGGGCGTGGGCCCGCTCGGGAAGCGCAAAGAGTCGTCCCGGCAGGAAAGGCTGTTGCTCCTCGCCGTCCACCATGGCCGTCGAGTGATGAGCGGTTCCCCGCAGGCGATCCCGAAGGACGGGGTCGGAGGTGTAGCGACCGCTTCCAGGATCGGCAACGACGCGGTGACCGTCGATGCAAATCTCCACGGAGAGCTTGTCATTGTGGCCGTGGGTTCCGGTTCCGCCGGTGCCGTTGGGTCCGCAGGCGATGCAGACGCTGGTGCGGGCGGAGCGCATTACGTAGATGCCGGCCGCATGCAAGGCGTCGTCGCCGCGCCGGAGCGCGCCGCTCCTCCCCACCTCGTGGGGGCCGAAAAGCCAGAACGTCTCGGGGCTTGGCTCGGCCGGGGGGCCGTCCAACAGCATCTTCCCCACCCCTCGCAGATGCCGGTGATCGCGGGCGTGCCGCTCGACGAATGGCAGGGCCCGACCGGAATCGGCATCGCCGATCTGCGGGGCCTCCCCTCTCCCGTCGGCAAGCCGCTCGGAAGCGAGGAAGGCCGCTCGCAACCGCGCTTCCACCTCGGCCGGAACGGCCAGGCCGAGGGCGCGACACGAGAGGACGCCGAGGGTGAAGAGCTCGAGCGCGAGGCGGTGGTATCCGACCGAGGCCTCGAATCCGAAGCCGTCATCCAAGATCTGTTGGGAGACGAGGCGGAAGAACTGGGGAACCTGTCGAAGGGCGCGCGCGCGCAGACGGCCGAGACCGGGGACGAGCGCCCCCATCACCATCAGGCCCACCACGTTGGAGAGCAGGTGGTTGTTGGGAACGGCCAGCGTGTCCTCCAGTCGCCGGGCGACGAATGCAGAGTGCTCCTCCAGCCCGCGCAGGACGAGGAGCAAGGCGCGCGGGCGCCGCTCTAGGACCGCGGTGGCGGCGATGGCGCGCAGCGCGAACGCCATGTTGGCCCCGCGGAGCGCCACCTCCATGGGAACTGCCCACTGGATGCCGCGCGGCGCCTGGACGAGGTCGAGCATCCAGTCGAGGGCGGCGTCGGCCCATTCGTCCCGATCGCCGAGGAGCGCGGCGAGCGAGAGACGTACGACGTGCTCGAGGCGACCGACCGCCCAGGCATCCTTCGGATCGACTCCGGGCGGCGACCGGCCGTTCACGAAGCGCGTGCCGGTCCGCGGACATCGCTCCCAGGCGATCGCCTTCCACGAGGGGCTGGCTTCCTGGACGGTCCGATGCTCACGAGGCACCGAGACGCGCCTGCCGAAGACATCGAGCTCCCCGCGCCAGAGCCTTTCTGCTTCGCGCATGGTGCGCTCGGCATCGACGCGCAGCACGGTAAAGATGCCGCGAGCAGCGGCGCGAAGGCGCTCGACGTCATGAAAAGCCCACTCGCCCGGTACCGGCCGTGCGAAGGCGGAGGGAAGCGCATCGACCGAACGAGCGCCGAAGCTGTCGAGGATCTCGCGCTCGGTCGGGGGTTGCCCGGCCGGGAGCAGGTCTCCGACGGCGCGGCCGATCCGTCGGGCGGTGATCTCGAGCAAGCGCCCCGGCGGCACGGTCTCCAGCAAGTACAGGGGGTAGACGAGGCGTCGCACGGTTCACTGCATCGAGCGCGCCGCGGCCTGGCCGAGCATGCGACGGCGGTAGGTGTGGAGGATGGCGCGGCGGATCTCCTCCACCTTCGCCTCCCAGGACTCGCCGAGCATCGCGTCGGAGCGCGCCTTCGAGGGGCCCGGATCCCGCAGCGCGGCGCGCACCTGCTCGACGAAATCGGCGGGGCTGCGACCGATGCGGCAAAGCCCCAGAGCCTCGACCTCCGGAACCGGAGTGGAAACGACGGGAAGGCCGGCAGCGAGGTACTCGCGTACCTTGAGCGGGTTGGAACTTCGGGCGAGCTCGTTGTCGACGAAGGGCATGAGCGCCACGTCGAAGCCCTTGCAGAACGAGGGCAGCTCTTCGTAGGGCCTGCTGCCGAGCAGGTAGACGTTGGGGGCGCCGGCGAGGGGCGCGAGTGAGGTCTGGACCTTGCCGATCAACACCACCGAGGCGGTGGGGAAGGCGTCGGCCACGCGTCGGACCAGGGCGAGGTCCACCCAGTCGGCGATGAGGCCGAAGAAGCCGATCACTGGTTTGGGCAGGTCGGCGATGTCGGGATGGACGGGAGTTTCGGGCGAGAGCGCCTTCGAGAAGTGCGCGTGGTCCACGCCGTGCCGCACGACGTGGATGTTCGAGTTGTACTTTTCCTTGGCGACCTTCAGCCGCTCCGCGGAGACGATGACCACGTCGGCCCTACGCGCCAGGTTCGCCTCCATCTCGCCGATCTCCTCGGGCGTGCCCGAGAAGGCGGTGAACTCGTCCACGCAGTGGTATACGAGGAGCTCCTCACCGAGGGCGCCGCTGACCGGCGCCGAGGAAGGCAGGAAGCTCCACGAGATCGGCTCCCGAAAGCCCAGCTTGCGCATCGCCATCAGCACCTGCTGCCGAAAGACGATGCGGTTGACGGTCCGAGCCATGGTGCCGAACGCGGGCAGCGCGATCGGCCCCAGAACGTGGAGATTGGGCCACTCCTCGCGCAGCCCGCGCGCGATGTCGGCGATCTTCTTGCCGATGCGCTCGAGGTCTCGGGCACTCAGGTCGGGGCGTCGATTGCCCAGAGAGTTGACCCAGAGCACGCGGTTGTCGCGCGCCAGGATCTTCATGATGTGGGTCTTGGACAGTGGGTCGCCGTCCCAGTCGTTGGAAAAGCAGACGATGTCGCGGCCCCTGAGAATCCGCTCGGGATCGAAATGCCATGGCTTGATCACGACGTATCCCCCTCGACGCGCAGGCCGACCGCTTCCCACGCGGAGAGCAGGCGCGCGGAAACGTCGACCACGCCCGCGCCCGGCGGCGGTGGGGGAAGGGAGAGGCAAAGATCGACGGCACGCACCAGATCGGCACTGTCGCCCGCTCGAAAGAGAGTGACCCCGTCGGGCCGCCGCCCCCGATCGCTCGCGACCACGCGCACGCCCTGCGACAACGCCTCTCTCACCGAGACGGAATCGCCGTCGGCGAGGGTCGGCCGCAAGAAAATGTCCGCCGCGCCGATGATCGCGCGCGCCACGGCGTGATCCACCTCGCCCAGAACGCAGCACCGACCCTCGAGCGAACGCAGCCTCTCGGGGGAAACCAGGCGATCCACGCCGGGGCCGAAGAGAACGAGCCCCATCTCGGGATGACGGGACGCCAGCGCATCGAGTGCGCCGAGGAGAACCTCGAGGCCGTACTGCCGTCCCGGAGCCATGGCGGCCGCCATCAGGGGCCGGCAACGTTCGCGCAGCCGGCGAACATTTGCGGGAGGGGCCGCGGTCCCGGTGCCGTCGGGAACGAATGGCTCCAGGACCTCCAGGCGGTGATGGGAGACGCCCGAGGACTCGAGGACACCGGCGATGGAGTCGTTGGCGCAGAAGATGCGCTCGAAGCCGAGGCAGGCCGCGCGCGCGAGCTCCCGGTGGGCGCGTTCCTGCAGAAACGCCGGGGCCAATCCGGAGTGCACGGTCAGCAGTGCACCGGGGCCGTGCAGGCGAAAAGGTCTTCCGAAGGAGAGAGCCAGCAGCCATGCCCGCGCGTTGTTGCCGGGAATGTGGACGTGGAGCGGCAGGCCTCGGACGGCACGAACCGCGGCGGCGATCCCGGCGACGCCGCCGCCGCGAAAGACTCCATCCTCTCCCGATCGGCTCCGACTCTCCTCGCCCGTATCGTAGACGCGAACGGCGATCCCCTTCTCTTCTGCCAGGCGACGAAGCGCGCGCACGTGGACCGCGATCCCGCCCCAGGGCGGCGGGTACGGCCCCACCAGGGCGATGGCCTTCATCCCTGCCCCCCGCCGGCGCGGTCGGGAAAGGTGAGCGTGACGCCGAAGTGCTTCTTCATCTCCTCGCGAAAGGCGCGGCGCGCCTCGGGCGAGGCGCGGAGCGGTCGCGCGGGAATTCCGCCGACCACCTGGCCCGGCTCGACGTCGTGTAGGACGACGGCGTTGGCGCCGATGATGGCGCCGTCGCCCACCACGATCGGCCCCAGGATCTTCGCGCCCGGCGAGATGAGGACCTCGTCGCCGATCCACGGTGCCCCCTGGAGTCCCGAGCGGCCGCCGATGGTCACGTGCTGGCCGATGAGGCAGCGCGCACCGATCCGGGACTCGGGATGAATGACGACGCCCAGGCCCCCGTAACCGAAGCGGGTGCCCTCGCCGATCTCCACCTCGACCGGGAGGATCGTCGAGTAGAGGAGCCGGATCACCTTCCGGATCGCCGTCGGCGCGAGCGGGACCCTCCAGCGGTGGAGCGTCCGCGCGATGCGATGGAGATCGACGGCATCCATTCGCTCCCCCCTCCCCCGGGAAATTAAGCGCGCGCGGTGAAGATGCGGCGCCACGCAGCGGGGCCCATCCCGCCCGCGCTCAGCGCCCCCAGATAGGCGAGCCCGAATGCTCCCCCATGGAGGACGACGGAGGGAAGCGGCGCGAGCGGCCAGAAGAGCCGCACTGTCCCGGCCAGTGCGGCGGCGGCGACCGAGGCCAGCCCCGCGCGAGCGAAGGCCCCGAGGGGGAGAACCTCTCCGAGCGCGCGCGCGGCGAGAGACCGCGCGGCGCAGAAGAGCAAAAACCCCTTGTGAATGGCTTCGGTACAGACGAAGCCCACCATGGCGCCGATCGGCCCGAGCGCGAAGAGGAAACCAAAGACGAGGGGAACGGAGATCGCGATCTTTCCCAGGTACGAGACGAGCAGAAGCCGCGTCTTCGCCCGCGCTCGGAGCACACCCTCCACCGGGAGGATGGCGAGGAGAACCGAGATCACGGCCACCCGAAGGATCGGCGCGGCCTCCACGTAGCTCGGACCGTAGAGCAATCCGAGGAAAGAAGGCGCGATCACCAGGATGCCGAGCCCCAGCGGCACGAAGGCGTAGGCGAGCCGTGCCACGGCGTCGCGAAAGACCCGGATCGCCTCGGAGCCCGGCCGTCCTTCCCTCTCGATCGCGCCCAGCCGATACATCAAGAGCTCGGTGGTCGGCGTGTACAAGAGGTCGACGACCGGAAGGTTGAAGCAGCCCACCGAGTAAAGGGCGAATGCGGCCGGACTGGAGGTGAGGCTCACCGCGTACTGGTGGAGCTGCTGCTGGGGCATGGCCAGCAACATCGCGCCGCCGTAGGGAAGCGCGTAGCGCAGCTGACGTGCCAGAAGCGGCGGGCGGAAGAAGGAACCCTCCGTCCCGCGCAGCAGTACCGTCCAGGAGGCGACCAGTCGGCAGGCCGCAAAGGCCACCCCGCCCCAGAGCGATCCCCACAGCCCCAGGCCGGAGAGCACGGGAAGCACGAAGGCCGCGGCGCGCAACGTATCGCTCACCACGTAGGCGATCGCCGCCGCCCCCGGCCGCCCTTGGGAGGTCAGGCCCGGCTCGAGGGCGGCCCCTCCGAGAAAGCCCCATACGTAGAGCGCCAGCGGCACCGCGGCCGAGGCAAGCGCCGCCCCGCCCAGCCGCTCGAGTACAGGCGTGGCGGCGATCACGGCCAGGGCACCGACACCGCCGAAGAGGAGGAGGAAGGCCAGGGTGTGAAAGACATGAGCTCTCCGCTCGGAGGGAGCGCAGCGCGGCAAGAAGTAGTAGAGGCTCTGCGGAACGCCCAGGCCGAGGACGAGGTAGAGCGTGGAGGAGACCAGGAAGAACTGCTTGAAGGTTCCGTAGTCGGAGACCGAGAGAAGCCGCGCCAGAACGACCGGGATGAGCACCGTCACGCCCGCGCTGAAGGCGCGCGCGGCGACGAGGGGGCGCACGCTGGGCGCCCGCGCCGGCATCCGCTCCGCCGACATGAAAGGCACCTAGGCGCGCGAAAGCGCGGTCTGCGTCTCCCCTGCAGGGCTGTCCTGCGGTGGCCGCGCGTCTCCGAGCCCGTCGGGCCGCTCCCCCGAAACCCACGGCGAAAGACCGAGCGACCGCAAGGTGCCGTCGAAGTTGCAGGCATGGACCGCGAGCGAGAACCCCCAAAGCCCGCGGGAGGCATATTCCCACACGCAGCGGCGACGCAGTCGGTAAGGGCTGATGCCGACGTGGTTGGGAAGGTCCTCCGTGGTCGTGGCGCTGCGGTAGCCGGCCTTCTCCACGGCGCGGACGACCGAGGGCGAGTACCAGCCGTTGGGATAGGCGAAGTGCGCCACCTCCCGGCCGAGCTGCGCCTCGATCTCTCGCTTCGACTCGACGAGCTGCCGCTCCACCTCGGCCGGTGACTCGTTGGGCAGGCAGGCGTGGTCGACGGTATGCGCGCCCACGGAGAAGAGCTCGCGATCGAGGCCCCGCAAATCCTCCCATCCGAGCAGGCGGGAGTCGGCCAACGCCGCCTCCGGCCGCTCGCCGAGTCTTCTCTCCAGCCATTTTGCGACCTGGAGAGCCACGCGCCGCGGCTGGGTCTTCAGGATCCATTCGAGTCCGACGATGGGATCGCGCAACGCCAGCGTCCGCCGCAGCGCGAGCTCCACCCTCGGCTCGACCTCCCCTTCCCGCGCCTCGATCCGCCGCCGCAGGGCGAGCCGGAGCAGATGGTAGAGGCGGTCGTGGAGCAGGGGCAGTCCGCTGTCGGCAACGCCGGAGGTCACGTAGACCAAAGCCGGCAGGCCCAGGCGCCGAAGGACGGGC
The DNA here is from genome assembly GCA_003242475.1 of Pseudomonadota bacterium. Taxonomy (GTDB): domain Bacteria; phylum Myxococcota; class Myxococcia; order Myxococcales; family Vulgatibacteraceae; genus ZC4RG40. The sequence goes on from QGUN01000026.1 coordinate 9,006, forward strand.
GCGGCGTGCTCGGCGAAATCCAGGTAACCGTCGTCGAAGGTGAGCACGCAGAGGTCTCGCTCTCCTCGCCGTCCCCCGGCCAGCGCCTCCAGCGCCTCGTCGAGCGACACGACCTCGTAGTTTTCGCGCAACCACGCGAGCTGCCGCTCGAAGGTTTCGGTACTGGTGAGCAGGCCGGGTATCACCCGCCGAACCATGCGGTCGAAGTCCGGCACCACCCGATGCCAGGCGAAGATCTGCACGCGGCGACCTCCCGCGCGCCTCCGATCGCGCTCCGCGATCCACCGCCGCGCTCCGCTTCGGTCCAGAGCGACGGCGGCAGCCTGCTTGACCGCCCGGCGCGCCGCCCGGATCAGCTCGCGCCTGGCCTCGTCCCAAGTTTCCATACCTCTCCCCCCGCGCGCGCCCGCCGCGCTCTCAGCTCACGTCTCACCTGGTCGATCGCGCTCTTCGGCAGCAGGGAGCGAGCCCAGCTGCGCGCCTGGCGCTGGGCCGCCTCGGCCCCGAGGAGCAAGAGCGCCCCCGCACTCTTGGCATAGGCCTGAAGGCGAAGGGTCTGCCGGCAGCGCGTAGCCCACTCCAGCTTGTAGCCTTCGACGCCGTGCAGAAAATCGTAAACGCGGATGCCTCGGCCGAGGGCGCCTTCCATGGAAAGGCCGAGGAGGACGAGACCCACGCTCTGCCCTCTCCATTCGGGGTCGTAGCCGCTCTGGTAGAAGTAGTAGGTGGTCCCGTGCTCGATGCCGTAAATGGAGCTGCGGCAGCCTCCCTCGACCCAGAGCTCCTCGAACCGAAGCCAGCCCGCCCGCGCCAGCTTCGGCACCACTTCGCGGTGGAAGGCCACGTGTGCCGGCGTGCCGATGCCGTCGGACCCGCCCTCACGCTCCCACCGCCGTGCGTGCAGCTCGAGAAAACGCTCCAACGCCGCCGGGCTCTCGGCGACGTCCCGAACGAGCCGGTACTCTCCTCCCCTCGCCTCGATCTGCCGGCGCCGCCGGCGGAAATTCTCCGCGCGCCGGGAGCGCGCCAGCACCTTTTCCCACGAGTCCGAGAGATCGACCTGAGGGCAGACGTGGCGGGGCTCGAGACGCATCGCATACGCCTCGTCGCTCATCGTCCGCCGATGCAGCGCGGGAAGGAGAGGCGACTCCGCGGGGAGCTCGAAGAGGTCCAATACGTCGAAGCCGCGCGCATGGCAGAGGTGCGCGACCAGCGCTTCCGCCACCGCCCCACGTTCCTCGGGCGCGGCGAGCACGTCGAGGTAGTCCGCTCCTGCCGTGCGCTCGCCGAGGAATCCCAGCCGCAGGGAAAGCGGCGTCCGTTCCTCCAGAAGCGGCAAGAGGCCGACGAGCCGCCTTCCCCGCCACGCGGCGAGAATTCGCGGGCGTCGCCCCCCGCCGAAGTATCGGTGCCACGTCTCCAGCCAGATCGGGGAGAGGAAGGGCGAGGCTCCCGCCTCTGCGTGGAGCGCCTCCCAGGGCTTGCGGAGCTCTTCGAAGGCCAGCTCCCCGAGATATTCCTCGATGCGGATCACCCGACCTCCTCCATCGCCTCCACCACCGCGTCCGCGATCCGGTCGATGGTGGGCGGATCGAGGTCCTGGTGGCAGGGGATCTCGACGATCGTGCGCCGAAGGTGATCGCTGTCCGGGAAGGTGCCCCACGGGACCTGCCGATGGGGTCGCCCCCAGAAGTCGATGGCCTCGATCCCCCGCGCCCGCAGCGCCTCCAGGACACGCGCCTTCTGCCGGGTCTGCAGCGGATAGAAGAGCGGGCAGACGCCCGGCGGCAGCTCGCCGAAGACGGGAGGCGCCACCGAGCGCAGCCGGCCGAGGAGGTGAAAATAGCTGCGGCGCCGGCGCTCCACGATCCGCGCGTAATCCTGCGCGTCGAGGATCGACCGACACGTGGGGCTCATGCCCAACCGCACCTGCGATCGGTCGAAGGAAGGGGTTCCCGTGGGGACGTGGCCTGCCGCTCGCCAGCGCACGGCGGCGCCGAGCGCGCGCACGCCCCGCCGGATCGCACGCCCGAGATGGCCGGTGCGCAGCTCGAGCCGCTGCAGCATGGAGGCGAGCATCGGGCCCACCGTCGAGGCGAGGTTTGGCCGTTCGCCCTCCGGCAATCGGATGGCCGGCGGATGGCGGAGCACGAGCACGCCGCCGTTGGGCGTGGGCAGCGTCTTGTAGAGGCAGAAGACGGCAGCGTGTCCGAAACTTCCGAGCGGCCGCTCCCCCAGACACGACAAGAGCGCGAGCGCGCAGTCCTCGATCAGCCTGACCCCGCGCTCCTCGCAAATCGCGGCGAGCTCCTCCACGGGCCCCGGAAAGCCGACGTAGTGGATGAGGTAGACCGCCGCCGTCTCCTTGCCGATCCGCTGGACGACCTCGCGCGGGTCGACCTGCATGCGCCGATCGACGGGGTAGAAGCGAACGCGAGCCCCGGCCTCCAGCAGAGCGTCGAGCTCGACGCCGTGGAAATAGGAGGGGAAAAGGACCTCCTTGCCCGCCAGGCCCCAGAGGCGCGCCAGGGCATAGATGCCGTTGCGAGCGAAGTAGACGAAATGCGCCGAAGGATCGGAGAGCGGAAAGGGGGGTCGCGCCCGCGGTCGGCGCGGGACGAGCATCGCCGGTGAAAGCGTCGGCAGCGCGCTGGCGACGAGGCGCCGCCCGATCGGGCTCTCACGACCCTCCTGGATCGGTTCGACCAGCGCTTCCACGCCCCCCTCCTCGCCCTCGAAGAAGCCCGGCCAGCCACGGCCCGAGCCTACGACGTGCAAGATAGAGCGCCTGGCCGCGCGCGGTCGACTGGTGGACGAAAAGCCACCGGTGCGGGAGCACCCGATCGGTCCAGTCCATCTTCCAGTCCATCTGCGGACCGAGGAAATCGAAGACGGAAATCCCCCGCTCGATACAGTCGGAGAGCACGTCCTCCACGAGGAGCTGGCCGGGCGAGCAGGGGCTCAGGCGCTCGTCGTACGCCGGCTTGGGTAGGTAGTAGCGATCGCGGTAGACGAGGCCGAAATGCATGGCCACGGGCTCGCCGTCGCGCAGGAGCGCATAGAGCGCCAGCCATCCTCGCCCGGCAGCCAATCGCGCCACCCCGTCGTAGAAAGCGCGGGTACGCGGGTCCGCCGCGATCGCCGTCCCCCGCCGCCCCTTCCAGCCAGAGGCCTCCAGCCGGTAGAAGCGCTGCAGCCACTCCGGGTCGGCGCGGTCGAAGCGATGGAAGCTGATCTGGCCGCCCTCGGCCAGCCGCCTGCGCCGCCTGCGGAGGTTTTGCCGGAACTTCGCGCCAAGCCGGGCGCGTAGCGCATCCATGCCTCCTTCGGCGGGGAGGACGATGTAGGGCGTCCGCATGGACTCCCAGGTTCCCACCGAGAAGCCGGCTTCCGCCGCGCGAAGCAAGAGCCGGTCGGCAGCCCCGCCGACCGGCACGTCGCGGATCTCGAGGACGTCCCAGCCGTCGATCGAGCCGAGGTGCTCGACGATGGCCCGCGCCGCGGCGTCCTCCTCCCCCGCCTCGGCCAGCAGATCGAAGCGGCAGGAGTGGACGCCGGAGGCGCTGCGGAGACGCCGGTAGGGAATCCCCTTCCAGCGCGCCTCCTCCTCGACGAGGGGGAGGACGGCCACGAGGCGCCCGGCCCGCCGGACGCAAACGATCCGCAGCCGCGCGTTCGGCTCGAAGGCCCGAAGATGGATTCGGATCCACTCCGGGTCGAAGAAGGGCTCGTCCCGAGTGGCGGCGCCCAGAAGGCGCCGCCACTCCGCCTCGATTTGCGCGATCGCGTCGACTCCCCCGAGCAGCGACGACGCGACCGCCTGCCTCCCCTCCCCCTTCAGCTGCACGTCAGTTCCCCAGCACCGCCTTGCTCAGGTGACGCGGAGAATCGACCTCGCGGCCGCGCGAGACGGCAACCTCGTATGCGAAGAGCTGGAGCGGCACCACGGCGAGGATGGGCATGGCCACCTCGTCCGTCTCCGGAATGGGCAGGACCCGGTGAGCCCGCCGCTCGAGATCGGCATCGCCCTGGGTGCCCACCGCGATCACCGTTCCGCCCTTCTCCCGGATCTCGTCCAGGTTGGCGAGGATCTTGTCGTGCTGGCGCGACCTGGCCGCCACCGCCACCACCGGAACGCCTTCGGAAATGAGCGCGATCGGCCCGTGACGGAACTCTCCCGACGGATACGCCTCGGCGTGGACGTAGCTCGTCTCCTTGAGCTTCAGCGCGCCTTCGCGCGCGACGGGATAGCCGTATCCACGGCCGAGGTAGAAGAAGTTCTCCGGCTTGATCTGCTCGCGGGCGACGTCGCGCGCGAGCGAGCCCACGTCTCGGAGGATGGTCTCCACCTGCCTCGGCACGCGCTCGAGGGCCTGGACCACGGCGCGCTCGCGCGCGGCGTCCATCGCCCCCCGCATTCTCCCCAGCCCCAGGGCGATGGAGAGGAGTGCCGCCACCTGACAGGTGAAGGCCTTGGTCGAGGCGATCGCCACCTCGGTCCCCGCCTGCGTGACGATGGTCCCGTCCGCCTCCCGAGCCATGGTACTTCCGGGCACGTTGACGATCGCCCCAGTGCGGAAGCCTGCTCGCTTGGCGGACCGCATCGCCTCGAGGGTATCCGTCGTCTCACCGCTCTGGCTGATGACGATCGTCAACGTCCCCTCTCGCTGGCGCCGCGGCCAGTCACGGTACTCGGACGCGATATCTGCCGTCGTCGGGATTCCCACCAGCTCTTCGATGGCCCGCCGCGCGATCAGCGCCGCGTGCCAGCTCGTCCCGCAGGCCGCCAGTTCGATCCTCTGGATCGACTGCGCGTACCTCCGGTCGATCCCGAGCATGTCGAGTGCCGACGTTCCCTGTAGCAACGAGGCGAGCGTGATCTCGAGCACCCGAGGCTGCTCGTGGATCTCCTTGAGCATGTAGTGTGGGAATCCCTGCCTACTGTCGTCCTCTTTCTCCAGTCTTCTGGTCATCGCTTCATGCCTCCAGCGCCGCCATCGTCAACGCGACGATGGCGAGCGCGGTCTTGTCGGGATCGTGAGCCAGGCGTCCCGTGGGTGCGATCAACTCCGCCTCCACGGGCCGGACGCCGAGCGCGAGCACGGCTTCCGGATCGCACGACACGCGATCCTCCCCCTCCCGCGCCGCGAATCTGGCGCGGGAATCCACCAAAAGCACGTCCACCACGTTGCCCGCATGGGTGAGCACCGCCTCCACGTGTGCGGCGGCGCTCATCCCGCGGCTTTCCCCCGGCTGACAGGCGAGGTTCTGGATGAGAATGCGGCGCCCCTTGCGGCGCCGCAGCGCTTCGGCCACCCCGTCGACGAGCAGGTTGGCGATCACGCTCGAGTAGAGACTCCCGGGTCCCATGATCACCACGTCGGCGTTCAGGATGGCCTCGATCACGCCGGGCGTGGGCGGAGGAGCGGGTGGGATGGTTTCCACGCGGCGGATCCGCCTCTCCCGGTTCTCGGCGAAGCGATGCTGGCCCACGACCCGGGATCCGTCCTCGCAAATCCCCACGAGCACGATCCGCTCCAGGGTGGCCGGAAGGACTCGCCCCACGCACCCCAGAAGCCTCTCCGCGCGGCGAATGCCCGCGAGGAAATCGCCCTCCAAGTCCGCCAGGGCCGCCAGCAGGAGGTTCCCCGTCGAATGCCCCGCCAGCTCGCGACCCGCCAAGAAGCGATGCTCGAAGAGCCGAGCCAGAAGGGAGTCCTCGTTCTCGGAGAGGGCGACCAGGCAGCGGCGGACATCGCCGGGGGGCAACAGGCCGTGGTCCTTGCGCAGCCGGCCCGAGGAGCCGCCGTCGTCGCCGACCGCGACGATGGCCGTGATGTCCAGCGAGAGCGCGCTGGAAAGGCGCCGTCCGACGCGGCGAAGCCCCCGGAGAACGGTCGGAAGCCCCGTCCCCCCGCCGATGGCGACCACGCGAAGGGGGCGGGGCGTGGGCTGCAGCGCGAAGAGCTCCCGATGGACCAGAGGGGTCTCGGCTGCCGTTCGCGCCACGGACATGGTCTACCTCGAGCCTCTCGCCAGCACGACGTGGCGGATCGTGTGAAAGACGATCGCCAGATCGAGAAAGAGCGACGCGTTCTTCAGATAATACATGTCGTATTCGAGCTTTCGCTTCGCGTCCTCCACGCTCGCTCCGTACGGGAACTTGAGCTGGGCCCAGCCGGTCAGTCCCGGTCTCGCCGCCAGGCGCAGCCCATACCATGGAATCTCCCGCTTCAACCACCCCACGAAATAAGGACGCTCGGGCCGCGGGCCAACGAAGGACATGTCTCCCTTGAGGACCGACCAAAGCTGGGGGATCTCGTCGATGCGGAGCTTGCGCAGGATCCGCCCCACCTTCGTGGTGCGCGGATCCCTCTCGCTCGCCCATTGCGGTCGCCCGCCGGCCTCGGCGTCGGGTAGCATGGTGCGGAGCTTGTACAGGGTGAAGATCCGGCCACCCTTCCCCACGCGCTCCTGACGATAAAGAATGGGCCAGCCGGAGTCGAGCCAGATCGCGAGGGCCGCGACCGCGAGGAGCGGCAGGGCGAGGACCAGCCCCACCAGCGCCAGCGCGATGTCGAGCGCTCGCTTCACGATGCTTTCGTGCGGCGCGAATTCGAAGCCATCCGCGTAGGCCAGCTCCTCGGCGGATACCTCCTCCACCGGGATGCGCTGCAGCAGTCGCTCGTGCAGCATCGCCGGAGTCAGGCAGAGAAATCCGGCGAGGCGCGCGCGTACCAGGGCTTCCGCCACGCGGTGCGCCGCAGCGGGCTCCAGCGCGCAGACGATCCAGTCAGCCCGCACGGCCCGCGCCGCGTGCACCAGGTCCTCTCCACCCCCTTCGACCCAGTGGCCGACGACCTCCACCCGAGCTTCGGCCTCGCCGACGTCGCGGAGCACGCGGTCCGCCCGCTCCCCCTGTCCCACGACGAGGATGCGGATCGGCGGTCCGAGGACGTGGGGGATCCCCCGCCGCGCTGCCGCCACCGCAGCGATCGCCGCCACCATCGCGCCCACGGCGAAGGCCCGCTCTTCCACCGTCCCTCGGGCCGCGCGGATGCCCAGCGCGAGGGCAACCAGCCCGAGCGCCATCAGCGCACGCCGGCTCCCCGAGGAGCGATCGGCGATCGCCTGCCGCAGGTCGTACAGATCCACGGCGTACATGGCGAGCGCCGAGCACGCCACCGTGAAAACCGCCCACGACGCGGCCCCCGGAAGGTTGGCCGCGATCGCGGCGGCGATGTGCAGTGCCCAGTCGCGCGCCGCGGCGTGGCCCCGCTCGAGCGCCCACTCGCTCCAGCCCTCCACCAGCGGGAGACCGGCGACCGCGGCCCCCACCAGCGCGAAAACGAGGACCAACGACTGCTCGAGCAGGAAGAGGGCTGCTTTCGATCCCGGAAACGAGTGGTGAAAGAGCCTGGCCATGGTGCAGCGTTCGACGTGGCGAATCGGTTTCCGCTAGCTCCGCGCGTAGTATTTCCGGTAGCGAGGTACCGCCTCGTCGCACCCGGTGAGCACGCAGCCGATCACCGGCAGTCCCGAGAACGCGTCGAGTGCCTCGCGGACCACCTCGGCTCGCGTCTCCCCGCTCTTGACCACCATCACCACTCCGTCGGCGACCGCCGCGGCCACGTGGGCGTCCGCGAAGGCGAGCGCCGGCGGTAGGTCCAGGTAGATCTCCTGGTAGGCCCCCCGCAGCGTCTCCACCAGCTGTCGAAAGCGCGTGCTGCCCAGAAGGTGCGCGGGGTCGTCGGCGGTACGGCCAGCCGGGATCAGGGAGAGCCCTTCCGGTCCCTGGCGGATCGCCTGCTCGACCGGTACCTCCTGCTCGAGAATGGAGGCGAGCCCCGGGGGGACTTCGTCGAAGCCGAAGAGTTTCGAGGAGCCGGGTCGGCGGAGGTCGCAGTCGACGAGGATCGTCTTGCGCCCCCTCCGCGCCGCACAGGCGGCGAGGTTGGAGACCGTGGTGGACTTTCCCTCACCCGCGAGCGCCGAGGTAAAGGCCACCACCGCAAGCGGCCGGGCGGACCGCAGGCGGTCGAGGCGGTGGTGGAGCAGGCGGAACTGCTCCGCGGCCGGGCCCGTGGGATGGAGCACCGTCACGAGCCTCGGGTCGAGGTAGGGATACTGCAAAACCGACGAGGAGATCACCTTCGCGCCCATCTCTTCCGCCTTTCCCGGGCTTCAATCTGCACACACGCCCCCCGATGTTCACTCTCCAACGGGGCCGACCCGCCTCGAGCGCCGGTCGAGCGAGGGGACGGAGGCGAGAACCGGTAGCCCCAGCCTCCGCCGCGCATCGGCCGCGCCGCGCATGGAGGTATCCCGCGAGGCGCGGTAGGAAGCGATGCTCAGGCCTGCCGCCAATCCACCGAAGAGCGAGAGTAGAAGGACCTGCATGGGCTTGGGCTCGGCCGGCGAGAGCGGAACGATCGCCGGCTCGATCAGCCGAAACAGCGAGCCTCTTTGGCGCCGCTCCAGGTCCTCGGCGAGCTCCGCCTCCACCTTTCGTGAAAGCAGCGTGGCGTACTTCTCCCGCACGGCGTCGTAATCGCGGAGGATCGCACCGAGCTCCGTGCCCACCGCCGGCGTGGCCTCCACACGCCGCAGGTAGTCCTCGGTCCGCCGCTGGTAGTCGAGCGCCAGGTCGCGGAGCCAGCGGATCTCCTCCTCGACCCTCCGCTCCTCGTTGTCACCCCGCGCCACCTCGGCCGCCGCCTGTTCGTATCGCGAGCGCGCCAGGCGGTAGGCCCGTTCCGCGGCGACGAGCTGCGGATGGTCGCCGGTATAGATCGACCGCGCTGCCAGATATTCGCGCCGCGCCTCGTGCATGGCCGCAGCCAGCCGCGCCACCTCCACGTTGCTCTCCGCGCCCGAGCGGGCCAGCGCCGAGCGGCGCCGCTGGGCATCCGAGAGGGAGATCAGCGTGGCCTCCGTCAACCCCGCCAACCGGTCGAGCTGGCGCAGGTTGGATTCGAGCACCTCCGGCAGCCGGTCGGCGTTCTTCACCTTGAAATCGGCCAGCCTCGCCTCCAGCGCTTCCAGCTGCGGGCGGATCTCCTCCAGCTCCGCCGCGAAGATCGCCGCCGCACGCGCCGCGGCCTCGGCCCGCTCCTCGCTGGCGATCTCGGCGTAGACTTGGGGAATGCGATTGGCCACGCGCGCCGCCTCCTCCGCCGAGCTCGACTCGTAGGAGACGACGAAGCCGTTTTCGCCCTCCACGCGCACCTCGATCCGCGCCCGCAAGGCCTCCACCGCCGCCGAGATTCCGCGCGCGCGGACCAGCTCGGGAAAGAGCCCCTCCTCCCGCACGATGCGGCCGAGCACGTGCTCGCCGAGCAGCGCGTAGCGGATGGTGGCGATGCGGCTCTCCGGCGTCTCCGTCACCGTGGGCGAGACGTACTGTTCCGGGAGGACTTGCGCGTCCATTCGAACCGCCGCGGTCGCCACGTACTTTCGCGGGGCGAGCAGCCCGTAGAGCGCGCCGAGGCCGAGAGCCACGGCCACGCAGATCCCCACGATGCGCTTCTGTCTCCAGATGCCGAGCAGTAGCTCGTCGAAGGGCGGAGACGTCTCGAGATTCCTTTCCATCACCTCACCTCTCGCGTGTCTCGCGGCCGAGCTCCCACGAAAGCCCAATGCCGAAGATGTTTCGGGAGATGCCCAGAGCCGGCAGGTCCCCTTCGCGGATCTGGTCCTGCTCGATCCGACGCCATCCCGCTCTCACCCGCAGGTCGGTCGTGACCGCGTAGGAGACGGAGGCGGCGCCAGACCAGCCCACGACGAAGGCCGGACGATCGGGCGCAGCGCCGTTCCGGAACGCCCCCGCGACCAGGACCGCCTCCCAGCGCCGCCACGGCCGAATGATGGCCACCGCAGCTCCTGCATCCCCCCAGACCGCCCCGGGGAAACCCGTGGCCCCGAAGAGCGAGCGCCCGTACTCGAGCGAGAGCACCAGTTCCGGGCGCCGGTAGACGAGCGAGGCGCGCCCGACCGGAAGCCAGGCCGCCCCATCTCCCCCGAGGTAGCGCGCCGGTCCACCCTCCAGCTCCAGGCGCAGGCTGTGCGTCAGTCGACGACTCCAGCCGAGCCGCGGCTCGTGGGAGGATGCATCGGCGCCGGCTCCATCGAAGAGCTGGTAGCGGTACCAGAGCGTGAGCGTGTCGCGAGGTCCGAGCCGGCGACTCAGCCAGGCCTGGGGCGCGTGCACGGCGCCGTCCGCCGCCGCCGCTTCCTCCACCCGCACGACCTCCTCGCGCATCTGCAGGCCGACCGTCCAGGTGCGGTCGAGGCGATGCGCGAGATCTGCCCGCAGATCGGCGAAGGAAGCCTCGCCGGTGGTCCGCAACACGCCGGGCCGGGTCAGGGCGGTGGGGTCGAAAGCCCGCTCGAAGCGCTGCTCCAAGACGAGCTCGGTCCTCCGATCCAACCGGATCTCCTGCAGCCCGAGCAGGCGGTGGTTGATCCCTCCGCGTCTCGCGCCGCCTCCCCCGTAGTAGAGGCCGTCCGGCTGGTAGGCGAACTCCGCCAGCGCGGTGGGCGCGCGGAGCCTCCCCCCGATCCCCGGCCGGATCAACGAGGAGAGATCGCCCCCGTCCTCGAGGAGGTTCTCGTCCCATCGGCCCTCCAGATCGAGGCGGAGCACGGGTTCGAGCCGAGCCGCCGCCCTCGCCGGGCCCGAGAGAAAGATGGCCCAGGCGAGGACCAGTGCCGTCGTCAAGGCACGCAAGGTCCGCCTCCGCTCAGGGCACGTAGATGGTGTCGCCGGGCAGGACCACCGGCGGGGAGGCGGAGGAGGAGGCGGAGACGAGGCGCGAGTAGTTCAGCACGCGCCGGATCTCCCCGTCCTTGGTGCGGCGGATGAGGACGATGCGTCGGGGGTTGGCGAAATCGCCCAGCCCACCGGCGAGCGCGATCGCCTGCAAGAGATCCATTCGCCCCCGCACGGGATAGGCCCCCGGGCGGACCACCTCACCGAGGACGTAGATGCGCGGCGCGTGGACCTCCGTGACGATCACGGTCACCCGTGCATCCTGCACGTAGGCGCCGAGCCGTCGCTCCAGCTTCGCGCCGAGCTCGCGGGCGGTCAGCCCCGAGGCCATCACCTCGCCCACGAGGGGGAGCGAGATCCGCCCATCCGGCCGGATCGGGATCGTCCGCGAGAGCTCGGGGGCCTGGTAGACCGAGACCTCGATCACGTCCTCCGCGCCGAGTACGTACTCGACGTCGTCGAGCGCGGGTTCCTCCGGACCGGGCGTCGTCGCGCAAGCGAAGAGCACCGGGACCCAGAACGGCACGAGTCGTCTCGCCATCACCCCTCCTTCCGCGCTGCGGATTTCGCGCTCGGGGAGGTGCAGCGCTCGTGCCAGCTCGGTCGCCTTCGCCCGCGGGGCTTCGCTGCTCGAGAGCGGAAAAGATCTTCCCATCTCGAAGCAACGCGATGCCCTCGTGGCCAGGCACGTTCCTCTTCGGGGTACCGTGCGCCTGCTTGCCCGCCCGTAGGTGGGCGACTGCGAGCTCTGCTATGCGATGGCGAGGGTTGAAACGATGAGAGTGCGCATCCCGACGCTGTTCCTCCTCTTCGGCCTCGTCGCGTTCGTCCAGGACGAGGCGCACGCCACCGAGCGCCCCCACGTCCTCTTCGACGCCGAGGACATCCCCGCCATCCGGGCCCGCCTCGACGGGCCGCTCTACAAGATCCGGGACGCCCTGATCGGCGCCATCCGCTTCCCCTATCTCGGAGGAAATTTCCCCAAGCACCCCGACCTCAACTACGAGTTCTTCCAGGACCGCCGGGGGCCGCCCGACTCTCTCTTCACCTTCGCCTTCGGCGCCGCCATCCTCGACCGCGACACGCAGGTCGGACAGCAGGCTCTCGAGCTGGCGCGCAACTACCTGCTCGGGATCTCCAAGTATCCCGACTGGGTCTTCGCCGATCGGCAGGACGGTCCGGACCCGGACCTCAACCTGGCCCACCACCTCTTCGCCGTCTCGCTCGCCTACGACTGGCTCTACCACGACCTGAGCGAGAGCGAGCGCCAGCTCATCCGCAACAAGGTCGCGGTGGAAGGGCAAAAGATGTACGACGCCATCCTCCGCAACGTCTGGTGGATGGTCGACGTCACCCAGAACCACAACTGGATCAACACCGCCTCCCTGGGCATCGCCGCCCTCACCTTCGAGGGTGAGCTGCCGGGCGTCGACACCAATGCCTGGCTCCAGGCCGTCAACGCCAACATGGACCGGGTCCACTACGTGGCCGACCTGATCGAGGGTGGCGCCTGGCACGAGGGCCCGGGCTACCTCAACTACGGCTTCGACTCGCTGATCCCCTACGCCGTCGCGCTGGTCCGTAAGAAGGGCGGCCCCGACTACGCCGACAACCACGCGGTGCGCGACTATCCCACGGTCCGCCGCTTCTCCATGCTTCCCTCCTTCGAGCACCGGCGGGACTTCGGTCCGCTCTGGGGCAACTTCGGAGGCGTGCCCAACGAGAACACCCTTCTCGCCGTCTTCTACGTGGTGCGCACCTTCCGCGACGAGTACGCCGCCTGGTACGCCCACCGCTTCCTCGACGGCGCCGTCAACGGTCGCATCGACATGTCCTCCTGGGCACCGGGCCTGCGCGGCGTGCTCCTCTCCTCCATCCTCTACGACGAGCGCGTCGAGCCGGTTCCCCCGCCGCACAATGGCGCCGCCTGGGAACTCGACTACTTCGCCAAGGACCTCTCGCTCTGGCTTTCCCGCACGAGCTGGCAGGACGAGGGCGGGTTGTTGGCGCTGAAGACCGGCGTCTTCGGCGGCCACGGCAACTTCAATCGGCTGGCCAAGGGCGACGAGTGGCCGGGCGGCGTGATCAACTTCGGCCACGACCACGCCGACGACAACGGCATCTTCTTCTTCGCCGACGGCGAATGGATCACCTCCCCCGTCCCCGGCTACTGGATCGGCCGGCCCAACGGCGCCCCGGAGGCCAACCGCACCAAGTACGCCAATTCGCTCCTCATCGACGGCGAGGGCCAGCTCGGCGAGGGCGTACGCACCTGCCACATGCGCAGCTGTCCCTGGTTCTTCGAGCGGATCGGCACCATCCCCATCCGCGGCTCGACCGCCCATTTCTCCTACGCGCTCGGCGCCGGCAGCCGCCTCTACCCCAAGGAGAAGGGCCTGCGGACCTTCGGTCGCTCGGTGCTCTACGTCGACCGGGAGATCCCCGTCATCCGCGACGTGGTGCGCGCCGACCAGCCGCGTCGCTTCGAGGTCGTCTACCACGCCATGGACGGCGTCGCCCGCGACGGCGACTGGCTCCGCCTCCACTCCAAGAACGGCCGAGCCGGCGCGCTCCGCGTCGTTTCCCCACCCGACTTCGCCCTGCGCACCGAGATCCAGAGCCTGGTCCACACCGAGAAATTCGACCCGGACGGCTCGATGACCGCCGCCTTCATCCGGCCCCAGCAGGACGCCTCCGAGGTCATCTTCCTCGTGGCCCTCGCGCCCGTGCGCGTCGCCGACTGGGAGCGCCGACCGAGCATCGAGCCCATCGATCCGGGAATCCCTCACCGCGGCCTCACCATCACCGGCCTGCGCACCGACGAGCGGATCGACGTCCTCTTCAACGAGGCGCCGGAGCATTCGGACGACGTCACGGAACTGGGCGTCACCGGCATGGCCGGCGTGAAGAAGACGCGCTCCGGCGAGATCGTCCGCCTCCTCGTCGCCGCCGGTTCCGAACTGCGCATCGGTGACGAGGTGTGGATCGAGGTCCGCGACGGCGAGCCGCGAACGCTGGAGGCGGACTACGTCGGCGAGGAACTCCGTCTCTCGGGCGACGCCACCTCCTTCCGCGTGCGCGCGCCCGGCGCTACCCGCATCCTCTACAACGCCGAGCCGGTCGGATTCTCCCGTGAAGGTGAGTACATCGTGGTCCCGCCCGCCTCCTCGGGCGAGGGAGGTACCGGCGGCGAGGGAGGCCAGGGGGGCAAAGGCGGTGCCGGCGGCGCTCGAGGCGCCGTCCCCGGCTGCGGCGGCAGCGCGGGCGGAAGCGGTGGCAGCGATGGCAGCGCCGGCTTCGGCGGCGAGGAAGAGCCCGGAGGCGGTCGCGACGTCATCCCCGGCGAAGATCCCGACGGCGTGAAGCCCTTGCCTCCGAAAAAGCCGCCCGTCGGCTCCGACACCAAGCCCCCGAGGTCGGGCCGCAAGTCGAGCCAGTGCTCGACCTCCGGTGCCTTCGCCCAGACCTCGCCGCTGGCGCTGGCCTGGCTCGCCCTCCTCGGCGATCGGCGTCGCCGCCGCGCGCCGCGGCAGTGATCGAGAACGCCCGGCCGTCGACGGATGCGGAGGCCGGCCGCCGCCGGTGCCTACCGCGCCGCGGCGGCCGGCTGCGGCGCATCGGGAGCCTGCACGCAGCGCGCGAGCAGCCTTTCCAGCCGCTCCGCCACCATCGACCACCTCCAGCGGCTCGCCACCCGCTGCCGGCCTGCCATCCCCATGGCGCGGGCGCGCTCCGGATCGTCGAGGAGCCGCTCGATCGCCTCGGCCAGCGCGGCGTCGTCGCCCGGCTGGGCGAGAAATCCCGTGACCCCGTCCTCCACGATCTCCGGGACCGCGCCCACCCGCGTCCCCACGCAGGGCAGGCCGCAGGCCATGGCGTCGAGGAAGGCCAGGCCGAAAGCCTCGCGGATGGTGGGAAGGACGAAGATCGTGGAGCGCGCGAAGATCTCCGGCAGCCGAGAGGCCGGCACGTAACCGAGGTTCTCTGCGCCCTTGGGCAGGTGCAGCCGCTCGGTGGTGCCCACCACGAGAAGCCGCAGATCGGGTCGCCGTCGCCTGAGTCGGAGAAAGGCTCGAAGCAGAACAGGCCCGCCCTTGATGTCGAAGCGAGTCCCCACGAAGACGAGCGTCTGCCCGTCGTCTTCGCGGCGAACCTGCTCGGGAAAGACGTTGGCTCCGGCCCCCACCGCCTCCGCCACGCCCGGCGGCACGCCGTAGTCGTCGCAGAGCGAGCGCACCACGCGTTGCGAAAAGGTGCCGATCCCGACCGCTTTGCGGTAGAGCGCCGTCTCCCGCTTTCGCCAGGCGTTGCCACGATCGGGAGGAGGCGGCAAGCGCGAGCCGGGATCGCGCGGCACCTCCAACGAGAGCTTCTGCGTGTGGTCGAGCAAGAGCACGTAGGGATAAGGCGGCGGAAGCCCCGGCGAAAAGAGCGCGCCCGCCTGGAGGACGGCATCGGGCCTTCGCGGCAGCGCTTCGAGTAGCCTGCCGGCATGGCGGGAATGGAAATCGAAGGCGTAGGTCGTGGCCCAACGCAGATCCAACGCCCTCCGTCCGTAGCGCGCCGCGGCCGCCAGGAGGCTGAGGAGGACCGGCGCGTCGAGACGATAGGCGCCGGTGCGCCGGTCGCGGTACTCCAGCGGCCCCGTGGCATCCAGCAGCGTCACCCGGTGGCCCCTTTCCTCCAGCGCGCGCCGAACCTGCTCGGTGACCCCGCTCTGAAACCCGTAGTTGACGTAGACGATCTCCATCGGCTCCCCCCTCAGCCGAGCTCCCTTTCCTCCGCGGTGACGCGCGCGCGGCGCGGATCCTCGATCCCCGCGTCCCGCATCTTGTAGAGCAGCGCCTTGTAGCTGATGCGCAGCCGCTCCGCGGCGCGCCGCCGATTCCATCCTGTCTCGTCGAGCGCCGCCAGGATCGCTTCACGCTCCGCCGCCAGCGCCGCGCGGCGCGCGATCTGCTTGAGCCCCTCCAGCCTCACCTCGTTTCTGGGCGGAGGCGACGACACCTCCTGGGCCCCCCCCGGCCGGCGCGCCTCCATCTCCTCCACGATCGCGCGCGCATCCCCGAGCACCACCCACCGTCGCACCATGTTCTCGAGTTCGCGCACGTTCCCCGGCCAGTCGTGGGCGCGGAATCGCTCCATCAGCCAGGGGTCGATCTCGCGCGGCGCTTCCCCGTCGCGCGCACCGTATCGGGCCAGGAAATGGCGCACCAGCGGCTCGATGTCCTCCTTTCGCTCCCGAAGCGGCGGCACGCGCAGGCTGACCACGTTGAGTCGGTAGTAGAGGTCCTCGCGAAAGCGCCCCGAGGCGATCGCTTCCTCCAGGTTGCAGTTGGTGGCGGCGACCACGCGCACGTCGACCCGTACCGGCCGCTTTCCCCCCACCCGGTAGTACTCCCCATCCTGGAGCACCTGGAGGAGCTTGGCTTGCAGGGAGACCTGCATCTCCCCCATCTCGTCGAGGAAGATCGTCCCGCCGTCCGCGAGCTCGAATTTCCCGGGCCTCTCGGCGTGCGCGCCGGTGAACGCGCCTCGCTCGTGCCCGAAGAGCTCGCTCTCGAGGAGCTCCGAGGGGAGCGCGGCGCAGTTGATCTTCACGAAGGGTCGATCCCGGCGCCGGCTTTGCGCGTGGAGCGCACGAGCCACGATCTCCTTGCCGACTCCCGATTCTCCCCGCACCAGCACGGGAACGTCCGCGTCCGCGACCCGGTCGACCATGCGGAACACCCGCTGCATGGCCTCCGAGCAGCAGACGAAATCCAGGGTTCCGTCGCCCTTTCGTGCCTCCATCCGGACGCCCTCTTCCCGGTCGGAAAAATTCGATACAGCCAGCCTGCTTCGAAGACTGTGAATCCTTTCGACTGTGCGCTTTCTTCTCTGCTCCGGAGGGAGACTGCAGCAATCCCCGTGCCCTTCCCCTTCCTCCGACAAGGGTTCCCCGCACCGAGCGGAGCTCGGCAGGCCATGGCCTCGCGAGGAGGCGCCGCCCGCTCGTCCATCGCCATCCGGCGGCCCAGCAGGCAGCGACGGGCATCCGAGCTGGCGAGTGATGACAGGCATCCCGAGGCGCCCTCCCGGCGGGTACGCCTCTCGACCTGGCGACGAGCGACGCAGGCGTGGCCGTCGTCACGTCGAGGAGCGAGGAGCGAGCACGCCGGCCGCAGCCCCGCATCCGTCGCCGCAGCAGGTTGGTACCTGCAACAGGCTCCTAGCCGCAGAGCTCGTTGAGGGCGCGCGCTGCGAGGACGAAGCGAGGCTGGAGATCGGGCTCGCGTTCGCTGGCCTCGAGACATTCGAGGGCCTCTTCCGCCGCCTCGCGGATCGCTGCGGCGCAGGCCGGCGAGATCCTTCCCGCCATCAGGTCCGCCCCGGCCTGGAGGAGGATCCGCGTGATCTCCTCGCGCGAGGGAAGCGGAGGATCCAGCTCCGGGTGGGGGAGCCCGACCAGCCGCCCGCGGCGGTGCCCCGTTCCGGCGCCCTCGCCGTGGATGAGGCGAAGGGCGGGAGGCTGACGAAGCGGAAGGGAGAGCTGCCGGGATTCCTCCCGGCGGGAGCCTCGCCGCGCGCGGGAGGACGGGGCCGGCCTGGAGCCGGTCGGCACCTCGAAGAGGGAAAGCTGGATCGGGCGACGTTCGCGCATGGACGCCCCCGATCTACGCCTCCGCCGCGCCCTCCCGCAACTTTCCGGCCCCGCCTTCGTCGCCATCGCGAAAGCGGCGCGAGACCCCGATGGGGCGGCGCACGACGATGTCTCGAATTCGCGGGGCGCCCCCGCGGGTCTTGGAGAGCGGCCTTCGTCTCCGCGGCGCCGAGCCGCGTCACCCCACGAGCGAGGGCAAGTGGTAGAGCATCAGGTAGACCACCACCCCCGTCACCGAGACGTAGGCCCAGATGGGAAAGGTGATGCGCGCGATGCGCCGGTGCCGCTCGAAGCTCCCCTTCCACGGCAGCCAGAGCGTGCGCAAGGCCATGGGGAGGAGGACCGCGGCCAGAAGCGAATGGCTTCCCAGCACGAGCAGGTAGAGCGTCCGCAGACCGCCCTCGAGCGGGAAGCGGTGCGTGCCCGATACCGCGTAGCGGATCAGGTAGGAGGCCAGAAAGAGCGCCGAGACCGCAAAGGCCGAAAGCATCAACTTCCGGTGGCGCTCCACCTCGCCGCGGCGGATGGCGCGGTAGCCCGCGAAGAGGAGGATGGCGGAGGTCGCGTTGAGACAGGCGTTGAAGAAGGGGTGCAGCTCCATCATCCCTCCCGGGCCAACCGCTTCGCGTCGCGGACGAGCTGCCGGAGGTCGGGCTCCGCGTTCGGGTAATAGCCGCGGATCCTTCCCTTTCGATCGATGAGCACGAAGTGCTCGCCGTGGACGATGTCGAAGGGCGAGGCGTTCGGATCCTCCACGCCCTTCACCCCGATCCGAAAGCCCTCCTCCACCGCCTTCAGTACCGCCTCGAAATCGCCCGTCAGAAAGGTCCAACGCCGCGGATCCTGCCCGTACTTCTCCCCGTACTCGCGCAGCACCTCCGGGGTATCGTGGCGCGGATCCACGGAGAAGCTGACGAGGCGAACGGGAAGATCCGCCGGGATCTCGGATTGGAGCCGCGCCATCCGCGCCGTCAGTCCCGGGCAGACCGTGGGGCAGCGCGTGAAGATGAAATTCGCCACCACCACCTGACCGCGCAGGTCCTCGGCGCGCACCGCCTTGCCCTGCTCCGAGGTCAGCTCGAATTCCGGCATGGGGAAGAGCTCGGGCAACGGCGGCTCCGGGGAGAGCCATGTCACGCCCGCCCAGATGGCCAGGCAAGCCAGAAGCCCGATGGCGATTCCCGCGATGGTCCTCGACTTCTCCATCACAGCGCAGCGTCCAAAAGCAATGCCGAGAAGACCAAGCCCAAGTAGAGAACCGAGGCGAGCATCAGGCGCCGCGCTCCCTCCGTTCCGCCCGCGCCCAGCCACCTCCATCCCGCCCGGGCGTAGAGCAGGCCACAGACGAGCGCCGCCCCGGCGTAGATCCAGCCCGCAATGCCCATCACCACCAGCAGCAGCGAGACCGGGATCTGCACCAGCGTCCAGAAGAACGCCCACCGCCGCGTGGAACGTTCGCCGTGAACGACCGGGTGCACCTGGAAGCCGGCGCGTTCGTAGTCGTCCTTGCAGAGATAGGCGATCGCCAAGAAATGCGGGAGCTGCCACACGAAGAGGACGGCGAAGAGCGCCAGGCCCGCCAGATCCATGCGGCCCGTCACCGCCGTCCAAGCGATGATCGTCGGCGCTGCGCCCGGAAACGCCCCCACCAGGAGCGAGTCGGGCGAGAGCCGCTTCATCGGCGTGTAGATCCACACGTAGCTGACGAGCGCGACGAAACCGAGCAGACCCGCCAGCGGATGGAAAACGAGCGAGAGAACCGGGATGGCCAGCGCGCAGAGGCCGAGCCCCCAGGCCAGAGCCAGCCCGGGCGCCAGGCGGCCCGATGGGATCGGGCGGTTGCGCGTGCGCCGCATCAGCGCGTCCGTATGGCGCTCGTACCAGCAGTTGAGCGCGCTGGCGCCGCTGACGAGAACGCCCACCGCGAGCACGGCGAGCAGGCTCATCGGCCACGACAGGGCCTGCTCCGGGAAGGTCCGGTTCGCCAGCCAGACGCCCGAGGCCGCCGTCAGCACCACGGTCGACGTGATGCGCGGCTTCGTCACCGCGACGAGTTCCCGGATGACGTTGGTCGAGGCGTCAGTCGCGGCGACGGCCGTATTCACTGCACAACCTCCGAGGGAGCACGCGCCCGCCTGCCCGGACGGGGTCTACAAGGTCGGGACGGGGATGGGCGACGTCAAGCCAGGTGTTGGGCTAACGCGTGCCGGACTCTTTGTCAAACGCTACGGATTCCGGTCGGAAGGCGCGCGCGTGGCGGGCAGGGTTCCGCCAGGTATGCTAAGCGGTGTCCAGCGTGAGTACCATGGCCCGTCGACCCCTGCTCGTCGTCCTCTTCACCATCTTTCTCGACCTCCTCGGCTTCGGACTGGTCATCCCTCTTCTCCCCTTCTTCGCCAAGGACCTGGGCGCGAGCGGGCTCGAGGTCGGCTTGCTCATGACCTCGTACTCCGGGATGCAGTTCCTCTTCTCACCGATCTGGGGTCGGATCTCCGACCGCGTGGGCCGGCGGCCCGTCCTCCTCGTCTCCATCGCCGCCAACGCGGTGGCCATGCTCCTCTTCGCGGCCTCCACCTCCCTGCCGCTCGTCTTCCTCGCGCGCGCCTTCGCTGGGATGGCCAACGCCAACATCGGCACCGCCCAGGCCTACGTGGCCGACGTGCTCTCGGGCGAGGAGCGCGCTCGCGGCATGGGCCTCGTCGGCGCGGCCATCGGCATGGGATTCGTCCTCGGCCCGGCCATCGGCGGCGCCCTCGCTCCCCTGGGTCGTGCCGCTCCCGCACTCGCGGCCGCGGCGCTCTCCGGCCTCAACTTCGTCCTCGCCTTCGTCTTCCTCCCCGAGTCGCTTCCGCCCGAAGCGCGCGAGGAGGCGAGGCGGCGACGTTCCTCGCGGCTGCGCACCTTCGTCGAGGCCCTCGACCATCCCATTCTCCCCCTCCTCTTCCTCCTCTTCTTCCTGCTGACCACGGCCTTCGCGCAGATGGAGGCCACCTTCGCTCTCTTCACCCACGCGCGCTTCGGCTACGGCACCGCCGAGAACGGCTATCTGATGGCCTTCATCGGCGTGGCACTCGCGGGGGCCCAGGGCGGGCTGGTCGGGCCGCTGCGCAAGCGGATGAGCGAGGCAGCGATGCTCCTCGCCGGGACCTCCCTTCTGGCCGTCGGCCTCCTCTTCCTCGCCGGCGTCCACACCATCCCGGGCCTGCTGGCCGCCTGCGTGGTGCTGGCCGTCGGCCACGGAATCAGCAACCCGGCGCTGAGTAGCCTGGTCTCCCGCCAGGCGCCCGAGCACGCCCAGGGGCAGGTCCTCGGGGTCAATCAGAGCATGGCCAGCCTGGCGCGCGTGGTGGGTCCAGCCCTCGGCGGCCTTGCCTTCGATCATGGCAGCGAGGTCGCCCCTTTCCTCTCCGGAGCCGCCATCGTCCTCCTCGGGTGCGCCGTGGCCTTCCGCATCTTCCGCCGGCGCCACGCCGCGCATCGCCCGGTCGCTCTCTGAGCGTCCCCCCAGCCCATCGTCGTGCACGGCTCGTCGCGCGGGCAGCACGTCTCCAGACAAAAAGCCGCAGGGCGGCAGGCCGCCCTGCCGCCCGATTCCCCGACGAGTCTGTTTTGCCACGCCGCGCGAAGAGACGAGCTCAGCGACGGCCGCGCCCTTCGCTCCGGGCGGACGAAACCCGGGCGGCGCTCTTCGCCGAGGGCGCGCGCACGGCCGGTGCCTTCACCCTCGGTGCGTGCTTCGGTGCCGAGCTCGGCCGCGCCCCCTTCGTCGTGGACGAGGAGAGCCGCGAGGCCGGCGCGTTCGTCGCCGGCGCCTTCACCGAGAACGAGGATGGCCGGGTGGGAGTGAGCTTCCGCTCCACCGAGGTGGCGCGCCTCGGGGCCGAGAGGGAGCTCGAGGGCCGCGAAGTCGACGCGTTCCGCTCCAGCCGGGGTGGCGCCTTCGGCTCCCGCGGGGGAACCGCCTTGCGCTCGGGGATGGAGCGAGGCGTCGACTTCGGCGTCTGTGGAGGCTCGGCGACCACGCGACGGGTCGGACCGTCGCCCCTCGGCTCCTTCCGCGAAGGCGCCACGCTTCGAGGAGGCTCCCCACGGAAAGGCTCTCGCACCGAGGGCGACGACTTCCCGGGGATTTTCGGCGACGGCCGGGCCGGAGCGGTCACGCGCCGGTCGACGCGCGCCGGCTCGCGCATGGCGGGCGCGCCGCGCAGAAGGCCCGATCCCACGGTCGGCCGCGACGCGCGGAGCCGCGCAGGATCCGCCGGTCGCGCCGGCCGCACCGCCGACGGCCGGTAGATGCGGAGCTCCCGGTCGCGATCGCCGCCCACCAGCCGCGAGGGAGCCGGCCGGTGCACGTGGACGATCCGCACCTCGTGAACGTGGCCGTGCCGCGCGATCCAGCTCCGCGGAGGTCCGACGTAGACCCGGCCCTTGTGCCGCCAGTGCTTGACCCATTGGGTGCGGTGGAAGTGGTGGTGATGATGCCGGTACCAGTGGAAGTGGATCGGGTGGCCGCAGAAGTGGCGGTGCCCGACGAAGATCCAATGATCCACGTGCACCG
The DNA here is from genome assembly GCA_003242475.1 of Pseudomonadota bacterium. Classification (GTDB taxonomy): domain Bacteria; phylum Myxococcota; class Myxococcia; order Myxococcales; family Vulgatibacteraceae; genus ZC4RG40. The sequence continues at coordinate 30,978 of QGUN01000026.1, forward strand.
GGTAGCTGGCCGTCACGCGGACGTAGCCGGGATAGAGGGGCGCCCAGCCGATCACGTCCGGGCCATGACGCCACACCACCCAGGCGGGCCCCCAGACGTAGCCAGGAACCCAGAACCAGCCGATCCCGACCCGGTAGCCCCACCGGCCGTAGTGGTAGGTGGCCCAGCCAAAGGGCTCGTCCGACACCCAGGTCCAGCCGTGGACGGTCCACACCCACTGCCCGTACAGGTAGGGCCTCCATCCATCCCGCTGGATTCTCGCCCCGGGGACGAAGACCAGGCCGTATTCCGGCGTGTGCATCCACTTCCCGTAGGGCTTGAGCGCCTCGTAGAAGTCCTCGAAGGTCACGTCCTCCGGGGGCGGGAGCGCCTCCGCCGCGACCGCATCGGAAGGAGGCGGAGGCGCGGCTGCCCCGCCGCGAACGACCTCCTCGGGCGAGGGGATGTTCGAGCCGTAGGACGACCGGCCTTCCACCTGGAGCTGCCACGCTCGGGCGTCCTCGAGCTCGGCCTCCATCCAGTCGGGAAGCTCGTCCGTCATCTCCTCCGCCTCCTCGGCCAGCGCGGGGAGGGCCGCGGGGAGGCCGAGCAGCAGGGCGAGGAGTCGAGTGAGCCGATGGACCTTCATGGCGATCTCCCTTCGCTCGAGTTCCACCCCCTTGGACGCGCCCCGGGACGAAGATCTTCAACTCGCCTCACGGAAGCGCGGGGCGCCGAGGAAGGGACCGAGGAGATCCCCTCTTCCCGATTCCGCTTCACGCCCCGGAGTGGTTCGGCGGCGGTCGCCACTCTTGCCCGACGTGGAGACGGAGGAGGGATTCGGATCCTTCCTTCATCTCGTGCTAGTTGCCCTCACGAACCGCCGCGGAAGCCGGTGGCCACCACGTAGATCTCGAAGGAGCGACCGCGCGTCGCCTCCGGCCGGACCAGCCTCACCCGCTCGAATCGCTGCCGAAACTCCGCCAGCAGCGCCCGAAATTCGCCGCCCTCGAAGACCTTCGCCACGAGCGAGCCCCCTTGCGCGAGATACTCGTCGCAGAGTTCGAGGGCCGTGCGGACGAGCTCGATCGACCGCGCCTCGTCGACGTCCTTGATGCCCGTCGTCTTCGGCGCCATGTCGGAAGTGAGGGCGTCGAAGCGATCCGGACGCAACGCCCGGATGGCCTCCCGCGTCGCCTCCGCGTGGATGTCCCCCACCACCGTGCGAACGTTCGGCGCAACCGGCTCGATCGGCTGCAGGTCCACGCCGACCACGAGACCGTGCGGCCCCACCAGGCGGGAAAGGATCTGCAGCCAGCCGCCGGGCGCCGCACCGAGGTCGAGAACCGTCATTCCCGGGCGATAGAGCCCGAAACGCCGGGCGATCTCCTCCAGCTTGTAGGCGGACCGGGCCCGAAGCCCGGCCTGCTTGGCCTTTCGGTAGTATGCGTCCCGCGGATCGTAGGGCTTCGAGCCCATTGGAATTTCCTCCTGGCCCCACGCCTACCACCGCGGCTCCGGAAGATCCCGCCCCCTGGTCCCCCCGCTTGCCCGGGACGAGCTCCGGTATCCCGCAAAGGCCACGCAACCGTTCCGCCGGCAAGTACGGGCCCTCATCGGCTGGGCCCGGCGCCGGTTCGTCGGTCCACCGCGCTCGCGCTGCTCGGTCCATCCGCCTGCCGAGGGCTCGGAGTCTGGTGGTGGCGACACGGCGGCGAAAAAAGAAAACCCCCGAGAACGTGGGTTCTCGGGGGTTTTGGAATTTGGCCATCCGCGCTGGGCGGACGTGGAAATTGGCTCCGGCAGCGTCCTACTCTCCCACACGGTCTCCCGTGCAGTACCATCGGCGAT
>QGUN01000027.1 GCA_003242475.1 Pseudomonadota bacterium
GCGAAAGTGTCCGCTTGTGGCGTTGAGCGGCGTTGACATACACCGCGGCCGGGCGGTTTGGGTGCGGCGGCGCCCCGGGCCCCCCCCCCCCCCCGCCGACGTCGCTGGTCGCGGCGCTTCTTTGGAGCGGGCTCGGCATCCCCCCCCAATGCCGAGCCCGCTCATTTTTTTCGGGTTTCCGGAAGGCTTCCTTCCGATCCGTTACTTCCCCTCCGCGAGGCCATCCGGGCGCTTCGTCATCGCCCTAAGAGACGCACCAGAGGCCCACTTCCCTTCATCGCGACTCGCCTCTCGCAACCGGATGCCCAGGAGGCGCTCCGCAATGGCCCGGATTCCTCCCCGCTCTCGGTTCGAGGATGGCATCGTCTGTGCAGGGAAGTGGCGAGGTTCCACCGTTTTCGTCTGCTCGTGCGAGTTCTGCTTCTGGACAGTCAGGCGAACTTCCGGCGGGCCCTGGCCATCGGTCTCCGCCTCGACGGAGTCGAGGTCCACGAGGCCGCCGACCTGCGTGAAGCCGAGCGTCTCCTCGACTCCGAGACTCTCGACGCAGTGGTCATCCACCTCGAGCTCCCGGGCCCCCACCTGGACTTCCTCGCCCTCGTGCGTCGACGGCTACCGGGCTGCCAAATCGTGGTCTGCCACGCCCACCAAGAGGTCCTGGACGCGGCGCGCGTCGCCCATTACGGCACGGCGCTGGAGCTTCGCCTACCTTTCAGCGCCCAGGATCTCCTCGAGTGCTTGCACGGCGAGAGTCACCGCACGAAGTGACCAAAGAAAAAGCCCCCGGACGCATCCGGGGGCCCTCTACGCCGCTTCGCGAACGGACGATCAGCCGCCGAGCGCCAGCGTGGAGGCGCGGGCGATCTCGCCGAAGAAGCCGGGCACGATACCGAGGATCAGCGTGCCGATCGCCGCCAGCGCCAGGGCGACGCCCATGGCCAGACGCGGAGCCGGCAGCTCGCCCACGGACGGCTCGCGTTCCCGCATGTACATGTAGACCACCACGCGCAGGTAGTAATAGACGCCCACGAGGCTGGTCAGCACGCCGAAGATCACCAGGCCGTAGAGCTTTGCGTCCACCGCGGCGCGGAAGATGAGCAGCTTCCCCATGAAGCCCGCGGTCGGCGGAATGCCGGCGAGCGAGAGGAGGAAGAGCCCCATGGCCATCGCCAGCGCGGGCCGGACACGGGCCAGGCCGGCGAAGCGGTCCAGATCCCACATCAGCGGCCCCTCGGCACCCTGACGCTCCAACGCCGCCACCACCGCGAAGGCGCCGATCCCCGCGAAGGTATAGGTGGCCAGGTAGTAGAGGAGCCCTTCGCCCGCCGCCGCCCGGACCTCGGGGTTCGCCGCCGCGGCGATGGCTGCCATCAGGTACCCGGCGTGGGCGATCGACGAATAGGCAAGGAGGCGCTTCACGCTTCGCTGCGGGATGGCCAGCAGGTTGCCGACGACCATCGTCAGGATGGCGAGCACGACCACCACGTTCATCCACCCGTGCAGCGCCACGTCCTCGCTGCCGAAAGCGACGGTGAAGACGCGGAAGAGCGCGGCGAAGGCGGCGGCCTTCACCCCGGCGGCCATGAAGGCGGTGACCGGAGTCGGGGCGCCCTCGTAGACGTCGGGCGTCCACATGTGGAAGGGTGCGGCGGCCACCTTGAAGAAGAAGCCGGCCGCCACGAAGGCCACGCCCGCCATCAAGAGGAGCGATCCCTCGCTCGCCGCCTCCGCCACCTGCTGAAGACCCGTCTGGCCTCCCGTCGCCCCGTAGACCAGGGCCACACCGTAGATGTAGAGCGCGGTCGAGAAGGCGCCGAGGATGAAGTACTTGAAGGCGGCCTCGGTCGTGCGCATGCCGCGGCGCAGGTAGGCGGCCAGGGCGTACGTGGAGATGCTCATGATCTCCAGCGCCACGAAGATCATGAGCAGGTCCGTCGCCTGTGCGAGCAGCACCATGCCCGACGCGGCGAACATGGCGAGGGCGTAGAACTCTCCGCGCTCGGCCTTGCGCGCGCCGAGGAAGGCGCCGGCAGTCAGGGCGGAAAGCGCCAGGCCCGCGGCGACGACGATGGCCATCGCACCGCCGAAGCGATCGGCTACGGCGAAGAAGAGGCCGTCCTGCGTCAAGAGGATCCGATGCGCCTCCCCGTCGAGCATGGGCAGCGCGACGAGCGAGGCGATCGCCGCCACGATCGCCGTGAACCACGCCTGGTAACCCCTCTTCTCCGACTCCTGGAAGACCTCCAAGAGCAGGAGTGTGAGGGCACCGACGATCAGCACCAGCGCGGGTGCAAGTCCGAGGATGTCGGCTGACGAGTACTTCGGCATCGCTACGATTTCCTGCCCCCTAGGGGGTGTTCAACGAACCTGCGGCCTGACGACATCGGTGATCCGCACCTTCCCCTGCTGCAACTGCTGCGGATCGATCGCCCTCGGCTTCGAGTCCGGGTCGGCCACCGCGGGCACCGCGCCCCTCGGACCGGTCACGGCCTCTACCCTCAGCGCCCTCTCTCCCACCGGATTCGAGGGCACCGGATCGCCAGCCAGAGCGGGATTGGCCTTCTCGAGCTGCGCCACCCAGCGCTCGATGGAGGGCCGGGCGATCCCGAGGAAGGGCGAGGGGAAGAGACCCATCACGAAGATCAGGGCCACCAGCGGCCCGACGATTCCCCACTCCCGGAAGGTGAGGTCGCGCAGGCTGCGGTTTTCCTCGTGGACGACCTTGCCCTGCCACATGCGCTGATAGAGCCAGAGCATGTAGACGGCACCGAGGATCACGCCCGTCGCGGCCGCGCCGGCCCAGACCTTCCCGCCCGGGATCTTCGAGACGAACGACCCGGAGAGGATGAGGAACTCGCCGACGAAGCCATTGGTTCCCGGAAGCCCGATCGACGCCAGCGTCACCACCAGCCAGATCGCGGCGAAGGCGGGGACGACCTTCGCCAGTCCGCCGTAGTCGGCGATCTCGCGGGAGTGCCGCCGCTCGTAGAGCATGCCCACCAGGAGGAAGAGCGCGCCCGTGGCCACGCCGTGGTTGAGCATCTGGTAGACCGCGCCGGTCACACCCGCGGTCGTGAACGCCAGAAGCCCCAGCATGACGAAGCCGAGGTGCGCCACCGAGGAGTAGGCGATCAGCTTCTTCATGTCGCGCTGAGCCAGGCACATCAGCGAGCCGTACACGATGCCGATGACCGAGAGCGCGACCAGAAGCGTCCGGTACTCGAACGTCGCCTCCGGGAAGAAGGGGAAGGCGAAGCGGTAGAAGCCGTAGGTGCCCATCTTGAGCAGGACGCCCGCCAGGATCACCGAGCCGGGAGCGGGGGCCTGCACGTGGGCGTCGGGCAGCCAGGTGTGCAGCGGGAACATCGGCACCTTCACCGCGAAGGCCAGCGCGAAGCCCGCAAACAGCCAGGCCTGCACCTGCGGTGCGATCTCGAGCGCGAGGAAGGCGTAGTAGTCGAAGCTACGCGCCTCGCCCTGCTCGCCGGTGAGCCAGTACATGTACAGGATGGCGACCAGCATCAGCAGCGAGCCGACCATCGTGTACAGGAAGAACTTCACTGCGGCGTAAACGCGGTTTTCGGAGCCCCAGACGCCGATGATGAGGAACATCGGCACGAGCATCAGCTCCCAGAAGACGTAGAAGAGCACCATGTCGAGCGCGATGAACGCGCCGAGCATGGCCGTCTCCAGGACGAGGGCCGCGACCGCGAACTCCTTCTGCCGGTGCTCGATCGTCGTGGTCGCGGAAGCGATGACGATCGGCATCAGGAAGGTGGTCAGAAGGATGAGCAGCAGCGAGACGCCGTCGATGCCGATGTGGTAACCGATCCCGGCCGACTCGAACCACGGCACGTTCACCTCGAGCTGGAACTGGGCGTTCGAGCTCGGGTCGAACTGCCACAGAAGACCGAGGCTCAGCAGAAAGACCGCGACCGAGGTCCAGAACGCGATGCCGCGGCTCACCCTCCCCTCGGGCGCCAGAAGCACCACGAAGGCGGCCACCAGGGGCAGGAAGGTGACGACCGACAGGAGATTCTGGAAAGCAGCGCCCACGTTTGGCTCCTAACCGAGGAAGATCCAGAGGATCACGACGGCGGAAACGGCCATCACCACCGCATACCGCTGCACGTTACCGTCCTGGAAGTAGCGGAAGAGCTGCGCGATCCAGCCCGTGAGCACCGCACTTCCGTTGACGACCAGCTTGTCGATGGCGAACGCGTCCACCACCCGCCAGAGGAAACGCGCCGTCGCGCTCAGGGGGGCGACGATGACGGCCTGGTAGAACTCGTCCACGTAGAACTTGTTGGCAAATGCCCGGTACAGGGCCGGCGCGCCCTGCGCGATCTTCGCCGGGATGTCCTTGCCCGGGCCGAGGTAGAGGTACCAGGCGATCCCGAAGCCGATCAGCGCGACGACCAGGGCGATCAGGTAGCCGGGCAACATCGCCGCGAAGTCGTGGGCCGGAGGCGGAGGCACCGGCACGCCGAGCTTCTGCGCTCCGAGCGCCGTCATGCGGGCGATGTTTTCGTCCGCGGCACGGAAGACGGGCTTGAGGAAGTTCTCGAAGCGCGCCCCGCCAGAGAGCGGCAGACCCCACACCAGTGAGCCGACGGCCAGGCCGGCCAGCACCCAGAGCGGACCGACCATGGCGTTGCCACCCTCGTGCGCCCGGTGCTCGAGCATGCCCCGACGCTCACCGTGGAAGGTGAGGTTGAACATCCGCCACATGTAGAAAGAGGTGGAGAGCGCGGCCACGAGACCGATCGCGTAGGTGAAGGTCGGCACCCACGGGAAGAAGAGATTCGGGTTGGCGTGCGCCCCGTGGAGGATGGCGTCCTTCGAGAAGAAGCCGGAGAGCGGCAGCACGCCGGTGATGGCGATCGTCGAGATGCCGAAGGTGGCCCAGGTATGCCACATCTCCTTGCGCAGCCCGCCGAAGAGACGGATGTCCGTCTCGTCGCGCATCGCGTGCATCACCGACCCGGAGCCCAAGAAGAGACAGGCCTTGAAGAAGGCGTGCGTGACCAGGTGGTAGATCGCCGCCCACCAGGCGCCCACGCCCACGCCGATGAACATGAAGCCGAGCTGCGAGACGGTGGAGTAGGCGAGCACCTTCTTGATGTCGTTCTGGGCGTAGGCCATCAGCGCCGCGAAGATCGCGGTCAGTGCGCCCACCACCGCCACGGTGGCCATGGCCGTCGGCGACCAGGCGTAGAGGAAGGAAAGCCGCGCCACCATGTAGACGCCGGCCGTCACCATCGTGGCGGCGTGGATGAGGGCGGAGACCGGCGTCGGACCCGCCATGGCATCCGGGAGCCAGACGTAGAGCGGAAGCTGCGCGCTCTTGCCCGTGGCCCCCAGGAAGAGAAAGAGGCAGGCCATGGTGATGGCGGCCCCCAGGGTCCAGCCGGAGAAGATGCCGGCTTCGAGGACCGTGTCGGGCGTGATGCTCGCCGAAAGCGCCTTGAGCTGCTCGAATTCGATCGTCCCGAAGAGGCCGACGAGCGTGAAGATCCCGAGGAGGAAGCCGAAGTCGCCGACGCGGTTGACCACGAAGGCCTTGCGTCCCGCGAAGGCCTTCGCGTCGTCCGTGTACCAGAAGCCGATGAGCAGGTACGAGGCCAGGCCCACGCCCTCCCAGCCGACGAACATGACCAGGAGGTTGGAACCCAGGACCAGCAGCGACATCGCCGCCACGAAGAGGTTGAGGTAGGCGAAGTAGCGCCAGTACCCCTCGTCGTGGCTCATGTACTCGGTGGAGAAGATGTGGATGAGGAAGCCCACCCCCGTCACCACGCACATCATCACCGCGGAGAGACGGTCGATGGTGAGCGACATCTCCACCGGAACGTTGCCGATCGAGAACCACCGCCACCACTGGTCGGTGATCCGCGACACGTCGCCGAAGCTGACGGTGTAGAGCGCGATCGCCGAGATCACGAAGCTCGCGAAGACCGCGCCACAGGCGACCAGGTGGACGTTGGCCCGACCGAGCCGCTTGCCCAGGAGCCCGTTCACCGCCGCGCCAAAGAGCGGGAACAGGACGATCCAGCGCAGCGCGTCCTGCAGTCCCTCAGCCGGATTCATGGCCGACAGCCACTCCATGAAGCTCTCCCCGTCAGTACTTCAGGGTGTCGACCTCGTCGACGTTCAGCGTGTTTCGGTTGCGGACCAGCGCGATCATGATCGCGAGTCCCACGGCCGCCTCCGCCGCCGCCACGGCGATGACGAAGAAGGCCGCGGCCTGGCCGGACATGGTCTGATGCGCCCGGCTGAAGGCCAGAAAGGTCATGTTCGCGGCGTTGAGCATGAGCTCCACGCCCATGAAAACCACCAGGGCGTTGCGCCGAACCAGCAGCGCCGCAAAGCCCACGGCGAAGAGCGCGGAACCGAGCGCCAGGTAGTGTGCGAGCGGGACGCTGCCCATGGTCAGATCCTCGGTTTGGCGACGACGATCGCACCCACCATCGCCACCAGCAGAAGGATGGAGGTGGACTCGAACGGAACGATGAACGGACCGAAGATCAGACGACCGACCGAGGCCACCTGGCCGAAGCCCTCGGGAAGCTCGGTGGGCATGGTCTGATCCGGAAGGTCCGAAAAGACCATGAAGGAGATCATCCAGAAGGCGAGCGCCGCGGCGCCGCCGAAGATGGTCCCGGGCGTCAGGCGCGGCCGCTCCAGGTCGTCTTCGTTGAGGTTGAGCAGCATGATCACGAAGACGAAGAGCACCATGATGGCGCCCGCGTAGACGATGATCTGGAGCGCCGCGATGAGCTCCGCCGCCAGAAGGACGTAGACGCTGGCGATGCCGAAGAAGGAGAGCACGAGGTACATCGCCCCGTGCACCGGGTTGCGCGAGGCGATCATCCCCAGCGCGCCCCCGATGGCGACCAGCGCCATCGGATAGAAGAGCATTGCCTCGGTCATTGGCGAACCACCTCCTCGGCGAGCTGGCCGAAGGGATGCGGGAACGGGCAGCGGTGCTCGCGGATGTGCTGCTCGAATTCGTGCCGGAACTTCATCACGAAAGCCTGGACCGGAACCGCGGCGGCGTCACCCAGCGCGCAGATGGTCGTTCCCAGGCCGATGGGCGGATAGGGAGCGATGGCGCGGGCCACCGAGACCAGAAGCTCCAGGTCCTTCGGTTCCCCGTGCCCCTCCTCGATCTTGCGGAGGATGCGCTCCATCCAGGGCGTGCCCTCGCGGCAAGGCGTGCACTGGCCGCAGCTCTCCTCGGCGTAGAACTTGGAGATCCGCCACGCCGCCCGGACCATGCAGGTGGTCTCGTCCATGACGATGACGGCACCCGAGCCGGCCATGTTGTCCTTGACCTTGAGCGCCTCGTACTCCGCGGCCACGTGCAGCTCCTCGGCCGTGAGCACGGGGGCGGAGGAGCCACCGGGGATCACCGCCTTGACCTTGCGCCCGCCGGGGATGCCCCCGCACCACTTCTCGTCGTGGATGAGGTCCCAGAACGTCAGGTTCATCGGGATCTCGTAGACCCCGGGCTTGTTGACGTGGCCCGAGACGCAGACGAGGCGGGTCCCACCCGACTTCTCCGCGCCGAGGCTGGCGTACTCCTTGGGCCCAATGCGGAAGATGGTCGGCAGCGTGGCGATGGTCTCGACGTTGTTGACCACCGTGGGGCAGCCGAAGAGACCCGAGACCGCGGGGAAGGGAGGCTTCAAGCGCGGCCAGCCCTTGCCGCCCTCGAGGCTGTTGAGAAGGCCGGTCTCCTCGCCACAGATGTAGGCGCCCGCGCCGCGGTGGACGTAGACGTCCAGGCGGTGTCCGGAATCCAGGATGCTCTTGCCGAAGATCCCCTCGGCGTAGCAGTCGGCGATCGCCTTCTGCAGGATCTCCGCCTGCTCCAGGAATTCACCGCGGATGTAGATGTAGGCGGTGTGGACGCCGAGCGCCCAGGAGGCGATGGCGATCCCCTCCATCAGCGAGAAGGGATCCTGCTCCATCAGCACGCGATCCTTGTAGGTCCCGGGCTCGGACTCGTCGGCGTTGACGCAGAGATACTTGGGCTTGGGCGAGTCCTTGGGGACGAAGCTCCACTTCAGGCCGGTGGGGAATCCCGCGCCGCCACGCCCCCGCAGGTTGGAAACCTTGACCGCCTCGATCACCTCGTCCGGCTTCATCGCCAGGACGCGCCGAAGCGACGAAAAGCCCCCTTCCTTCTTGTAGCCCTCGATCGTGTTGTAGCCGGGCTTGAACCAGTTCTGCGTGAGGATGCGGTGGGCCATCACTTCTTCTCCGCCGCCTGCGCGCGCAGGGATTCGATCAGGCGATCCGCCTTCTCCAGCGTCATGTCCATGTGGAACCTGGAATCGACCTGAAGGACGGGCGCATTCCCGCAGGCGCCCATGCACTCGAATTCCCGCAGGGTGAAGAGGCCGTCCGCCGTGGTCTCACCCAACTCGACCCCGAGCTTCTCCTGAAGGTGGGCGAGGAGCTTCTCCGCGCCGCGCAGCGAGCAGGAGATGTTGGTGCAGACGTCGATGACGTGCTTCCCCTTCGGCTCGAGGAAGTACATCACGTAGAAGGTCGCGACCTCTCGGACCTGCTCCGGCGTGGTCTCGCACTTGCGCGCGACCTCGACCATCGCCTCCTCGGGGATCCACCCCAGCATGTCCTGCACCAGGTGAAGCGCGGGGAGGACCGCCGCCCGCTTCCGATCCTCCGGAAAGCGAGCGAGGATCTTCTCCATCTCCTCGTCGAACCTTCTCTGCTGCTCCGCGGTAAAAGGCGCGGCCATCGTCGCACACCTTCGGTTACGGCTGGGCCTGGAAATGGCGGCCCAAGATCATCCCGGGGGGTACTGTTGTCAAGCGGATCCTTGGCCCGCAGGGACTAACCCCAAACGCGCGAAAACGCAACGATCGGGGCCCAGCTCAAGGACCGGCCGCAGCCGGGGCGCGAGCGCCTGCAGGCTCGAATAGAAGATCGGCCACGCGCACCAGTCGATCGCCCAGTTCCGCGCCGAACCAGGCATTCCTCCCCGAGAAGACCCGATCCTGCACGTCGGCGGGCTCGACCGCGTAGCCCGCGTAGTCGCCCACCAGCCCGACCGTTCGCACCATCCGATCGCGCTCGGCCTCGATCCTCTCGCCCACCGCCGCGGTCGGCTCGGCCGGCACGCCGAAAAGCGAGAGACTGCCCATGCGCAGCTCCACCACCTGCGAACTCCGAGGAGCGAAGGGCACGAGCAGGTTCGAAGCGAGGCGACCGAGCGGGCCAGGAACCATCGCCGATACCTCGGGCGGAGGGAGTCCGAATTCGGCGATGCGGCAGCCGAGCGCGGGAGGCTGGTCGATGCGGATTCCCTCGATCTCGGCGGCCGCGGCGAGGACGCGCGCGGCAAAGGAAGCGATCTCGCGTTCGCCCGCGACCGTCGCGTCGCCCGCCGCTCCCTGCAAGACGAAGCCGATCCCCCCCTCTTCCTCCAGCGCACGCATGACCGCTCCGGGCCAGTCGCCCGAGAGCTCGCCCCGCGGCGCGATGGTGGGATGGGCCGAGACGCGCAGGACGGTGGCGATCGGCGAGCCGTCCGCGCGGCGCAGCTCGATGCGGGTCAGCCGGTCGTCGACGGGCCTTCCCTCGCGGTCGCGATTCTCGGCGAGTCGCACCCGCCGCTCACCCACCTGGATCTGCGCCCCGGCGAGATCCCCGCGCGCGGCCACCAGGGAGGCGTGAACCGCCTCCACCAGCGCCGTTTCCACCTCCGGGTCGAAACGGCCGATGGCCACCGCCTGGGGAAGAAAGGCGCGGTCGTAAGCCCCGGGACCGGAATGCGAATGAGTCGCCGCAACGAGCGCGCACTCGATCCCTTCGTCGCGAAGGCGACGGCCGATGCGCTCGGCCAGCGAGGCCGGCAAGGTCATGAGCTCCAGGAGCACGATGCCCGTCCGCACCCCGCCCGCCTCGAGGATCAGGGTCCGGGCGAAGGTCGTCTCCACCGGCCCGCTCGCAGGCCGCCCGAAGGGGCGGTAACCAGCCAGCGGAATTCCTGGAGGAAGATCGACCGGCGCCTTCCCGGCGCCGGCGCGGATCGCCCCCTCCGCCCAGAGGTGCATGCGGACGCGCGCATCGAGCGGGCGCCATGGCCTCAGGTCGAAGAACGCCGCCGCGACGAGCGCGACCGCAAAGGCCCCGAAGGCCAGTCGGAATGCCGATCGAACGATCATGGACGATTCCGGCTGGAAAGTGACCGGCTGCCAGATATACTCCGCTCGCCGCCATGACGGACAAGCTGAAAGAGGAATGTGGCATTTTCGGCGTCTTCGGAGCCTCCGAGGCGGCGAATCTCACCTATCTCGGACTGCACGCCCTCCAGCACCGCGGCCAGGAAGCGGCCGGCATCGTCACCTCCGACGGTAGCCAGCTCCACATCCAGAAGGACCTGGGTCTGGTCCAGGACGTCTTCGACGCGGCTCGACTGAACAAGCTGCCGGGCGACCGGGCCATCGGGCACGTGCGCTACGGCACGGCCGGCGATGGCGGCATCAAGAACGCCCAGCCCTTCGCCGTCGATTACGGCAACCAGCCGATCGCCCTGGCCCACAACGGCCACCTGATCAACGCCGAGAACCTGCGGCGCGAACTCGAGGGCCAGGGCGCGATCTTCTTCTCCAGCTCCGATACCGAGGTCATCCTGCACTTGATCGCGCGCGAGGCGGGCGAGCCGGCGGACCGCATCGCCGCCGCGCTCCAGCGCGTGGAAGGCGCCTACTCCCTGCTCTTTCTCACCGACCGGCAGCTCATCGGCGTGCGCGACCCGCGGGGCTTTCGCCCCCTGATCCTCGGCCGCCGGGGAAGCAGCCACATCCTCGCCAGCGAGACCTGCGCGCTCGGGCTGATCGACGCGGAGTTCGTCCGCGAGGTGCAGCCGGGCGAGATGGTGATCATCGACGAGGAGGGCGTCCGCTCCTTCTTCCCCTTCCCCACTCGCCCCCTGGCTCGCTGCATCTTCGAGCACGTCTATTTCGCTCGTCCCGACTCGATCGTCTTCGGCCAGAGCGTCTACGCCACGCGCGTGGAGATGGGGCGGGAGCTCGCCCGCCAGCACCCCGTCGAGGCCGATCTGGTGATCCCGGTTCCCGACTCGGGCGTCCCGGCGGCGATCGGGTACGCCGAGGAAAGCGGCATCCCCTTCGGCCTGGGCCTGGTGCGCAGCCACTACGTGGGCCGAACCTTCATCGAGCCCACCCAGTCGATCCGGCACTTCGGCGTGCGCCTCAAGCTCAGCCCCATCGCCGACGTGCTGCGGGGCAAGCGCATCGTGGTGGTCGACGACTCCATCGTCCGTGGAACCACCAGCCGCAAGATCGTCAAGATGCTGCGGTCGGCTGGCGCACGCGAGATCCACCTGCGCGTCTCCAGCCCGCCCACCGTCTGGCCCTGCTTCTACGGCATCGACACGCCGAACCGGCAGGAGCTCATCGCCGCCTCCCACACCCTCGACGAGATCACCCGCTACGTCACCGCCGACTCCATCGGCTATCTCTCCCTCGAGGGCCTGCGCCGCGCCGTCGGCAGCGAGGACGGCAGTGGCTACTGCGACGCCTGCTTCACCGGCCGCTACCCGATTCGCTTCCCGAGCGAGGCCCCCGCGCGCCATCTCAAGGTCGTCGAGGGCTGAGCTCATCGGTCATCCTGGCAGAACGGCGCTCTCGTCCCCAGCCGCAGAACCGTCGCCGCGCGCTCCCTTGGCCCGTGAAGTTTGCCAGCCAGGCGCTGCGGCCGGAGCGCGCTCGTGAGCCTCGACGCCCGCTTCCATTCAAGCAGGAACAATACCTGAACACCCATCCCCCGTCTTACCGAGCGTAGGAATCGGCTATGCTCGAGACGCGGGTAGGCGCCTGATCCCGGCAGGCGGGCCCGGTAAAGGGCGAGGATTCGTGCGGTGGGTGGAGGATCCCTCATGGCTCGCTGGAGACTGTTCCGAGAGCTCCTGGCATTGGCGCTTCTGCTGGGAGCCTGCAGCCGTGACGACGAGCCCGAAGAGGAGGTGGGAGGGGGCTTCGTCGCCGCCTACCCCGCTTCGATCGCCGCGATCGATTTCGATGGCGACGGCGTGGACGAACTCGTCAGTCCGGGAGTTCGGTATCACGAACGAGCCCGCCCCCACCCTTGTCGTCCTCTCAAACGATGAAACGTTGCAGGCCTTTCGGATCGAGAATGGTGGCGAACCCGTAGAGATCGCAAGAAGTGCTTGGGCTCCCCCGCAATACGACTGGCCCGAAATGATTTATCCTCCTGGAGGCTCCAAGAAGATCGGCGCAGGCCCGGTACGAGCCTTGCGTGTCGGAGATGCCTGGGAGTTCGTCCAGTACGACGGCAGGCTCCTCCTCCAGTTCCGCGTGGACGAGAAGGCCGGGACGATCTCCGAATCTCGCATCAACCGTCTTGCGATGGATTGAAATAGGCCTTGCTCTCGTCGCTACCGCCGTTCGCCAGCTTTGCTGCAAACGAGTGCAACATGAGATTGGTGTCTCCTCGTGAAACTGTCATTGCATGGGCGCTGTGCATCCTCGCCGCGAGTGCACCCGACAGGTCGAGCAGCCCGATGGTGTCTGGAAGGCCTTGGTGCAGTTTCCCGAGCACAAGGAAATCTGGCTCCTTCTGAAGCAGCCCATGCCTCCAGGGGAGACCTGGACGGTCCGCGTCACCGAGAGCTTCGTCTCCGTCCACGGCTCCCCCATCGGGAACCGAGAGGCGACGTTCACGACGTTCACGCCGCCTCCGTGAGCGCGCCTCTTCGGTGGAGCGTGAGGGATGCCAACCTGCCCTTGGGCTCGCGCGTCCCTCGCGACCTCCCGTTTGATCCCCGGTCTCACCTGGTGTACGCCGTCCGCGGGTTTCGCTCGGGGGCGTGAGCGGGGGCAATTCATGGACAGAACACGTGTCGTTGCGGCGGTCCTATCCCGGTTCGTCGCCCTTTCGTGTGGGGGTGGTGACGATTCCGGTGGTTCGAAGCCCGGCCAGGGTGGCAGCGGTGCTGGAGGGGCGGGCGGCTCGGGCGGCGAGGCGGGTGCCGGTGGCGAGGGTGGCCAGGGCGGTCTTGACGGCACCGGTGGTTCCGGCGGCACCGGCGGTTCGGGGGGTTCGGCCGGCGCTGGCGGATCCGGCGGCAGCGGCGGTGCCGGAGGGGCAGGCGGCGAAGCCGGGGCCGGTGGAAGCGAATGTCCGATGGGCGCGATCTGCGAGGGCGAGTACAACTACGTCTTCGTCACCTCCACGTTCCATATCGGCGACCTGGGCGGCATCGAGAACGCCGACCAAATCTGCAACGAGCGCGCACGCGACGCGGGCCTACCGGGCACCTACCGCGCCTACCTGGCCACCTCGACCGAGTCGCCCGAGGAGCGCCTCGGAAGCTCGAGCGGCTGGCTTCGCCCCGACCGCCGTCCTTTCGTCTACTCACGCGACGATCTCGTTTCCTCGCTCATCCGCTTTCCCCTGCTCCTCGACGAGCACGGACGACTGAGCGAGCACGTCGGCCAGGGCCTCAGAATCGGGTCGACCCACCAGAACTGCTTGGATTGGACCTCTGCGGACACCTCGCACCGCGTCCCAGGCGGCTACGTCGGATTGACGGTGCGGTGGAACGAGGGGGCCCTTGGCCAGTGCCACACGGAAGAGCCCTTGTACTGCTTTGGCATCGACCACGACGCGCCCATTCCCCCGGTCTCGGTCGGTGGCCGTCTCGCATTCCTGACGAGAGGCGCCGTCTCTCCCGACGAGGGCCGGGATGCAGCGGATCGACTCTGCGCCGACGAGGCTGCCGCGGCGGGTCTACCGGGGAGCTTCAAGGCACTCGTGGCCACGTCCACGGAGGCTCCCCTCGATCGCTTCTCGTTGGATGGCCCGACCTGGGTCCGCACCGACGGAATTCCCCTCTGGGAAAAGGCCGAGGACGCCCGAAATCGCGTTCCCCTCGCCACCCTCAACGTGGGCGCCGACGGCTCTCTCGTCTCGGGTACGCGATGGGTCCTGATCGGCTCCACCGCGCTCGACCAGCGCGGCGAAAACACGTGCAACGACTGGTCCGCTTCCACTGAGGATGTGCCGGTGAACCTGGCGATCGCCGAGAGGACGATCAACTGGATCCCCAGCAACACCTACACCTGCGAGAGGGCGAAGACCTGGGGCGCACGCGTCTTCTGCCTCCAGGAGTAGTCAAGTCATCCCGCCCGATTCACGGTTTCGGCAGCTTCGACCGAATCCCTTTTCGACTCGCTCGGAGCGCCGCCGCTCGTGCTCGCGGGCGGCGGCGCTGCGAGGATTCGCTTCTCCGGGCGGTGCGCCGGACGAGCGGCTCGCTCCGGGCGTGGATGCCTTGCGGTGGGTGGAAAACGCCATAGCCCTGAGTTGCCACTCGCGCTTCACCACCGCTCGATGAACGGCGCAGGGCCGGGGCCGGACCGGGGTCGAGAGCCTCGGGTCGGCTCCGGCGCTGAAGCTCGAGCTCGGCTCAGAACCCGAAGGCGTCCTTGAGTCCGTTCTTCCAGGCGGAGAGCACCTGGTCGAGGGGAAGGTCGAATGCACCCTCGATGGCGAGGCGGCTCCCGCCGGTACGGCCGATCACGGTGAAAGGCGCTCCGGCGCGGGTGGCGATCGCCTCCACCTCCGCGCGGCGAGCGGGGTCGTAGCTCACCAGGACGCGGCTCGGATCCTCGCCGAAGACGAGGAAGTCCTTCCGACCCTTGGCCTCGATGCGCACGACCGCGCCGATGCCGGAGGTCGCGCACTCGGCGAGGGCCACGGCCAGTCCGCCCTCGGAAACGTCGTGGGCCGAGGCGAGGACGCCGGCGCGAACCAGCTCCCGAACGGCGGCCTGGACGGCCTTCTCCCGGGCGACGTCGAGCCGCGGCACCGGGCCGAGGTTACGACCGAACTGGCGGAAGAGGTACTCGGATCCGCCCGCCTCACCGGTACAGGTGCCGAGCAGCGCGATCTCGTGTCCCTCGTCCACGAAGGTGGTGGAAACGACGCGTGAGACGTCCGGGACGATTCCCACCGCAGCGCAGATCGGAGTGGGAAGGATCGCCTGGCCGGCGGTTTCGTTGTAGAGCGAGACGTTGCCGGAGACCACGGGCACGCCGAAGTCGCGGCACGCGTCGGCGATGCCGTGGATGGCCTGGACGATCTGCCACATGATCTCGGGCTTCTCCGGGTTGCCGAAGTTGAGGTTGTCGGAGAGGCCCACGGGCTCGGCGCCCAGCACGCTCAGGTTGCGCAAGACCTCGGCCACGGTGATGCGGCCGCCGTCGTAGGGATCGGCGTCGACCATCCGGGCCAGGCCGTTGGCGACGAGTGCGATACCCTTGAGCCTGCCGGGCTCGAGTCGGACGACGGCGCCGTCCCGGCTGGTCTTGACGACGCTCTCACCGCCGGTGAACCGCGCATCGATCGCATCCTTGCTCGCCAGCGAGGGCGAGGCGAGCAGGTCGAGCAGGACCTTGCCCAGGTCCTCCGGCTCGGGGAGGGAGGTGAGGTCGAAGCGTCGACGCGCCTCCTGCTCCGAGGTGGGAGCGTGGGGCCGGTCGTAGACGGGGGCCTCCTCGGTGAGCAGGGAAATGGGGAGGCTCGCCACCTCCTCGCCGTGCCAGCGCAGAGACAGCGTTCCGGTATCGGTCACGCGGCCGATGACGGCGCCCTCGACGTTCCACTTGGCGAGCACGTCGAAGACCTCGCGCTCCTTCGCGGGCTCGATGACCGCGAGCATGCGCTCCTGGGTCTCGGAGAGCATGAGCTCGTAGGGAGTCATGCCCTCTTCCTTGGTCGGGACCTTGTCCAGGTCGAGGACGATGCCCCGGCCCGCGCGGCCGGCCATCTCTACCGAGGAGGAGGTGAGGCCGGCAGCGCCCATGTCCTGGATACCGACGATGAGGTTCTTGTCCATGAGCTCGAGGCAAGCCTCCATCAGGCGACGCTCGAGCTCGGGATCGCCGACCACCGTCCGCGGCGCGGTGGCGGCGCTTTCTTCGTCGAATTCGTTGGAGGCCATCACCGCCGCGTGGATGCCCTCACGGCCAGTTCGCGCACCGATGGCGACGACGAGCATGCCCGGTTCGCCGGCGGTGCCCCGGAAGATGCGATCGCCGTGAAGCACGCCCACCACGAAGCCGTTGACCAGGCAGTTGCCGTCGTAGCTGGAATCGAAGCCGAGCTCGCCGCCGACCATCGGCAGGCCCATGCCCCTGCCGTACTCGGCCATGCCCCGCATGGTCTCAAGGAGGATCTCCCGCGTGCGCGGATGCGTCGGAGCGCCGTAGCGGACCGCGTAGAGGGCGGCGATCGGCCGGGCACCCATGGTGAAGATGTCGCGCACGAGCCCGCCCACCGCGGTGGCGGCTCCGTGGTAGGGCTCGAGATAGGACGGATGGTTGTGGCTCTCGATCTTGAAGGCGACCGCCTGGCCGTCGCCGATGTCGACCACGCCGGCGTTCTCGCCCGGCCCCTGCAAGACCCGGGGGCCCTCCGTGGGGAAGTACTTCAGGTGCTTGCGCGTGCTCTTGTAGGAGCAGTGCTCGCTCCACATGGCGCCGAGGATGCCGAGCTCCACCAGATTCGGCTTGCGCCCCAGCCGCTGGAGGACACGCTCCCACTCCTCGTCGCTCAGGCCCTGCGCCCTCGCCACTTCGACCGTGATCTCGTCGTTCATGGATTTGACCCCTGCGGCCGCGGCACGTTCAGGCCAAAAACGGCCGCCGCGACCGGCCCCCTCCTACCATGAAGTGGGGGGTTAGCGCGATGCGTCACGGCGATTTTTTCCGGGGTCGGCCGGATCGGGTACGAGGCGGGCGTAGGCCTCCTCGTAGGCGCGCGCGGAGGCGTCCCAGGAGAAGTCCTCGCGCATGGCCCGATCGACCATCTCCTCCCAGCCCTGGCGATTCCGCCACGTCTCCTCGGCCCTCCGGATCGCCTCCACCATGGCCTCCGGGCGGTAGGCCTCGAAGAAAAAGCCGGTCCGGCCATCCTGGACGGTATCGCAGAGCCCGCCGGTGGCCCGGACGATGGGCAGGCTGCCATAGCGGAGGGCATGGAGCTGCGACAGCCCGCAGGGCTCGTAAAGCGAGGGCATCAGGAAGGCATCGCTTCCGCCGTAGATGCGGCGAGCGAGAGATTCGTCGAAGCCGAGACGAAGGGCAAAGCGCCCCGGCCAGCGCCCCACCGCACGACGCAGCTCCTCCTCCAGGGCGGGATCGCCGCTGCCGAGGATGGCGAGCTGCAGGTCGCTAGCCAGAAGCGTATCGAGGGCCGTCAAGAGGAGGTCCAGGCCCTTCTGCCCGGCGATGCGGGTGACCATGCCCACGAGAAAGGCGTTGGAAGGCTCCAGGCCGAGCTCCTCTTGCAGCGCCCGCTTGCACGCCGCCTTGCCGCGGCGATCGTCGGCGGAAAAATGCGCCGGCAGGTGGGGATCGGTCGCGGGGTTCCAGGCCTCGACGTCGATGCCGTTGAGAATGCCGACGAGGCGGTCGCCGAGCGCGCGCAGCTCCTCGCCGAGGCCGAACGAAAGCTCGGTGTCGCGGATCTCGCGGGCGTAGGTCGGCGAGACGGTGGTCACGAGGTCGGCGGTGCAGATTCCGCCCCGCAGCAAGGCGAGCTTTCCCCAGTGGGTCCAGGCCGCGGGAACGAGGCCGTCGTCGAAGAGGTGGCGGGCCTCCTCCAGCGGAAAATGGCCCTGGTAGCCCAGGTTGTGGATGGTGAGGACCGTGCGCGGTCCCTCGGGCCGGCCGAGCAAGGTCCCCGGCGCGGTCTGCCAGTCGTTGAGATGGAGGATCTGCGGCGAAAAGCCCAGGGCCTGGGCCGCCCGAAGGAGGCGGCGAGAGAAGAAGGCGAAACGGGCGGCATTGTCGGCGTAGTCGCCCTCGTATCCTCCGTAGACACCTTCGCGGTCGAACAGCTGCGCTTCCACGAAGGCGAATCGCATGTTTTCTTTTTCCGGAGCGAGCCAGAGGCGGAAATCCATTGGATCGTGCGCCACCGGCTCGAGACCGTGGCGCCGTCGATCGACGCAGCCATAGAGCGGAGAGAGGACCACGACATCGTGGCCACGCTTCGCGAGGGCGACGGGCAGAGCGTACGCCACGTCCCCCAGCCCGCCAGTCTTGGAAAATGGTGAAACCTCGGAGCTCGCAAACAGGATCTTCATGTAAAGCTTCGCAGGAAAGCCGCCGCATCCTCGGGCGGCGTGGGGTTGATGTAATACCCCGAGCCCCACTCGAAGCCGCCGTAGCGCAACGTGGCGGGGACGATCTCCAGGTGCCAGTGGAAGGCAGGCGACTCGGGCTCCTGCAAGGGGGCCGAGTGCAGCATGAAGTTGACGGCTGGCGACTCGAGAGCGCCGTCGATGCGTCGAAGCACGCGGCCGAGCAGATCCGAGAGGTCCTCGATGTCCTTCTGCGTGACGAGCATGTAGTGGGAGACATGCTCGCGTGGGAGGATCCACGTCTCGAAGGGCGCGCGGGAGGCGTAAGGGCAAAAGGCGACGAAAAAGCGGCTCTCGTCGACCATGCGCACGCCCTCGCTCTTTTCGAAGGCGATGACGTCGCAGTAGACGCAGCGCTCCTTGCGCGCGTAATGCGCCCGCGCCCCTTCCCACCGAGCCTTCGCCTCGAGGGGGACCTGCGGCAGGGCGAGGAGCTGGCTGTGCTCGTGGTGCAGCGTGGCGCCGGCCAGCGCGCCGCGGTTCTTGAAGATCATGGCCCAGCGGATTCGCCGGTCGTTGCGCAGGTCGGCGAGACGATCGCGATAGACGGCGAGCACGCGCGCCCGGTCCTCGTCGGAAAGCTCCCACAGCGAGAGGTCGTGGTCGGGAGTTTCGACCAGCACCTCGTGTGCACCGAAGCCGCTGACGCGATCGTAGATTCCGGCAGCCTCCCTCCGCAGAGGGACTTCCACCTGGACGGCGGGGTAGCGGTTGGGAATGACGCGCACGCGCCACTTTCCATCCGGCCCCTCCACCACCTGAATCGGGTCCGGCGTGAGGTCCTCGTTCCCGGGGCAGAAGGGGCAGATGCCGCGGACGGGCGGACGGGTGGTCGAGGTGAGGAAATCGCTGGGGCGGGCCCCCCGATCGGGCGCGATGAGCACCCAGCGGTCGGTGACGGGATCCTTGCGCAACTCCGATGGCATGGCTCTGCCGCGCGCCTAGTGGCCGACGCGGTTCCTTCCCCCGCGCTTGGCGCGATAGAGGTTTTCGTCCGCCCGGGCGAGGAGCGCGCCGGTGCTGCTCGTCTCCTCGTCGAGCGAGGCGAGTCCGATGGAGACGGTGACGCTCACCTTCGCGCCCTCCACCAGGAAGGGCTCGTCGGCGACGAGGGCGCGCAACCGCTCCGCCGCCGCGTTTGCCTGCCGTGCGTCGGTCTCGGTGAGGACGACCACGAATTCCTCGCCGCCATAACGAGCGAAGACGTCGGCCTTGCGCAGAAAGCGCAGGCGAATCCGCGCCGAGAGCTCCTCGAGAATGCGGTCGCCCGCCAGATGCCCGTAGGTGTCGTTGAGCCGCTTGAAGTGGTCGACGTCGAAGAGGAGCAAAGAGAGGGGGCGGCGATGGCGAAGACAGCGAACCACCTCCTTTTCCAGGTGCTCGATGAGGTAACGGCGGTTGTAGGCCCCCGTCAGCACGTCCGTGATGGCGAGGCGGCGAAGCTCCTCCAGGTAGGCGGCCTCCACGTCGCCCTCGCGCAGCAATTTGTAGACGACCTCCCCGATCTCGAGGCGGTCGCCCATTTCGATCCGTGTCGGCTCGTCGACTGGGAGGCGCCGGCCGTTGAGCCAGGTGCCGTTGGTAGACCCCAGGTCGAGGATGCGAACCTCGCCACCCTCGACGCGGATGGAGCAGTGGCGCCGGGAAACGCTTTCGACGCCGAGGACGACCGTACAAGAATCGCTGCGGCCGAAGACGGTCTCGCCCTCGGCGAGAAAGACGCGCGAGCCGATGCGCGGCCCCTTGAGCTGCAACAAGAAGATCTCGGTCTCCTCCCGTCCGGCCGGCGCTTGGATCATCTTGGTGAGCCGGGTTTCGTCATGCATGCTTCAAACCTTCCACCGCGCCTCCTCGTAGCCGGGGCCGGGGACCTCGAGGGCGAGAAATTCGTCGACCGGAAGTCTCTGTATCTCCAGCCCGGCGCGAAACAGGCGAACGGCAACTCCAATGCGATCCCCCTCGCTCACCTCGATGGCGGAAAACGGAATCGCGAGCTCCAGGATGCGAGCGAATCGCCCCGTCCCCACCACGCGATCTTCCATGCGAAGCTCGATCTCTCCCTTCGCTCCGGGCCGCCCCTCGAGTTCGAGCGACCTGCCCCGCGCACGCACCTCGATGGCGATCCGCTCGAAGGGCACCTCGCCGACGGTCGGCTCGACGCGCGGGTCGAGGCGAAGGAAGAGATGGCGTTCGTCGAAACCAAAGTACATTCGGGCGAAAGGCCCGTCGGCGCGGTACATCGCTTGCCCGAATCCTGGTACGTACAGCCCGGCGCCGAGCCATTCCCAGTAGGAGGGGCGGTGGCCGTCGATGCGCGGGCGCACGAACCCGGCGGGCTCGCGCGCGACGAGGGCCTCCCCGAAATCGACCCCCTCCGGGATGAGCGGCTCGAGCGATGCGGCGGGTGGTTCGTGGCCCAGCGCGCGAAATGCCGCCTGCACGTGATGCCGGAAAAGGAGGTCGAATTCCGTCCGCGTCTCGGTGGCGAAGTCCTCGCCGTACCACCAGAACCAGTCCGAGGCCTCGGCCCGAAGCAGATGCCCGCGCGCGGTGGCGAGCACATCCTCGGCGCTCCCCTGCTGCGCGGCCTCCTCGATCGCTTCCTTCGACTGCCGGACGAGGTTCCAGGCGGCGACGTCCTCGGGATGGCCGATCCAGATGCGGAAGCTCCCCTCGATCCAGGAGCCGGGGTGGATGCGATCGAGGTGACCGATCGGTCCGCTCCAGTCCAGCGTCTCCGTCATGGTCCGCGTGCCGATCCCGCCCTCTCGCCGTGAAAGGCGTGAAAAGAGCTCCACGAGAAAGGCCTCGCCGGAGCCCGGGTAGTACTCCCAGGGGTTTTCGCCGTCGAGGATGATCGGAACGAGCGCGCGGTGGTGCAGGCCGCTCTGGATGCGCATGACCTCCGCCAGAAGATCGTCGACGGCGTCGCGAGCCGAGGCCCGTGCGTAGACGAAGCCGATGCGGTCGGAGAGGCGGCGGTCGCGAAAGACCATCTGGATCTCTCCGCCGTCGGCGCGCACCTTCCAGGGGCGGTAGATCTCCCGCAGGTCGGCGCCGGGTAGCGTACGCAGGAGCACTTCCTCGTCGCTTGCGGCCCACTGGATTCCGGCCCGCCACATCACCTCCAGCGCCTCGTCGGAGACGCTGCCCTCGGAGGGCCACATGCCCGCAGGCCGCCAGCCGAAGATGCGTTCGAAGGCGTCCAGCCCGAGTTCGACCTGGCGTTCGGCGTCGTCCCGAGCGAGGAGGCGCTCGGGAAGCCGCGCCTGTGGCAAGGCCACCCGGGCGACCTCGGTATCGCAAAGCAGCGGAAGGATGGGATGCGCGTAGGGGCTCACCGAGAGTTCCACCGAGCCCTGCGCCGCCACCTCCTTCCACATGGGGATGACGCGGGCCACGAGCCGCGCCTGTTCGGCGAGCAATGCCGCCTTTTCCTCCTCGGTGAATCCCTCGCCCTTGGTGACGAGCTCGCGGACCACCTCGCTTTCCCGCCGGGCGAAAAATCCCATCCAGGCGAGCTGGAAGAGGACCTGCAGATCGCGAAGTTCGTCTTCCGCGAAGCTGCGGGCGATCCGCGGAAAATCGGCCGAGCGGGGGGATCGGCCTCGCTTTTCGAGCAAGGCCCGGTAGCGGGGGAAGGGACGAATGCCCTGCTCCCAGCTCACCATGAAGAATCGCCGCAAGACGAAGAGCCGCTCGCTCTCGCTCAGATCGGCGGCCGGACGCGCCGCGATCTCGAGGAAGCGATCTCGGGCCCTCCCCTCCGCGTAGGCTTCGAGCTGCTCGAGGAGGATCGGCGAGAAGTTGACGGTCGACCGGACCCGGGGAAAGCGCAGGTGGACGTCGGCCAGGTCGAGATAGCCGCGGGTGGCGTGGAGGCGCACCCAGGGGAGGAGAAAGGTACCCGTCTCCGGATCTTCGTAGGGCGGCTGATGCAAGTGCCAGAGGAAGGCGATCTCACCTGGCATGGCCGCCTACCCCGTCAGCCGGTCCGCCTCGCTCTTGGGGGGAAGCGAACGCGCGAAGAGCCAGCCGCCGAGCAGCGCCAGCAGCAACGCGGCGCCGATGCGGTAGGAGGTGGCCTCGAGTCCGGCGGCGACGACCGCCTCCCCGACGGTGATCGGCTCGCCCAGAGCCGCCTCCACCACGCAGCCGAGGGCCATCAGGAAGAGCACGATCGAGGCCGACAGAAGGACGGCCTTGGGTTTGCGCGGTCGTCGGAAGATGTGGTCCACGGCGTCTCTTCCCGGCCGCCTCCCCCGCTCTCCCCCGTTCCTCAGACACGCTGGTGCTCCACCGCCACGTAGGACGGTCGCTCTGCCTCGATGTGCATGCCCTTGGGGATGACGACCACGCCCTCCGGCGTGACGTGGAAGCGGCGGCGATCCTCCTCGGGATCGTAGCCGATGACGGTTCCCGGCGGCAAGTCGACGTACTTGTCGATGATGGCGCGGCGGATGCGGCAGTGTCGGCCGATGTTGACCTTCTCGAAGAGGATCGACTCCTCCACGTGGGCGTAGGAGTTGATGCGGACCTGCGGCGAGAGGACGCAGCGATGCACCGTGCCTCCGGAGATGATGCAGCCCTCGGAGACGAGCGAATCGGTGGCCATGCCGATGCGGTCGTTGTCTCGGTCGGCGAAGACGAACTTGGCGGGCGGGTAGTTGGTCTGAAAGGTGTAGATGGGCCAGCGGTCGTTGTAGAGGTTGAAGACGGGGTCGACGTCCACGAGGTCCATGTTGCTATTGAAGTACGTGTCGATCTTCCCCACGTCCCGCCAGTAGCCGCGCTCCTTGGGGCCGATGCCCGGCACCGAGTTCTGCATGAAATCATAGACATAAACGCGGGCATGCTCGTACATCCGGGCGATGATGGACTTTCCGAAGTCGTGCTCGGAGTCAGGCCTGGCGGCATCGCGCACGACCTCCCGCACGAGGGCGTCGGTCGTGAAGATGTAATTGCCCATGGAAGCGAGGATCCGCGTCGGATCGCCTGGGATGGTCTTCGCCTCCTCCACCGACGGCTTTTCCTGGAAGCCGACCATGCGGCCGCTGGAATCGACTTCGATCACCCCGAAGTCGGGCGCCTGCTCCCGCGGCATGGGGATTGCCGCCACCGTGCAGTCGGCCGCCATCTCCCGGTGGTACTGGAGCATCTGCCGCACGTCCATGCGGTAGATGTGGTCGGCGCCGAAAACGAAGACATGATCCGGCTCCTCGTCCGTGATCAGATTGAGGTTCTGATAAACGGCATCTGCGCTTCCCCTGTACCACTGCGGGCCCGTTCGCATTTGCGCCGGGACGGTCTCCACGTAGTGCCCGAGCATGGCCGAGAGACGCCAGCCGCGGCTGATGTGCTTGTTGAGTGAATCCGATTTGTACTGCGTGAGAATCTTGATCTTGAGGATGCCGGAGTTGGCGAAATTCGACAAAACGAAGTCGATGATCCGGTAGCGACCGCCGAATGGTACGGCCGGCTTGGCTCGATCGCGCGTGAGCGGGTCCAGCCGGCGCCCCTCGCCGCCGGCAAGGATCAGCGCGAGCGTCCGTTCCATGGCCGAGTCTTCCTCCTGGACGTGCTGCTCGGGTGCGGAGGGCGATCTATGCACGCCCCTCCCGGTGGACAAGGCAACGTCCGCCCGGACGACACGACCGCCTGCTGTGAGCCCCGGACGAGGTGCTTATCCTCCGGATGGGAGGGGGCCGAAGCCATGAAGTGCAAGGACGTGATGTGGGAAAGCCCGGTGACGCTCTCGCCCGAGGAGACCGTCCAGGCGGCCGTCCGGAAGCTCACACACGCGGACGTCAGCGCCCTTCCCGTCGTCGACGAGAGGGGACGCTATCTCGGCATGGTCACCGAGCGTGCCCTCGTCCGCGAGGTGATGGCGGAGGGACTCGACCCCAAGCTCACGCGCGTGACGTTGATCCTCGATCGGCGAGTCCCCGTCTGCGAGCCGGACGATCCCGTGGCGGTGGCACTCAAGCGCATGGACGAGGCGCGCACCCGCTGGATCGCGGTGCTGCGGGGCGGGCGGGTGATCGGACTCATCGGCGCGCGCGACATCCGCCGCGCAGCCGGAAAGGAAGACATCGAACAGTTCCACGCGCTGAGCGAGGCGGCGCTGATTCACTAGGTGCCTGTCGACGTAACCAGCCCCGACTGCGGCCGGTCACGACAACCGGCTCCTGACGCACCGTCGTCTCATCCGCCGGCCGGCGTTTCCAGGGCGCGCAAGCAGGCATCCGCCTCCTCGAGCTCCTCCTCCGAGAAAACCCGAATCCCCTCGGACTCGAGCCGCGCGGCCGTCACGCCCCTGCCGGCCACGAGCCGTCCGCGGAAGCTGCCGTCGTAGACGAAGTGGCTGGCGCAAGAAGGGCTCCTCTCCTTGAGCACGGCCACCTCGACCCCCGCGGCGCGCGCCGCGTGCAGGGCGGCGTCGGCTCCGGCGAGGAAGGCCGCGGTGACGTCCTTTTCGCGGGTTGCAACCCGGGCCCCGCCCGCGAGCACCGCCCATCCATCTCCACCCTGGAGCTCGGCGGGGGGACGCGGAGTCGGAAGGCCGCCTGCCACCTCGGGACAGAAGGGAACGATCCGCCCCTCGGCCTGCCACCGCGCCAGGATGCGACTCTGCACCCTCGCGTCGCGGCCGTCGTAGCGCACGCGCTGGCCGAGCAGGCAGGCCGAGACCAGGACCTTCTTCATCAAACCGGCTCCAGGAAGCGGATCATCACGCGCTTCAGGCCCACGCCGGGGAAGCGGATGGACACCTTGTCTCCGTCCACTGCCTCGATCATGCCCACGCCGAAGGAGGCGTGCCGGGCGGGCATCCCCGCCCGGAGCGCGGGAGCCTCCCGCTCCTTCTTCCGCGGAGGCTTCGGCCGCTTCCTCGGCTCGGGCCGCTGATCCCAGGCGTAGTCGATGACGTAGTCGTCCTCGAAACCGTCGTCCTCGTCCAGGTCGAAGGCGGCGTCCTCGACCTCGTCGATCTCCTCGAGGTCGGCCGGGCGAAGTCTCTCCTGATCCTCCAGTCCGAAAAGTCGCGGTGGTACGTCGGAGAGGAAGCGCGACGGTGCGTTGAAGCGCAGCTCGCCGAAGATGTAGCGGGACTGGGCCAGGGAGAGGACGAGGCGCTTTTTGGCGCGGGTGAAGCCCACGTAGCAGAGGCGGCGCTCCTCCTCGAGCGATTCGGGCGCGCCGAAGAGGCCCAGGGCACGCACGTGGGGAAAGACGCTTTCCTCCATGCCGGTGAGATAGACCTCCTCGAACTCCAGGCCCTTGGAGGCGTGAAGCGTCATCAAGGAGACCTTGGGGCCGGAGACGCGATCGTCGGCATCGCCGAGGAGCGCGATCTGCTCGAGGAAGGCAGCCAGCGGCGTCACGTCGTCGTCGGGGTCGGGCTGGTGGCGGGCATCCCACTCCCGCGCCGCGCCCACGAATTCGCGGAGGTTTTCCAGCCGCTCGAGGGCCTCGTCGGTTCCCTCGTCGAGGTACGCCGCCTCGAGTCCCGAGAGGACGAGCGCCGCCTCGGCGGCATCGCCCGCGGCCCCTTCGGCGGCGGCCAAGGCGATCCGCCCCACCAGGTCGGCGAAGGCGCGAGCGCGCTGCTGCTGTGCCGCCGAGAGGCCCGGCACCTGCGCCGCCTGCCGGCAGACCTCCACCAGGCTCACCCCCCAGTCGGCCGCGGCCGCCTGCAGTCGCCCGAGGGTGGTGGCGCCGATTCCCCGCGCTGGTTTGTTGATCACGCGCGCCGCGTCCACGTCCGAGTGGGGATGGACCGCCAGCCGCAGATAGGCCACCAGGTCCTTGACCTCGGCGCGCTCGTAGAAGGAGCGGCCCCGCACCACCTGGTAGGGAACGCCGCCGAGCCGGAAGGCCTCCTCCAGGACGCGGCTTTGCGCGTTGGTCCGATAGAATACGGCGATCTCCGAGGGATCGACGCCGCGGCGCAGCGAAGCCCGGATCCGATCCACCACCCGCTCCGCCTCCTCTCGCTCGGTTCGCGCGACGATGCAGCCGAGCGGCTCGCCCGGGCCGTTTCGCGTCCAGAGCTTCTTTTCCATGCGGTGTGGGTTCTTCGCGATCACCGCGTGGGCTGCGTCGAGGATGATCTGGGTGGAGCGGTAGTTCTGCTCCAGCTTGATGATGCGGGTGTTGGGGAAGATCTCCGGAAAGGCGAGGAGGTTTTCGACGTTGGCTCCGCGCCACCGGTAGATGGACTGGTCGTCGTCGCCCACCGCACAAAGGCCGCGACCGTCCTCCTTGAGCATCCTCAGCAGGCGAAGCTGCACGTCGTTGGTGTCCTGGAATTCGTCCACCAGCACGTACTCGAAGCGACGGCGATAGCGCTCCAGCACGTCGGGCGCAGTCTCGAAGAGCTCGAAGAGACGGAGGAGGAGATCACCGAAGTCCACGGCGCCCGCCTCGCGCAGCGCGGCCTGATAGCGCCGGTACAGGTCGGCGACGAGCCAACCGTCGGCTTCGTCCTCGCTTTCCAGGTCGTCGGGGCCCAGGCCGTGGTTCTTGGCGGCGTCGATGCGGCGCAAGACGACGCCGGGGCTGATCTGCCGCTTCTCGTAACCCGCCGCCTCGAGAACGCGCTTCATCAGGGAGAGCTGGTCCGATTCGTCGTAGACCACGAAGCTGCGGGGAAGGCCGATGGCCTCCCCTTCCCTGCGCAGGATGCGCGCGCCGGCGGCGTGGAAGGTGGAGATCCAGACCTCGCCGCCCTCCTCCCCGAGCAGGCCGAGCAGGCGCTCGCGCATCTCCTCCGCCGCCTTGTTGGTGAAGGTGACGGCGAGGATCTTCCACGGCGGAACGCCGCGCGACCTCACCAGGTCGGCGATGCGATAGGTGATCACCCGCGTCTTTCCCGAGCCGGCGCCTGCCAAAACGAGCAGGGGGTCTTCGCCGTGGAGCACGGCCTCGAGCTGTTCGCGGTTGAGGAGGGAAGGTAGAGTGGCGCGGTCGAAGGTCATGACCCTCCGGTTCTACCAGAGCTCCCTGACTCCGGGTCGCCCTACGACCGAGCAACACGCGCGAAGGCCGAATTCAGCCCAGCAGGCCGGACTCGCGGCCGATCCGCTCCGCCACCGGAAGCACGGCCGGCAAGAGCTCCCGCGAGCAAACGAGGATTCCCCGCCGATTCTGTAGCTCGCCCTCGCCATAGCGGTAGGGGTTTCCCGCAAGGTCGACGAGGACGCCGCCGGCCGCTCGCACCACGGCCTCCGGCGCGCAGGCATCCCAGCGGTAGGAGCGTGCGCTCGGATGCACGTAGAGATGGGCCGCCCCTTCGGCGACCATCGCGCACTTGAGCCCCACCGAGCCGTAGCGGACCACCTTCTCGATGCCGAGCTCGGAGGCGAGCAGGTCGAGCCGGCGCATGGGATGCGAGCGGGAGACGGCCAGCACGATCGAGGAAGGATCGGCGGCCGAGACGTGGACCGTACGCCGCTCGCCCCCTTCCTCGAGGAAGCAGGGACCGCCGACCACTCCGGCCCAGAGCCGGTCGGAGGCGGGCTGGTAGACCACGCCCAGACGCGCGCGGCCCTCCACCGCCAGGCCGATGTGCACGGCGAACTGGCCGTTGCCGCGAATGAACTCCTTGGTCCCGTCGAGCGGGTCGACGTACCAGCAACGTGCGGCGCCCTCGTCTCGCGCGCGGGATTCCTCGGTGACGACGCCGTCGCCGGGAAAGGCCTCGCGCAGGCCGCGCTCGATCAGGTCGTTGGCTCGCAGGTCGGCCTCGGTGACCGGACCGCCTCCGGCAGGCTTCTCCTCGACGGCATAGCCGCGCCGGCCCACCTCGAGGATGAGCGCGCCCGCCTCGCGTGCCAGTCGACGCGCCACCTCCAGCTCTTTGCGAAAGGCGTCCGTCACCTGGAAAAGATGGGCAATGGGATGCGCTCGGGCACGCGGCGCGGCGCCTTCGAGACGACGCCGACCACCGCGCCCACCAGATCGTATTCGTAGGCCTCGTCGATCCGCACCCGAACGAGGTCCCCGGGGGCGACGTCCTCGTCGGAAAGATCGTTGAGGATCACCTGTCCGTCGATCTCCGGGGCCTGGCCGGCATGGCGCCCCACGAGGAGGTGCTCGGTCTCCTCGTGCGGCCCCTCGACCAGGACCTCGAGCTCGCGCCCCACGTAGGCCTGCTGCTGCTCTTTGCGCAACTCCGCCTGGAGCTGCATCAGCCGCTCCCAGCGCTCCCACTTCACCTCGTCGGGGACCTGCTCGTCCATCTCGGCCGCGGCCGTCCCCTCCTCGCGGGAGTAGCGGAAGACGCCGAGGTGGTCGAAGCGCTGCTCGCGCACGAAGTCGCAGAGGATCTCGAAGTCCTCCTCGGTCTCGCCGGGAAGGCCGACGATGAGCGACGTGCGCAAGACGATCCCCGGGATCTCCGCCCGAAGCCGGGCGAGGAGCTCGCGCAGCGAACGCGAGGTCCCGCCGCGCCGCATGGCGCGCAGCAACCGGTCGCTGGCGTGCTGCAGCGGCATGTCGAGGTATTTCACCACCGTGGGGATGTCGCGGATCGCCTCGATCAGCGCATCGGGGAAATGTCGCGGGTAGGCGTAGTGGAGACGGATCCAGCGCAGGCCCTCCACCTGGCCGAGAGCGTGCAGAAGCTCGTGCAGCCTCGGCCTTCCCGGAAGGTCGTGACCGTAGGCGGTGAGGTCCTGGGCGACGAGGTTGATCTCGCGCGCGCCCTCCGCCACCAGGTGCTCGGCTTCGCGAACGATGTCGTCGATGGGCCGGGAGCGCTGCTTGCCGCGCAGCGCGGGGATGATGCAGAAGGCGCAGCGGTTGTCGCAGCCCTCGGCGATCTTCAAGTAGGCCGTGTAGGAAGGCAGCGAATTTCGACGGGGCGTGGCGGCACTCTGGATGAAGTCGGGATCCGGGTAGAGCTGCCGGGGCGCATCCTCCTCGAGGACCCGAAGAATCTCCACGGGCGCGCCGCTTCCGAGAAAGTGGTCCACCTCGGGAAGCTCGCGGGCGAGCTCCTCGGGATAGCGCTGGGAGAGGCAACCCGCCACCACGAGCTTTTTCGCCCTGCCCTTCTCCTTCAGCTGCGCGGCCTCGAGGATGGCCTGGATGGACTCCTCCTTCGCATCCTCGATGAAACCGCAAGTGTTGATCACGATCACGTCCGCCTGCTCGGGCTCGCGGGAAAGATCCCAGCCGGCCTCGAGGAGGCTACCGAGCATGATCTCCGAATCCACCCGGTTCTTCGGGCAACCCAAGGTGACGATGTGAACGCTTCTCGCCTTCACGCCTAGTCCCGGAAATTGGTGAACTGCATGTCGAGGTGCAGTTCGTCCGCCTTCGACCGGCAGAGCTGGATGATCGTCTGCAGGTCGTCCTTGCTCTTGCCGCTCACGCGCACCGAGTCGCCCTGGATCTGCGGCTGGACCTTGAGCTTCGTCTCCTTGATCAGCTTGACGATCTCCTTGGCCTTCTCCGCCGGGATCCCCTGCTGCAAGAGAACCCGCTGCTTGACCAGCTTCCCACCCGCGGGCTCCTTCTTTTCGCGCACGAGCGAGTTGGCGGTGATCCCCCGCTTGATGAGGCGTCCGAGGAGGATCTCCCAGAGGGCCTCCACCTTCTCCTCGCCGTCCGACTTGATGAGGATGCTCTTCTTGTCGGCCGCGAGTTCGATCTCGGCTGGCACGCCCTTGAAATCCCACCGCGTCGCCACTTCTTTCCGGGCCTGGTTGATCGCGTTGTCGACCTCCTGCAGGTCCACCTTCGAGACGATGTCGAACGACGGCATCTCCGCCTCCTAGGTTTCGACGACCAGGGGGAGAACGATGGGTTTTCGACCGAGGGCGCGCCGGCAGGCGCGGCGAACGGCGAGCCGAATCTCCTCCTCCAGTACCGCGCGGTCGCGCCTGCCCCAAGGCAATTCGTCCAGCGCGCGCACGACCTCCCGACGGATCTCCCGCTGCAGGCCGTCGTGAAAGCCGCTCACGCCCTGCGCGCGAAGCTCCGGATCGCGGACGGCCCGCCCTGCCCCGTCCACCACGACGACCGCCGAGACCCCCCCGCCCCCCGCGAGGAGGCGCCGCTCGCGCATCCCCTCCTCTCCGACCGCCCCCCCGCCGAGCCGGTCCAGGTAGCGGCGCCCCACCGGAACGGTCCCCAGCCGCACCGCCTCCCGCTTTGCGAAGCCCAGCACCTGGCCGTCGAGGAGAAAGTGCGCGCGGCGTTTTTCGACGCCCGCGGCCACCGCCAGCTCCCGATGCGCGACCAGGTGACGGACCTCGCCGTGCACGGGGACGAAGTGAAGCGGCTGCACCGTCTCGAGCATCTCCAGGAGCTCGTCGCGGCAAGCGTGACCGCTGGCGTGAACCGGCTCGCCGTGGTGGACGCGCACGCCCTGCAGGATGAGCGCATCGAGAACCGCGGCCACCGCGACCTCGTTGCCCGGGATGGGCGTGGCCGAGAGGATGGCGGTATCGCCCTCCTCCAGCCGCAAGGGCCGCCCTTCCTCGCCGAGGGCGAGGCGCGCCAGCGCGGAACGAGGCTCGCCCTGCACGCCGCCGGCGAGGATGGTCAGGTCTCGACGCGAGCCGACGAATTCGACGTCGAGGAAGAGCTCCGGGGGCGCCTGCAGATGTCCCGTCCGGAGCGCCGCCGCCACGTTTCGTTCCATCGAGCGCCCGAGCAAGACCACCTTGCGGCCGAAGCGCCGCGACAGGTCCAGGACCTGCTGGATGCGGTGGATGTGGGAGGCGAAGGTGGAGACGACGATCCTCCCCCGAGCCTCCTCGAAGATGGGGACGAACGCCTCGCCCACCTCTCGCTCGGGGCGGCTGCGTCCGGGCTGGTCTGCGTTCGTCGAATCCGAGAGGAGGGCGAGGACGCCGTCGCGCCCCAGCTCGGCCAGGCGCGAAAGATCGCTCGTCCGCCCCAGCGGCGCCGCATCGAGCTTGAAGTCGCCGGTGTGGACGAGCCGCCCCTCGGGCGTCTCGATGGAGAGGCCGAGCGCGTCGGGAATGGAGTGGGTGAGGTGCAGCGCCTCCACCAAGAAGTCCCGGCCGGGACGGATCCGGGCGCCGGGCCCGATCTCCCCCAGGGAGGGCGCCTCGACCTCGAGCTCCTCGAGCCGCTGCGAGAGCAGGGCCAGCGTGAAGGCGCTCCCCCAGACGGGGAGCCGGAGCTCCCGCAAGAGATAGGGCAGCGCGCCGATGTGGTCCTCGTGCCCGTGGGTCAGAACCACGCCCCGGAGCTTGTCCCGGATCTCGCGTAGATACGCGAAGTCGGGAAGGACGAGGTCGACGCCCGGCGCGTCGCGCGGGAAGAGGATGCCGCAGTCGACGAGGAGCGCCTCGTCCTCCGTCTCGAGGACCAGCGCGTTGAGGCCGATCTCGCCCAGGCCTCCCAGGGCCACGATCCGCAGCATCCTTGCCTTCCGCCCGCGCGGCTCTTACCACCTCGCCTGCGGAGGGATCAACCGCCGCCGGGGCCCCCGGGCAGCCAGCCGGGGCCTTGCCCTCTCGACTCCTCGTGCGCACCCGTTAGCGTCCGAGGAGGTCGAGCCATGTCGCAATACCGAGAAGGAAGGGGACCCCTGGCCATCCGACCCTGCGAGATATGCGGCGCGCTCGTCCTCCACGACGAGGGCGGCGAGGTCGGCGTCGACGGCGCCGCTGTCTGGCGCGCCTTCCCACACCACGCCCCCGGGGGCGCCATCTGCATCGGCGGGGCCGCCATCTCGCGCGAGCTGCGCCGGCTCGTCCAAAGGTCCCGCGCGAGCCGCCTGCGCACCTCCGACCCCGCGTAAACGAAAGGCGCCACCGCCCCTCGAGAGGGTTGGCGGTGGCGCCGATCGCACCGACGGATCGCCCGGCTTTCAGGCGCCTCCTTCGGAGAAACAGGAGTCGAGATCGCCGTCGCACTCCAGCGCCTCGATGCAAGTCCGCTGGTCGTCCTCCCAGCTCAGCTCACACTCCCAGATGCACCCGTTGCGCGAGTAGTCCGTGAACATGCCGCTCTCGTAGAGCAGGCGATCACAGAGCGCCGCGCAGGCGGGATCCGCGTCGAAGCACTCCCTCCAGTCCGCCGAGCAGGGATCCTTCGACACCACGCAATCGACGACTCCGGGCTTCTCGGACCAGTCGACCTGGCAATCGAAGAGGCAGTTCTCCTCGGCGCCCTCCGGATTCGCACTGCAGGCAGCCACGCCGGCGCAGAATTCGTTGCACCTCGAGTCGCCCACGGACTCGATGCACATGTCGAGCGCGATGCGGTCGCACTCGTCCACCGCTTCGCGAACGCAGGCGCGCAGCTCCGTGGAAAACTCCTCGCAATCCCGGATGCAGTCCCTCAGAAGCGCGTCGCGGTCGCGGCCTTCGGTCTCGATCAGGTCAGGGCAGTCCAGCGCGTCCCGGCAGATCGCCTTGCACTCCGATTCGCCAGGTCCGCCCG
>QGUN01000028.1 GCA_003242475.1 Pseudomonadota bacterium
CGTCCCCACCTGGTGACGCCCCCTCCCCCGGGGATGTCCGCCGATTCAAGGCCCCCTTCCCGCCGGGGATGTCCGCCGATTCGAGGCCCCCTTCCCGCCGGGGATGTCCGCCGATTCGAGGCCCCCTTCCCGCCGGGGATGTCCGCCGATTCGAGGCCCCACCCTCGGGGACGCCGAATTGCCCGGCTGATCCCGCCAGAGCCCTACGTCCGTCGCCGGGGGCTCAAGGCCCGACGCGCTCGCGCTCGACCGGCTCGAAGATCGGCTCGCGCTTGAAAATGCGGTACAGCCAGATCAGCGAGGGCACCAGGATGAAGGCGCCGACGAAGAGAACGACGAGGATCAGCAGGTGGACGTGCGGAGGCGCGGCCGCCTCCTGGATGGTCAGGTCGGGCGCCACCATGTAGGGGACCATGGCGGCACCCCAGCCGATCACGATGGTCGCCACCTCGGCGGCGGCGAGGACGCGCACCCACTTGTAGCGGCGCCTAAAGAGCGCATAGGTCACCGCGACGCCGAGGGCGACCGCGAGGACCACGAAGATCCAGGGCCAGACACCGCGGAGGAGCTGCGCCGCCGCGGCGTCGGCCCGGTTGGCGAAGGCCGCCAGCAACGCGAGGACCGCCACCCAGAGCTGGGCCATCAGGCCTCGGTCGCGAAAGTCCTCCTGCAGCTCGGGATCGGTGGTCTCGCGGGTGAGGTAGACCGCGGCGAGGAAGGCGAAGAGCGCCAGGGTGAAGACGCCCACCGTGATCGGGAAGGGCCGAAGCCAGGGCCCGAAATAGCCCGTGAGCACCACCTCGTCCTCGATGCGGATCGAGCCCAGCGAGACCGCCCCCACGCAGATTCCCAGAAAAAGGGGTGTGATGATGCTCGACCAGGCGAAGATCTGCCCCCAGCGGCGCTGCACCGGATCACCGGCCACGTCGTAGTGACGGAAGACAAAGGCCGCGGCGCGCATCACGATGCCGAGGAGCATGAGCGCGAGCGGCACGTGCAGCGCGATGGAGATCACCGAGAACGCCAGGGGGAAGCAGGTGAAGAGGAGGACGATCACCACGATCAACCAGATGTGGTTCGCCTCCCACACGGGCGCGATGGCCTCGGAGATGAGCTCGCGCTGGCGCCGCGCTCGCGGCCCCGAAGCGAGAAGGTCCCAGACGCCGCCGCCGAAGTCCGCGCCGCCGAGGATGGCGTAGACGACGAGCGCGACGAGGATGATGGCCGCCGTGATCCAGGGAAGAATCATAGCGCCCTCCCTTCAGTGGCGGCCGCCGCCAGCGCCGGAGCCGTTCGGCCAGGGCCGACGCGGATCTGCCGGTACATCACCAGGATCACCGCGGCCGAAAGCCCCAGGTAGACGACCAGCGTCACGAGGAAGGGGACGATCATTCCCGGCATGGGCGTGGCCGACTCCTTGGTCCGCATCACCTCGTAGATGACCCAGGGCTGCCGACCGACCTCCGTGACGGTCCATCCCGCCTCGATGGCGAGCATCCCCAGCGGTCCCGCGAGCACCGTCGCCCACAAGAAGGCCCGGGAATCGGGCAGGCGCCGCCCCTTGAAGAGCCAGTGGAAAAATGCCCAGAGCGCCACCGCGAGGAGGATGAGCCCGCAGATCACCATGATCTGGAAGCTCACGTGGGTGATGACCGGGTTCGGCCAGTCCTCGCGCGGCCACTCCTCGAGGCCCCTCACCTCGGCGCTGGCCCTGCCGAAGCCGAGGAAGGAGAGGAAGCCCGGGATCTCCAGCGCCCAGCGCGTCTCCATCGCATCCAGGTCGGGGATTCCACCCAGGCGGAGGGGAGCATGCGTCTCGGTGCGGAACTGCCCCTCCATGGCTGCGAACTTCAGCGGCTGAAAGCGCGCCACCTGCCGGGCGGAGAGGTCGCCCACTAGCGGCTGGACGATCGCCATGGGGATCGTCATCGCCATGGCCAGGCCGAAAGCCTTGCGGTGGATGGTGCTCTGGGGGTTGCGCAGCAGGATGAAGGCGTGGATGGCGGCGACGAGTATTCCGGTCGCGAGGTAGGCTGCCACCAGCATGTGCGCCACCTCGTGGATGGCGTAGGGGTTGAGCATCGCCTTGACGGGGTTGATGTCGGTGAAGGTGCCGTCCTCGGCGATGCGGAAGCCCTGCGGATAGTTCATCCACGCGTTGGCGGTGACCACGAAGATCGCCGAGAAGGCGGCCCCCACCGCCACGATCACGCCCGCGAAGAGGTGGAGCCGAGGCGAGATGCGGTTCCAGGCATAGAGGTA
The DNA here is from genome assembly GCA_003242475.1 of Pseudomonadota bacterium. GTDB lineage: Bacteria > Myxococcota > Myxococcia > Myxococcales > Vulgatibacteraceae > ZC4RG40. Next base: position 2,263 of record QGUN01000028.1, read on the forward strand.
GATCCCCAGGAAGATCGCCTCGGCGAAGAACGCGAATCCCTCCATGGAGAAGGGCATGCTGATGACCGGCCCCGCATGGCGCATGAAAGTCGGGAAGAGCAAACCCAGTTCGAAGGAGAGGACCGTCCCCGACGCGGCGCCGATGGCGACCAGGATCGCCGTGCCCTTCGCCCAGGCCTTGGTGAGCTCGTAGTACTCGCGATCGCCCGTGCGCAGCCAGAGGCGCTCCGCGAACACCATCAGCAAGGGCATCGCGATGGTGATCGAGGCGAAGATGATGTGAAAGCCGAGCGAAAAGGCTATCTGCAGCCGGGCGAAGAGAACGTCATCCACCCCGCTCTGTTAAGCACCGGAAACTCGATCGACTGAAGCGCACGCCCCCGAAGCGTGCTATGGGCCCCCCCCTGCATGAGTTCCCGCACCCCGATCGCCAGCGAATTCCTCCGCCTCCTCCGACTCGCCCTTCCCCTCGCGGCCGTCCAGGCCGGCAACCAGCTCATGGGCGTGGTCGACACGGCGGTCCTTGGCAGGGTCGGCGCCGAGGAGCTCGGCGGCGTCGGCCTGGGCAACGGCATCTTCTTCGTGCTCTCCACCCTGGGGGTGGGGACGATGCTCGGCCTCGATCCGCTCATCTCCCAGGCGCTCGGCGCGGGGGAGCCCGGGCGCGCCCGCCGGCTCCTGTGGCAGGGCGTCTGGTTGGCCGCCGTCGTCAGCGCCTTCATCACCCCGCTGATGGCGGCAGCGCCGGCGCTACTCGTGCCCTTCGGCATCGAGCCCGCTCTGGCGGAGATCGCGCGGACCTACCTTTGGGTTCGGCTCCCCGGCGTCTTTCCCTTTCTCCTCTTCTTCGGCCTGCGCGCGTATCTGCAGGCGGTGGGAGCGACACGCGCGCTCGTGGTTTCGATGATCGCCTGCAACTTCCTCAACGCGGCGGCGGACATCGTCCTCGTCTTCGGCGGCGCGGCGCTCCCCGCCTGGGCCGGGCCGCTGCGCGCCATCCCCGCGCTCGGCGTGGTGGGAGCCGCGCTCGCCACCAACCTCTGCCTCGCCCTGCAGACGCTGATCCTCGCCTACGCCGTGCGGCTGGTCCCTCATCGGGGCCCCGCTTCGCGGCGGCCGGACGCGGCGGACATCCGTGCGGCGGTGCGGGTCGGCGCGCCGGTCGGCCTGCAGATGATGGCCGAGGTGGCAATCTTCGCCCTGGCGGGGCTTCTCGCCGGGCGTCTCGGACCGGAGGCGCTCGCCGCCCACCAGGTCTCCCTCACCCTCGCGAGCTTCACCTTCACCGTGGCCGTGGGGGTCGCCTCGGCCGGGGCGGTCCGGGTGGGCTGGGGCGTGGGTGCCGGCGACATGGCCAGCGTCCGTCGCGCGGGCTACCTCGCCATCGCCCTCGGCGGCGGCGTGATGACCGTGGGCGGCCTCGCCTTCCTCCTCTTCCCTGGGGTCCTGGCCGGTCTGCTCACGGACGACGCGGCGACGATCGCCGGTGCCCGACCACTCCTGGCCGTGGCGGCGCTGTTCGCGGTCTCCGACGGCGTGCAGGCGACGGCCGCGGGCGTTCTGCGCGGCGCGGGGGATACCCGCTTCGCCTTCGTCGCCAACCTCGTCGGGCATTGGCTGGTCAGCCTCCCGCTCTGCCTGTGGCTGGGCACGAGACTCGGGGTGACGGGAATCTGGCTGGGCCTGGCCGCGGGACTGACCGTGGTGGCGGCCTCGCTGGTCCTCCGCTTCCGGCACCTCACGGCTCGCCCCATCGAGCGGCTGGTGACGGCCTGAGGCTCAGCTGGCGAGGCGGCGGAGCACGAAGTTCAGGATGCCGCCGTGCTCGTAGTACTCGGCCTCGTTGGGCGTATCGATGCGCGCGATCACCGGGAATTCCTGCGTGCTGCCGTCCTCGCGCGTCATCCGCACGGTGAGCCGCGCGCCGGGTTGCAATCCCGGACCGATGCCGAGGATGTCGAAGGTCTCCCGCCCTGTGATCCCCAGCGTCTGGGCATCGGTTCCCGGCTCGAACTGCAGCGGCAGAACGCCCATGCCCACGAGATTGGAGCGGTGAATCCGCTCGAAGCTCTTGGCGATCACCGCGCGCACGCCGAGCAGCCGCACCCCCTTCGCCGCCCAGTCGCGCGACGAGCCGGAGCCATACTCGGCGCCCGCCACCACGATCAGGGGCGTGCCCTCGTCGCGGTAGCGCATGGCCGCGTCGTAGATGGTGGTCTGCTCACCCGACGGGACGTGGACGGTGTAGCCGCCTTCCACTCCGGGAACCATCTGGTTGCGCAGGCGGATGTTGGCGAAGGTCCCACGCACCATCACCTCGTGGTTGCCCCGCCTCGAACCGTAGGAGTTGAAGTCGCGCTGCTGCACGCCCTTGGAGATCAGGTACTGCCCCGCGGGGCTCTTCGGCGCGATGGCGCCGGCCGGGGAGATGTGATCGGTGGTGATCGAATCGCCCAGCAGCGCCAGGACCCGCGCGCCCCGGATCTCGCCGGGGGGTTCGGGCTCGAGCTTCATCCCCTCGAAGAAGGTGGGCTTGCGCACGTAGGTCGAGTCGGGATCCCACTCGAAGAGCTTGCCCTCGGGGGTGGGCAGCGCCTTCCACTCCCCGGTGCCCTCGAAGACCGAGGCATAGTTTCGGGCGTACTGCTCCGCGGTGATCGCCTCGCGGATCGTCGCCTCGACCTCTTCCGGGCTCGGCCAGATCTCGCGCAGGTAGACGGGGCTACCGTTGCGATCCAGGGCGATGGGGTCGTTGTCGAGGTCGATGTCCATCGTCCCGGCGATGGCGTAGGCGACCACCAGCGGCGGAGACGCCAGATAGTTCATGCGAACGTGCGGGTTGATCCGGCCCTCGAAGTTGCGGTTGCCCGAGAGGACCGCCGCCACCGCCAGGTTGCCACCTTCCACCGCGGCGGCGATGGGATCGGGCAGAGGCCCCGAGTTGCCGATGCAGGTGGTGCAGCCGTAGCCCACGAGGTGGAAGCCGAGGGCCTCGAGGTAGGGAAGCAGTCCCGCCTTGCGGTAGTAGTCGACCACCGTGGTCGAGCCGGGCGCCAGCGAAGTCTTCACCCAGGGCTTGGTCTGCAGGCCGCGTTCCACCGCCTTCTTGGCGAGGAGACCCGCGCCGATCATCACTGCGGGATTGGAGGTGTTCGTACAAGAAGTGATTGCGGCGATCACCACCGCGCCGTGGCCGAGCGCGAAGTCCACGCCGTTCTGGTGCACTCTCTCGGTGTGGTCCTGCCGCTCCGGTGGAACCATCTCCGCCAGCGAGCGACGGAAGGCAGACTTGGCTGCGCGCAGCGGGATGCGGTCCTGTGGCCGCCTCGGTCCGGCGATGGAGGGCTCCACCGTTCCGAGGTCGAGTTCGAGGGTGTCGGAGTACTCGGGCTCCGGCGAGCTCGCGTCGTGGAAGAGGCCCTGCTCCGTGTAGTAGGCCTCCACCAGGTCCACGAGTTCCTTCGGCCGGTTGGTGAAGCGCAGGTAGGCGAGGGTTTCGGCGTCGACCGGGAAGATGCCGACCGTGGCGCCGTACTCGGGGCTCATGTTGCCGATGGTGGCGCGGTCGGGAAGGGGCAGAGCCGAGACACCGGGCCCGTAGTATTCCACGAACTTTCCCACCACCCCCTTCTTGCGCAGCATCTCGGTGATGGTGAGGACGAGGTCGGTGGCGGTGGCGCCGGGCCGTAGCTTCCCGTACAGCCGAAAGCCCACCACCTCCGGGATCAGCATGTAGAGCGGCTGGCCGAGCATCGCCGCCTCGGCCTCGATGCCGCCGACACCCCAGCCCAGGACCCCGAGGCCGTTGACCATGGGCGTGTGCGAGTCGGTGCCGACGAGCGTGTCAGGGAAGGCGTTGCCCTCCGCGTCGGTCCGGACGCAACTGGCGAGAAACTCGAGATTGACCTGATGGCAGATGCCGGTGCCGGGCGGGACCACCCGGAAGTTCCGGAAGGCGCGCTGCCCCCAACGCAAGAAGGTGTAGCGCTCGCGATTGCGCTCCATCTCGCGGCGCGTGTTGAAGGCGTAGGCCTCGTTGGTCGCAAAGCGATCCACCTGCACCGAGTGGTCGATGACCAGGTCGACCGGGACGAGCGGGTTGATCTTGTCGGGGTCGCCGCCCAGTTCCTTCAGCGCCTCGCGCATGGCGGCGAAGTCGACGACGGCGGGCACGCCGGTGAAATCCTGCAGAAGCACGCGCTCCGGGTGAAACGCGATCTCCACGCTCGACTTCTTCTTCGGGTCCCAGCTCGCCAGCGCCTCGATCTGCTCGCGGGTCACCGTCCGACCATCCTCGTGCCGGAGGAGGTTTTCGAGCAGGATGCGCAGGGAGTAAGGCAGTCGCTCGACGTCGTAGCCCTCGAGTTTCCGCAGCCGGTAAATGGTGTAGCTCTTGCCGCCAACTCGGAGCTCGCCTCGGGTCCCGAACGTGTCGCGCATGGTACCCCCTTGATAGTCCGCCGGGCAGGCGAGCGCAATTTCGGTTGCCCGCTTTCCGGGCGAGAAAACGGGCCGGAATGGGGCGAAGAGACGGGATTTCGAATTCGTTCTCACTGGCAACCCGCCGAGGTGCCGTGGTAAGGGCGAACCGATGGAGGTACAGGCCGCACAGGGCCCCGAGGTGGCCATCCGGCTCATCCTGGTGCTGGTGGCACTGTCGGGGCTCGCCTATCTCGGCGGACTCCCCGCCGTGCAGCGGCTCGAACGCCGCCTTCGCATCGCGCAGCTCGTCACTGCGGGCTTTCCCTTCCTGGCCATCGGCATCGTCCTCGGTCTGCCCAGCGTCGGCATCCTCACCGAGTCGGTGCTGAGCACGCTCTCCCCCCTGCTCGGATTCGGCCTGGGGTGGATCGGCTTTTCCGCCGGTTTCCGCCTCGACGTGCGCGAGCTCGACGACCTGCCCAAGGGCACGGCCCGAGCGGTGGGCTTTGCCACCGCCCTGCCCTTCGCCTTCGTCGTCGCCTCCGTCGGTCTCTTCCTTCTCGTCGCCAGTGACTGGAGCCGGCTGGACTTGTCGAATCCCGCCTTCCTTCGCGGAGCGCTCGTCCTCGGGACCGCGGGGGCGATGACCGCTCCGCAGGCGGCGCGGCTGCTCGGCGAGTCCGGGCGCGAACAACGCATGCTACTCCGGCTGGAGGAGCTGGCAGGGATGGTGGGCATGGCCTTCATCGCCGCCTACTTCCGTCCGCGCGGCGATGGCATCGGCTGGCATCTGCCCGACACCGCCTGGCTCTTTCTCACCGTCGGCCTCGGTGGCGTGCTCGGCGTGGTGGCCTACGTGGTGCTGCAGCGCGCGAGCGCCCCGGCCGAATCGGTGCTGCTTCTGCTCGGCACGGTCGCCTTCGGCGCGGGCTTCGGATCCCGCCTCTATCTCGCGCCGATGGTCGTCTGCTTCGTGGCAGGCGTCTTCCTCTCCAACGTGCCCGGCGAACATCGCGCCCGGCTTCGCGAGGCGCTCGGACGGCTGGAGCGTCCCATCTACCTCCTCTTTTTGGTCGCAGTCGGCGCCATGTGGAAATTCGCCGACTGGCGCGGCTGGGCCCTGTTGCCCTTTTTCGTGACGGCGCGGCTCGGCGGCAAGTGGCTCGCCGAGAAGCTGATCCGGCGTACCACCGAACTCGCCGCGGACGCCGACCACTGGATGGCCCGCCGCGCGCCGATCGGCCAGCTCTCCATCGCCATCGTCGTCAGCGCCCAGCTCCTCTTCCCGGAGGGCGAGATCCCCATCCTGGAGACGGCGGTGATCGGTGGGGCGGTCGTCACCGAGCTCTTCGCTCAGGTCTTCGCCCGCAACCGCGCGAAGACGCGACCGACCCTGGCCCTGGGGGTGGAGCCGTGAACTTCCTCATCGTCCTCGCCCTCGTCGGCCTGATGCACGCCGCACGGACCTTCGATTCCGGGGGCAGCCACGCCACCACTCTCGCCTTCGGCTTCGTGCTCCTGGCCGCCTTCTTCACGGGGCGGATCTTCGCCAACCTGCGGCTGCCGAAGCTGACGGGTTATATCGCCACCGGCATCCTGGTCGGCCCCGCCGTCCTCGGCCTCCTTTCGCCCGAGATGGTGCACGACCTCGAGATCGTCGACGGCGTGGCCATCGCCATGATCGCGCTGACCGCGGGCAACGAGCTCGACCTGCGGGCCTTCCGGCCCCTGCTCCGTAGCATCCAGTGGATCACGCTTTGGGCCGTCGTCGGCACCGCCCTGCTCCTCGGCGTGGCGGTCTTCGCCATGCAGGGCCTCTTGCCCTTCCTCTCCGAGCTATCCCTCGTTCCCGCGCTGGCGGTGGCCGTGGTCATGGGCGTGGTCATGTCCGCTCAGTCGCCCGCGGTGGTGGTGGCGCTGCGCGACGAGGTGGAGGCCGACGGCCCCATGAGCCGCACGGTGCTGGGCGTGGTCGTGATCGCCGACCTGGTGGTCATCCTGCTCTTCGCCGCCACCTCCTCCCTCGCCCAGTCCGTGGTCGGCTCGCCCGGCGAGCTCTCGGATACGCTCAGCCTGCTGACGTGGGAGATTCTCGGTTCTCTGACCAGCGGTGTGCTGGTGGGCTCGATCATCGCCGCCTACCTGCGCTTCGTCGGACGGAACGCCGCGCTTTTCGTGGTGGCGGTCTGCTTCGTCGTGGCGGAAGTGGGCAGTCGCATCCACTTCGATCCGCTGCTCGTGGCGCTGGCCGCCGGTGTCCTCATCCGCAACACCACGCGGCAAGGCGATCTGCTGCACTCGCAGATCGAGATGGCTTCGCTTCCGGTCTACGTCGTCTTCTTCGCCGTCGCCGGTGCCCATATCGATCTGCGCCTGCTGGCGAGCGTGGCCCTGCCCGCCACCGCGATCGTGGTGGTGCGCGGGATCGGTCTCGTCTTCGGCAGTCGGATCGGGGCGCATTTCGCGCGCTCGCCGGAGACGGTGCGGCGCTGGGCGGGATTTGGCCTCCTCCCGCAGGCCGGGCTCGCCCTCGCCCTCGCTGCCCTCTTCGTCAAGACCTTCCCCGGTTTCGGCGCCGAAGCGCGGGCCCTGGTGCTGGGCGTGGTCGCGCTCAACGAGCTCATCGCGCCCGCCATCTACCGCTGGGCGCTGGTGCGAAGCGGCGAGGCGGGCCAGCGGGAGGTCGCCGAGACGGCCGATCGGCCCGCCGAGCAACCGGCGGCCTGAGGCCGTGGACTGCCTCGGTCCTCAGGAGACGGGAGCGGTCCTTTTCCAGCGCTCGATGGTGAAGGGATGGGGATTCTTCTCGTCGGCCGGATGATCCTCGGCGTGGACCTTTTCCCAGCCGGTCGGATCGAAGTGGAAGAAGGCATCGCCCTCCGGCGAGGCGTGGACGCGCGTGATCCAGATCTCTTCGCAACGCGGAAGCGCCGACTCGTAGACCTTCGCGCCTCCGACGATCATCACCTCCTCGGCGCTTCGAACCTCCGGTAGCTGCAAGGCCGCCTCGAGCGAATCGGCGTGGAGCACGCCCTCGGGCCTTTCCGTTCGCGAGAGCACCACGGTCGTCCGCCCCGGAAGCGGCCGGCCGATCGAGCGCCAGGTCCGCGCACCCATCACGATGGGCTTGCCCATCGTCACGCGACGGAAATGCGCCAGGTCGTACGGGAGATGCCAGGGCAACGTCCCGTCCTTGCCGATCACGCCGTTGTCGGCGACCGCCACCACCGCGACCAGTTTCATCAGACCGAGACCTCGCCCGCGATGGGAGGATGATGCCGGTAGTTCTCCAGGCGGATGTGCTCGATTCGAAACTCGTCGATCGAGCGAACCGATGGATCGAGCCAAAGGCGCGGGAGCGGGTACGGCTCGCGGGAAAGCTGCAGGTCCACCTGCTCCAGGTGGTTGAGGTAGATGTGCGCGTCCCCGATCGAGTGGACGAACTCCCCCGGCCGCAGCCCCGTCACGTGCGCCACCATGCAGGTGAGCAGCGCGTAGGAGGCGATGTTGAACGGCAGCCCGAGAAAGAGATCGGCGCTGCGCTGGTACAGGTGGCAGGACAACCTGCCCTCGTCCACGTAGAACTGAAACAGCACGTGACAGGGCGCGAGCGCCATCTTCGGCAGATCCGCCACGTTCCATGCGCTGACCACCAGGCGTCGCGACCAGGGATTCTCGCGGATCTCACGGATCACCTCTGCCAACTGGTCGACGTGCCCGCCGCCGGGCGTGGGCCAGGAACGCCACTGCACGCCGTAGAGCGGCCCGACCCACCCGTCCTGGCCGGCCCATTCGTCCCAGATGCTCACGCCGTTTTCTCGGAGGTAACCGATGTGGGGCTCACCCCGCAAAAACCAGAGCAGCTCGTGCGCCATCGTCTTGAAGTAGAGGCGCTTGGTGGTGACGGCGGGGAAGCCCTCGGAAAGGTCGAAGCGGAGCTGGTGACCGAAGAGGCTGAGCGTTCCCGTTCCCGTGCGGTCCTTGCGCGGCTTGCCCTCGGTTCGAACTTTTCGGAGGAGATCGAGATAGGCTTTCATGTGTCCAAAAATTTACAAGCAATGACGTACACCCGCCGCGAGGGCAGCGCCGTTCGCGCGCGAAGAAAAATGCTGCATCTCCCGGATATCCTTGACTTGTTGGTGGGGACCGGGGAGCATCGACCCATGGGCAGCGAGCGGAAAATTTACATCACCACCCGAGACATGGAGCGCATTCAATCGCTCCTCGACACGACCGTGTCGTCCAGGAACCGCGAGGCCCTCGAAAATCTCGAGTCCGAGCTGGGCTCCGCGATCGTGGTCCCGCCGGAAGAGATCCCTCCGAGCGTGGTGACCATGGGATCGCGCGTTCGCTTCCGGGACGAGGAGACGGGACAGACGCGCGAGGTCACGCTCGTCTACCCGCGCGACGCCGATCCCCAGAACAACAAGATCTCCATCCTCGCGCCGGTCGGCGCCGCGCTGATCGGACTTTCGGTGGGCGAGACCATCGACTGGCCCATGCCCAACGGCCGGCGAAAGCGCCTGCGGCTCGAAGCCATCCTCTACCAGCCCGAAGCCCATGGCGAGCCCAAGTGAGCGAAGCGTCAGCGCCACCGAGCGATCCGCGTGAGCAGTCCCCGCTCTCCAATCGTCGCGCAGATCCGCTCGAGCCGCTCGCGGTCTGCCCCACGCCACCTCAGCGCCTCCGGCTCCAGATCGCGAAGCGGCACGTCCGTCCGGAGCGTGGCCAGGCGTCGGTAGAGCAGCGCCTCCTGCCGGCGCTCCCGAAGCACGACGGCGAGACGCTCCGCGCCTCGAACCTTCGCCTTCCACCCCGCCGGATCGTCGGGGATCTCCTCGATGCGGCCGTGTGCCGCGAGCACGGCCGCCGCGCTCTTCGGCCCCCATCCCGGCAGGCCCGGGATGCCATCCGCCGCATCCCCGACCAGCGCGAGCCAGTCCGGGACCAGCTCCGGTCCCACGCCGAAGCGCTCCCGCACCCCCGCCTCGTCGAGCGTCCTGCCGCGCTGCCTGTCCCACTGGATCACCCGATCGCCTTGGATGCACTGGCTCAGGTCCTTGTCCGGAGAGGCCAGGACCACCTGGTCCACCTCCGGCAGCGAGGCGAGGCGCGCCGCCGCGGTGGCCATGGCGTCGTCCGCCTCGAATTCCCACATGCCCCAGGTGACGACGCCCAGCGCCTCGCAGGCCTCCTCCGCCAGCGGAAATTGCGCGAGGAGCTCCGCCGGCACGCCGGCCGAGGTCTTGTAGCTCGAAAAAAGCTCGTTGCGGAAAGATTCGATCTGGGAGTCGAAGGCGCACGCCAAATGCGTCACGCCCTCCCGCGCCACGAGCGCGTGGAGGCTCCGAAGCAGGCCGCGCACCGCTCCGACCTCGCGGCCCTCGGCGTCGCGATGCGGCGGAGCACCGAAATGGGCCCGAAACAGTTCCCAGGTTCCGTCGACCAGGTGGATGCGCATGCCCCAGCAAAGCCCTTTCCGCCCGCTGGCGCAAGCCCCTCCCTCCAGCCCTCGGAGTCCGCTGCAGTGACGCAATCTGGTGCGGCGAGGGCCGGTCGAGGCAACCGCCCCTCCCCCGGATGTCCGCCGATTCAAAAAGGTGGAGGCCGAGGCCCCCACGACGCGCACGGCGGACATCTGCCTCCCGTCCCGACTCGGCGGCCGCCCCGACGCGCGCCGCGTCGAGGTCGCCGCGACGGCAGGGTCCTCAGGCGAGAAGGACGGAGACGAGGGCAGACGCGACTCCGACCGCCAGGGCCGCCCCGAATCCGACGGCGAGCGGACGGATGCCCAGGCCGCGCAGGATCGACAATCGCGTGCCCGCACCCACCGCCGCCAGCGCAGTTCCGAGCGCAAGGGGCGAGATCCGATCCGCGAGCAGGTGGACGAGCTCCCGGAAGGCTGGTTCGGAAAGGAGACCGAACGCCCGTCCCTGCTGCTCCAGCCCGAGGTCGCCGACGGTGCGCACCAGCGAGAGCACGACGAAGGCGAGGACGAATCCCGGAAAGTAGGAGCGGATCGACCGCCGCTCCCCCGCGCTCGTACCACCGGCACGCGCGTGCAGGAACGCGAGCGTCGGGACCACCGCCACGAGCAGGGAATTTCGCGTGAGCTTGGCGACGGTGGCGATCTGGAGCGCCTGTTCGTCGCCGTATACGCCGGCATACGTCAGCGCGGCGCCCATCACCTGCGAGGTGTCGTGAATCGACGTGCCCAGAAAGAGCCCGGCTCCCAATGACGAATCGGCGAAGAACGCGTGGGCCACGTAGGGATAGACGAGCATCCCGATCAGGCCGAAGAGCGTGACGTTCGCGACCGTGTAGGCGACCTCGCGCTCGTCGGCCTTCACGACCGGGGCTACCGCCAGCGTGGCGGTGATGCCGCAGATGGCGGTGGAGGCGGCGGCGAGGCTGCCGAGTTCGCGCGAAACGCCCAGCCGCCTCCCCAACCAGAGCGAGGCGGCGAAGGCGAAGGCCACGAGGACGAGAACGGCGGGGATGCCGACGGCCCCCACCCGGAGCACGTCCACCACCGAGAGTTTGAGCCCCACGAGGACGATCCCCAGACGAAGGACGACCCTGCGCGCGAGGTCGAGGCCGGGCTGCAGGAAGGCGGGAAGCCCCACTGTGTTGGCCAGTAGCACGCCCAGCAAGACTGCCATCGAGATCGCCGAGATCGGACCGGCCTTGCCCGCCGGGTCCACTCCCCGAAGGACGAGGAGCCCTCGACCGAGCCCATGCGCGAGGTGGCCTCCGAGCCAGGCGATGCCCAGGGCTGCGCCGAGCCCCGGCGCACCGAGAAGCAGACGTTCGATGCCCCTTCGGATCGGGCAATGGAAAGACGCGCGTCGCGCTCCGGCTTCGTTCTGCCTCGCAGGACCTTTGGTCTCCACGTCGGAACTCCTCCGCTGGCTGTCGTGTCTCTTCGGGCGACGGGTGGGACTCGCCGGGAGAGACACCGATGAAGCTGCGTTGGTTCCTTGTTTCGCTCGCTCTGCTTTCGACCGCCTGCCGCAGCGACCCGCTCGGGAGCAAGGTTTCCGAGTCGGCAACGCGGCACGTGACGATCCTCTTTGCCGCCGACCTGCACGCGCAGCTCGAGGAGCACGACGAACTCTTCTGGCGCGGCGAGGAGCGAATCGAGAAAGCCGGTGGCTTTGCTCGGCTCGCGAAAGCGATCCGCACGATCCGCGAGGAACGCGGCGGAGCGGTCCTGGCGATCGATGGCGGCGACACGATCCAGGGCTCGGCGGCGGCCGCGTGGACGGAAGGCCGTGCGGTGATCCCGGCCCTCAACGCCGTCGGCTTCGACCTCGGCATTCCGGGAAACTGGGAGGTCGTCTACGGTCCCGGGACGCTACGCGAGCGGGCCGCCGAGATCCGGCATCCACTCGTCGCCGCCAACGTGCGAGATGCCGCGACGGGCAAGCGCCTGTTTCCGCCCTACTTGATCCGCGAAGTCGGAGGTGTGCGGATCGGCGTGATCGGCTACACCGATCCCGACGTCCCCGTCCGCCAGCCTCCCGCCTACAGCGAAGGCCTCGCCTACTCCGGCCCAGAGGAGCTTTCCGCGCTGATCGCCGAGGTGCGCAAGACGGGAGCGGAGGTGGTGCTCCTGGTCAGCCACGTCGGCCTCGCTCGCGCGTTGGTGCTCACCGACGAGCTCGAGGGCATCGACGTGCACCTCTCCTCCGACACGCACGAGCGAACCTACGAGCCCATCGACCGCAATGGCGTCTGGGTCGTCGAGCCGGGCGCCTTCGGATCCTTCCTCGGTCGGCTCGACCTGTGGGTGCGCAAGGGCGAGATCGTGGATCGGCGCTGGGAGCTCATCGAGCTGACTGCCCGCCGCTTCGGCGAGGACGAGGAAGTCAAGGCGATCGTCGAGCGGAGCCTGGCTCCCTTGCGCGAGCGCCTCGATCGCCCCGTCGGACGGACGGAGGTCTTGCTCGCGCGATATTCCGTTCTGGAGACGAACCTCGACAACTTCCTCGCCGATGCCCTTCGCGAGATCGCCGGCACGGAGATCGCGATCTCCAACGGCTTCCGATTCGGAACGCCGACGGGGCCTGGACTCATTCGCGAGGAAGACCTCTGGACCTTCTATCCCATCTCCACGCCGCTCCTGGTCGGGGAGGTGAGCGGAGCCCAGCTCCTGACGTTCTGGGAGCAGGAGATCGAGAATGCCCTCTCGCCGGATTACCGGAAGCGCTTTGGCGGATGGCTTCCGAGACCCTCCGGCATGACCGTGCGCTTCGAGGCCAAGGCGCCCTTCGGTCAAAGGGTGCGGGAGATCCGGATCGACGGCGAGCCGCTCGATCCAGAGCGAACTTACACCATTGCCGCCTGCCTTCGCGAAGGCGACGCTCCCGACACGCTCTGCCGCATCCGCGGAGCAAAGAACGTGCGAAAGCTCGAGATCGATGCGCACGAGGCCCTGCGACGGTTTCTCGCTCGAAAGAAGTCCATCAGCCCGACGCTCGAAGGACGGGTGGTGGCCGAGGACCTGCCCCCCATTCTGCGCTCGCAGATCTGAGACGCCTGCTTTTCTCCGTTCGCACCGGCCCGCGCGAATCCGGCACGCGCTGCCCGCTCCTCTCGGCGCGACGGCCGGCGCGAGAGAGCCAAGACCCCATGGCCTGAACGCCATGGAAAAAGGAGTCAGAAAACATGAACACGATTCGCAAGCATCTCTTTTCGCTATTCGTTCTTTCCATCCTCCTGGCCGCATCCGCGAAGGCGGAGGAGGAGGCTACACCGAAAGGCAAGCTCGTCTTCGTGGCCATGACCGGGCCGGAGGATCTCGCCACCCTCGCCAGCTCCTTCCGTCATGCGACGGCCGCACAGAAGTCCGGCCGCCTGGAGGAGGTGGTCTGGCTCGCGTGGGGACGGGCCGTCCTCGCCCTCGACCCGACGGTGAGCGCGATCTCGCCCGAGGTGAAGGAGCAGGCTCGAATGGCGCGCGAGGCCGGCGTCCGCCTGGTGGCGTGCGGTCAAGCCTTGCAGAAATGGGGCATCCAACCCGACAAGCTCGACCCTTCCGCCGAGGTCGTGCCGAACGGAGTGGACGAGCTCGCCCGCCTCGTCTCCCGAGGTTACGAAGCCATTCGCTACTGACCCGTCGAAAATGAAACATTTCCTATCGGGTCGCGAGCGGCAACCCACTCCCTTTGCTATGATCGTCTGGCTCCCGGACCGGGAGCCTCGACGCGACTCTCCGAGGAAGGAGAGAAGAGGAGGTTGCTTTGGGCGCGTTCTCCGAATTCATCGCTTCCAAGGGGATCAAGGACGAGGAAATCCTGGCCGTTTCGAGACGTCTCGAAACGCTTCGCGGAAAGGATCGCGAGCTTCTTCGCCTGCGGGCACGCAAGCGAAAGAGCGCGCCGCAGCAAAGCTACGCGGAGGCGGGCATCGAAAAGCCCCGGAGCGGCCGCCCGCTCCGCCCGGTGGACCTCGAGGCCGCCAGAAACGACGTTCCTCTTCCCCGCAAGGTTCGCAGCAAGATCCTCCGTGCGGTAAACGCCCTGCTGAGCCGAAAGGGAGGCGGAGAGGTCACCGCCCGGGAACTCTTCGGAGACGTTCCGAGCAAGCCCGCTGCCAAACAGGCGAGCTGAGTCGAGAAAGCTCAGCCGCGCCCGAGGGGATGGAGCGCGCGCAGGACGCGCTCGATCTCCTCGGGCGTATTCACGATCGTGGGGGTCGCGCGGACACATCGAAGCCCGTAGGGCGCGACCGACAGCACGATCCCTTCTCGCCGGAGCCTCTCCACCACGGTGCGGGCGGGAGTTCCCTCCACGTCCAAGGAGACGATCCCGGCCGAAAGCCGCGGGTCGCGGGGCGTATGAAGCCTCACCCGCGACATGGTGATCAGCCCCTCCTTGAGCTGGGAGGCGAGCGCGTGGATGCGCTCCTGGATCCGCGCCTTCCCGATGGAGGCGTGAAACTCGAAGGCCTCGGCAACCGCCCATCGGTGCTCGAATGCGTGAAAGCCGCCCGGGGAGAAGTAGAGACCGGGCGTGTTCTTGACACCAAAGGGCGGGATGAGGGGCGTCATCCCCTGCCAGCCCTCCGGCCGCGCGGAGTAGACGACTCCCGTGCCACGCGGCCCGTACAGCCATTTGTGGCAGCCCGCCGCGAAGAAGTCGCAGCCGAGGTCGGCGAGCTCGACATCCTCGACGCCAAAGCCGTGGACCCCGTCCACGCAGACGAGAATGCGGTCGTCGACTCCCCGGCGGCGGTTCTCCTCGCCGACGCGGTCGGCGATGGCGCGGATGGGCAGCTTCACGCCCGTATCGGAGTGAACCCAGGTCAGCGCCACCACCCGCGTCCGCGGGCCGATGGCCGCCGCGATCCGCGCCACCACCTCGTCGGCGGAGGCGCGCAGAGAATCGTCGTAGAGCGAGATCTTGCGGACCGTCGCCCCGCGACGCTCGGCCACCGCGTCCAGGTTGGCCCAGGTGGAGTAGTGGTCGTGCGTCGTGGTCAGGACCTCGTCGCCCTCGCCCAGCGGTAGGCCGCGGTAGAGGACCGAGAGCCCCATGGTGGTGCTGTCGGTGAGCGCCACGCAGGCCGGATCCGTGCCGAAATAGCGCCCCGCCGCGCGCACGGCCCGAAGCCGAAGCGGCGTGTCGTTCTGCAGCACGTATTCCGCCGGGTTCTCGTCCAGGCCCCGTCGGTGTTTCTCGATCGCCTCGCGAACGGGCCGCGGGTGAGAGGTGAAGAGCATCCCCGCCAGGTGGACGAGCGACGGATCCAGGTCGAACTGGGCCCGAACCTCCTCCCACGCCCCAGTTCGCCCCTCCCCCCCTCGGGCGATGTCCGCCGAATCAAATCCCTCCCCCTCCGAGCTTCCCCGCAAGAGGCGGAGGAGCAGCCCCGAGCCGAACGCGCTCGCGAGGCCCGCGAGAAACATCCTGCGGCTCAGCCCGGTCCTCGGCCCGTCGCTTCCGCCTTCGCCCACGAATGGAGACTGTGGCCTGCAGGCCCCGGCGCCCACCCCCGGATGTGCGCCGAGGACGCTGCACTCCCCGGCGCCGGCCTCCACGGGATCTCCGCCCGCGGCTCGGTCCAGGCTCCGGCTCCCGCTGCGAGGACAGCCCGGTCCCCCGTGAACGGGTTTGAAACGGCGGACATCGGGAAAGGGGGGTGGGAAGGGGGGTGGAGGGGGACCGAGATCAAGCCTGATGGCTGTCGAGGGCCCGGTGGAGGGCGTCGCGGAGGGCGAGAGCCAGACGACGGACGGCATAGCCCTCGAAGTCGTCGACCGGGTCGATCTCGGGCCCGAAGACCTCGAGGGCGCTGTCGAGGGCCTGCAGAGCCGCCTCGAGGGCGCGACGCGAGGCGAAGCTCGTAGCCTTCGCGAGCGCGGTGGGCGCGCCCCGCCCGAGCTCGGCGGCAGAGGCAGCGGCTTCACCTCGGCGGCGATCCGCAGCGGCTGGGGACCGTGCGCCGCCCCGGTTCGATCGCGGGGCGGGAAGACGGGCGGGGCCTTCCGTCTCCCCTTGGCCGGCGAGGGCCTCGGAGAGGCGGAAGGCCAGTCGAACCAGGTGCTGCCAGCGGTCCTCGCGCCCCACGAGGCTCACCGAGAGCGGAGGGTGTTGAGGGCGGAGCCGGCCTTGAACCAGCCGATCTGCTCGGCGTTGAGGCTGTGCCGCAGGCGGATGCGGTCCTCGGAGCCGTCGGCGTGACGGAAGATGGCCTCCACCTCCTTGCCCGGCTCGATGGAGAAGATGTCGACCAGGGTGATGCGGTCGCCTTCGCGCACCTTCTCGTAGTCGGCGGGGTCGACGAAGGTGAGCGGCAGCACGCCCTGCTTCTTGAGGTTGGTCTCGTGGATACGAGCGAAGGAGCGGACGATGATGGCGCCGGCGCCGAGATGGCGGGGGCTCATGGCGGCGTGCTCGCGCGAGCTGCCCTCACCGTAGTTCTCGTCGCCCACCACCACCCACTTCAATCCGCGCGCCTTGTAGTCGCGGGCCACGGCGGGGATGGGCTGCTCCTCGCCGGAGAAGACGTTCTTCGTATACCCCACCTTGCCGCCAAAGGCGTTGACCGCTCCGGTGAGCATGTTGTCACTGATGCGGTCGAGGTGGCCACGGAAGCGCAGCCAGGGCCCTGCGGGGGAGATGTGGTCGGTCGTGGTCTTGCCCTGCGTCTTCACGAGCAGCGGCATGTCCACGTACTCCTCCGGCCTGGGAGGAGCGAAGGGGGCGAGGAGCTGCAGACGCTCGCTGCCGGGGTCGACGCGAACCTCCACCTTCGAGCCGTCCTCGGCCGGGGGAAGGTAGCCGCTCTGGGAGCGCACGAAGCCATTCGGAGGCAGGTCGTCGGCGCGCGACGGCGCCGGCAGCTTGAAGCGCTTTTCGCCCTGGACGATCTCGTCGCTCAGCGGATCGAATTCGAGCGTTCCCGCCAGGCCGTAGGCGAGCACGATCTCCGGCGAGGCGATGAAGGCGAAGGTCTCGGGGTTGGAGTCGTTGCGCGCGCGGAAGTTGCGGTTGAAGGAGGTGATGATCGAGTTCTTCTCCCCCTTCTGCACGTCGTCGCGCTTCCACTGCCCGATGCAGGGGCCGCAGGCGTTGGCCAGGACCGTGGCGCCCACTGCCTCGAACGCGGCCATCTGGCCGTCGCGCTTGATCGTCTCGAAGATCTGGTCGGAGCCCGGCGAGACGAGGAGCTTGGCCTGCATCTTCAGTCCCGCCTCGGCGGCCTTTCGCGCCACCTCGGCCGCACGAGAGAGGTCCTCGTAGGACGAATTGGTGCAGGAGCCGATGAGCGCCGCGGTCAGGCGCGAGGGATAGCCCTCTTCCCGCACCGCCTTCTTGAGCTCGGAGACGGGACGGGCGAGGTCCGGCGTGTGGGGACCGACGACGTGCGGCTCGAGCTTGGAGAGGTCGATCTCGATCACCTGGTCGAAGAAGCGCTCGGGCTCGGCCTCCACTTCCGGGTCGGCGACGAGGAGGTCGGCGTTCTGCTCGGCGAGCGCGGCGAGCTCCGCACGCCCGGTGGCGCGGAGGTAGCGCGCCATCGCCTCGTCGAAGGGGAAGATGGAGGTGGTGGCTCCGAGCTCGGCGCCCATGTTGGTGATCGTCGCCTTGCCGGTGCAGGAAAGCGAGCGCGCTCCGGGACCGAAGTACTCGACGATCCGGTTCGTACCGCCCTTGACGGTCAGGATGCCCAGCAGCTTGAGGATGACGTCCTTGGGGGCGGTCCAGCCGGTGAGCTCGCCGACGAGCTTCACGCCGATGAGCTTGGGATGCAGGACCTCCCATGGGAACCCGGCGAGAACGTCCACCGCGTCGGCGCCGCCCACACCGACCGCTGCCATGCCCAGACCACCGGCGTTGGGGGTATGCGAGTCGGTGCCGATCATCAGACCGCCGGGGAAGGCGTAGTTCTCCAGCACGACCTGGTGGATGATTCCCGAGCCGGGCTTCCAGAAACCGATGCCGTACTTGGCGGAAACCGACTGGAGGAAGTCGTAGACCTCGCGGTTTTCTCGCGAGGCGACCTCCGTGTCCTCGGCGGCGCCCATCCGCGCCTGGATCAGGTGATCGCAGTGCACGGTGGCGGGGACGGCCACCTCCGGCCGACCCGCCTGCATGAACTGCAAGAGCGCCATCTGGGCGGTGGCGTCCTGCATGGCCACGCGGTCGGGGCGGAGCAACAGGTACGCCTTGCCCGGCTCCAGGGGCTGATTCTCGGGGTCGTCGAGATGCCCGAACAGCACCTTCTCGGCCATGGTGAGCGGGCGGCCCAGCCTGCGGCGAACGATCTCCAGGTTCTTGCGCGTCCTCTCGTAGACGCGGCGAACCATCTCCGGCGTGCTTTCGATGGTCGGCATGTCTCGCTTTTTCCTTTCCCTGCGTCTCAGACGGTCCAGCCCTCGTCCGTGCGCCGGACGAGCGCGCGCCGCTCGAGCTCGAGGAGGGAGGCGAGGGCGCTCCTCTCGGCGACCGGACGAAGGACGCTGAGCGTGTCGGAATAGACGACCTTCACGATCTCGGCAAGGGTGAGACTGCGGTCCGGAGACAGGCACCCGAGGATCTGGGCGAGCCGCTCCTCCCGGTGCGCGAGGTAGCGCTGCAAGAGCTCCTGTCCGTCGGGGACGGGGAAGCCGTGCGCCGGATAGAGGGCGCCCGCGGGAAGCTCCATCAGCCGCCGCAGGGAATCCAGGTAGACGCCGAGCTTTCCTTCCGGCGGGTCGAGGACGATGGTCGAGCCCTCGGCGACCATGTCCCCCGCGATCACCGCGCGGCTCCCCTCCTCGTAGAAGCAGAGGTGCCCGTCGGCGTGCCCCTCGGTGAGGACGCAGCGCAGACGCATGGGCATGGGACCGCCGAGCTCGATGACCTCGCCGTCGGCCAGAATGCGGTCAGCGCCGCCGACCCGCCGGGACGTGACCTCGCTCGCCCAGAGCGGCACGCCCATGCGCCTGGCGAGCTCGCGCGCTCCGCCGGCGTGGTCGCCGTGATGGTGCGTGAGCAGCACCGCTCGAAACCGCCTCCCCTCCTCCACCATCTCCGCGAGGGCGCGGGCGATCCGCTCCTGCTCGGCGGGATCGCTGGCCCCGGGATCGATCGCCACCAGGTCGCCGGTTCCGACCACGATGCAGTTGGTGTGGGTATGGGGCGGGAGGGTCGGCGTGCGCAGCGGAAAGACGTGGATGCCCCGCTGAAACTCGATGCGGTGAACGACGTGCTCGGCGTCGACGTAGGGCGGGCGCCTCAGGATCCCCACCGCCTTTTCCGGAGGAAAGCCGGCGAGGGTGGCCAGGGCGTGGTGAGTGGGTGGATGCAGCAGCGCCTCGCCCCGTTCCCAGAGTTCCAGCGCCCGGGCGGGCTCCACCCAGCCACCTCCCGCCACCTCGTCTCCGTCCACTTCGCCGTCCGGCTCCTCGTCCACGACGGCGAGAAAGAAGCGCGTGTCGAAGCGGATGGGGGAAAAGGGGGGCGTCACCCACCGCCCCACCGAGACGAGGCGGCGTGCGTCGAGCCGAAGGCCGTGGGCGGCGAGAAGCTCTCCGAACGAAGCCCCGGCGCGGAGCCTCTGCCGCATCTCGGCTCTCGCCTGGGCGGAGATCCGCTCGGCGCCGCGGGCGAGGAGGATGCCCACCTCCTCGAAGGCCTCGCGGATGGCGGCGACCACGAAGGGAGCCTCGCCCTCGCGCGCGGATTCCACCTCGACCTGGGCATCGCCTTCTTCCACCTTCCCTCCGGGGAAGGCGTACCAGCCAGGCCCGAAACGCATCCGGCTCCCGCGCCGCACCCAGAAGATGCGACGGCCCTCCTCCCTTTCGCTCACGAGGAGGATGGAGGCGGCCTGTCGGATCTTCGCCGGGGGCGGCGTCCACTCGATCCCTTCGATGGCCTCGCTCATGGACGCAAAGCCTATCGTTCCTGGGAAAACCTTGAAGGAAGAACTTGCACTTGCCAGGCTTGCCCACGTGACCACCCGCATCCGAGACCCGATCCACGGCTCCATCCTGCTCGACGCGCGCGAGCGGCAGGTGATCGACGCGCCCTTCTTTCAGCGCCTGCGCTGGATCCGCCAGATGGGATTCGCCGACGCAGCCTTTCCCGGCGCGACCCACACCCGCTACGTGCACGCGCTGGGCGCCTGCCACGTCTCCGGCCTGCTCTTCGACGCCATCCAGCGGCGGCTGCCCCGGCTGAAGGAGAGCGAGCGCAGCCGATTGCGAGCGGCGCTTCGGTTGGCGGTCCTCCTCCACGACCTCGGCCATCCCCCCTTCTCGCACTCCTCCGAATCGATTCTTCCGCCGCGAAGAGAACTCGCCCTACCCGCCTGGCTGGCGCGCGGCGACGAGGGCCGTGCCACGCACGAGGACTACACGCTCAAGATCATCCTCGACTCGGAGCTCACCGAGCTTCTCGCCCGCGTCTACGCCGAGATCGCCGTTCCCCCCGAGGCGATCGCTTCGCTGCTCAGCGGCGTCCCGGCGCCCGGCGGGCCGTACTTCGTGGTGGGCAACGTCGATTACGCGCCGCTGCTTCGCCAGATCGTCTCCAGCGAAGTCGACGCCGACCGGATGGATTATCTGCTGCGGGATTCCTTCTTCACGGGAGCCAAATACGGCACCTACGACCTGGCGTGGCTCGTCGAGAACGTCGGCGCGCACGAGCACGACGGGAAGGTGGAGCTCGCGCTCGGCAGCCGCGCCATCATCGCCTTCGAGGATTTCCTCCTCTCGCGCTACCACATGTTTCTGACGGTGTACTACCACCGCACGCCGATCTGCTTCGACCGGATGCTCCGCGAGTACTTCCGGGAGACGGGAGGCGAGTTCACCATCCCGGCCGACACGAAGTCCTACCTCGGCTGCGACGACGTCCAGCTGCTCGCGGCCCTCCGCGCCTCGGACAACCGATGGGCGCAACGGATCGCGCGACGGCAACCCTTCCGGCTCCTGGTCGAGACGGGCCCCTACGAACAGGACGACTGGGATCTCTCGCCCATCGAGGAGGCACTGACCAAGGCGGGGATCGAGTTCTTCTCCACCAAGTCGGAGGGGACCGTCTCCAAGTACTTCGGCACGGAGGCGGAAGAGACCATCTGGGTGCACGTGAAGAATCAGGGGCGATTCGTGCCGCTCGACGAATACACACCCCTCTATCGGCGGTACCAGAAGCGGGTCCGGATCCGCCGCATCTACGTGGACCCGGAGCGGATCGAAGACGCGCGGCGGGTGAGCGGCCTGCCCCGGCCGGAGTAGGCGTGAAGGCGGCCGGGGAGGTGCACCGCTGGACAGCCGAGGTCAGGTGCTCACGGCGGGGTCGGCGACCGGCTTGCGGGAGTAGATGAAGCTCAGGCCGGCGACGGCCGCGAGGATGGAGCCGGAGAAGACGCCGAGCTTGGCCTCGGTATGCATCACGCTGCCGGCGTCGAAGGCGAGGCCGCCGATGAAGAGGGCCATGGTGAAGCCGATGCCACCGAGCATGGCCGCGCCCATTACGTGCGTCAGACCGACACCCCTCGGAAGCTGCGCGATTCCCAGCCGGGTGGCGAGCCAGGTAAAGCCAAAGATTCCCACCGGCTTGCCGACGAAGAGTCCGAAGAGGATGCCCAGCGTGACCGAGTCGAGAAAGAGCCCGAAAGACGCCCCCAGAAGCACCACCCCGGCATTCGCCAGCGCAAAGAGGGGAAGCACGCCATAAGAAATATAGGGGTGGAGGGTGTACTCCACCGCCTCCAACGGCGCCTGGGCCTTGCGCACCTCCTCCTCGAGAGCCGAGAGCGCGGCGTGCTTGTCCTCGTCGGAGAGGTCCGCACGCGCGGCGGTGGCGACCAGGCTCTGGGCCGATTCGACGATCGTGGGCAACTCGCCCGAGCGCCGCCGCGCGGGGATCATCATGCCGGTCAGCACGCCCGCGATCGTGGGGTGGACACCACTCTCGTAGACCGCCAGCCACAGCGGCGCGCCCACGAGAAGGTAGAGACCGGCACGGCGGACGTTGAACGCGTTCATCACGCCCATCACGCCCAGGAGCAAAGCGCCGATCCCGAGGGCCGATACGTTGAGCGACTCCGTGTAGAAGAAGGCGATGACGAGGATGGCGCCGAGATCGTCGATGATCGCCAGCGCGCCGAGAAAGATGAAGAGCGCACCCGGAACGCGGTGCCCCGCCAGCCGCAGCATGCCCAGGGCGAAGGCGATGTCGGTGGCCATCGGGATCCCCCAGCCGCGCATCGCCTCCACGTTCCCCCAGTTGATGAGCGTGTAGATCGACGCGGGCACGACCATCCCGCCGATGGCGGCGATGGCGGGGAGGGCGGCCTTCTTCAACGTGTTGAGCTCGCCCAGCACCAACTCGCGTTTGATCTCCATCCCCACCAGGAGGAAGAAGAAGGCCATCAAGAAGTCGTTGATCCAGAACGCGAGCGAACCCTCGAGCGTGTACCCCTCAAGCCCGATGGAGATCTGCCGGTCCCAAAGCCAGGTGTAGGCAGCCGTCCAGGGCGAGTTCGCCCAGGCGAGGGCGATCACGGAGGCGACCAGAAGCAGCGTGCCTCCCAGGATCTCCACGCGGGTGAAGACGAGGAAGGGACGGAAGAGGCTGAGAACGAACGAGATCGGTGCGGGTCGCGGCATGTCGCGCTTATTTCCAAAGCGGGCGCGATCGCGCAACGAAAACCGAACCTCGAGGCGCGCCGGCTGCCCTCCCGCCACCCGTTCGGTCGTCCCCGCGCAGCTATTCTGTAACTTTCTCTAACACTTACAGTGACCATCGATCACGTGACGTGATCGCATGGATCACACATCGTGATCATCCGAAGATCACTGGACTTTTTTCCACAGCCCGCCTCGGCGCCTGCGCTTGCAGTACGCGATCCGGGTGCCGATGGTAAAGGCATGCGAGTCCATCCCAATCCCCTGGCTCTCTTCCCCGCCCGTACCGGCGAAGGCGATCTCTATCGCGTCGTCCAGGGCGACAGCCTGGACCTCCTCTCGCGGCTGCCGCCGGAATGCATCGACCTCGTCTTCGCCGACCCGCCCTACCATCTCTCCAACGGCGGCTTCACCTGTCAGAGCGGCCGGCGGGCACCGGTGGACAAGGGGAAGTGGGATGCGTCGCGCGGCCTGGCGGAGGATCACGCCTTCCAGCGCCGGTGGCTCGAAGAGGTCCAGCGCATCCTCAAGCCGACGGGAACGGTATGGGTTTCCGGCACCCACCACGTGATCTTCTCGATCGGCTTCGCCATGCAGGAGCTCGGCTTCCACATCCTCAACACCATCACCTGGTACAAGCCGAACGCCGCTCCCAACCTGGCCTGCCGCTACTTCACCCACTCGACCGAATTCCTGATCTGGGCCTCCCCGCGGAAGCGCCAGCCGCTGGCTCACACCTTCCACTACGCGGAGATGAAGCGGGAAAACGGCGGCAAGCAGATGCGGGACGTCTGGTCGTTCGAGGGGAACGAGGAATTTGCTTTCCCCCTGCCGGGCGGGCCGACGATGATGTGGACGATCCCGACGCCGGCCCGGAACGAGAAGGCGTTGGGTCGCCACCCCACCCAGAAGCCGCTCGCCCTGCTCGACCGCATCATCCGTTGCTCCTCCGACCCCGGGGCGATCGTTCTCGACCCCTTCTGCGGTTCGGGAACCACCGGCGTTGCCGCCGTCGCGCTCGGGCGCCGCTTCATCGGCATCGATGCCGAGGCGGAATACGTCGACCTCTCCCTCCGCCGCATCCGCGCCGAGCTCGAGGCCCAGCGCTCCCGCGGCGCCGCGTAGGCCCCATCCGGCGGACATCCGCTCCGGCGAAAACCGCGCCGCGGCGGATTCACGTGCTGCGAAGGAGCCTCGTGGGTATGCTCCCGGGCGAATCCACCACCCGGGAGGTCGCCGTGGCCACTCGCATCTACACGAGGACGGGAGACAGGGGTGATACCGGTCTGTTCGGGGGCGGACGCGTCCGCAAGGACGACCCCCGCGTGGAGGCCTACGGCACGGTCGACGAGCTGAACGCCATCGTGGGCCTGGCCGCCGCGTTCACCGACGACGCGCAGGTCCGGGGCTGGCTCGGCGCCATCCAGTCGGAGCTCTTCTTCCTGGGCGCGGAGTTGGCCACACCCGACCCGGCGCACGTCAAGAAGCAGATCGTCCACCTGGACGAGGACACCATCTCCCGCTGGGAGGGCGTGATCGACGCGATCTCGGCCGAGGTGCCGCCGCTTCAGCACTTCGTCCTTCCGGGCGGTCATCCCGCGGCGGCACACCTGCACGTGGCGCGCACCGTCTGCCGCCGGGCCGAACGCCGCCTCCTCACCCTGGCCCGCACGGCGAACGTCCGCCCCGAGTGCGTGGCCTACCTCAACCGGCTCTCGGACCTGCTCTTCATGCTCGCGCGCCTGGTCAACCACCGCGAGTCGACCGCGGAGCCGATCTGGGAGCCACAGCTGCGAAAGGGATGACGACGCCGCCCTTCTCACCGCCCCCCGATCGTCCGCTCTCGGCACGGCAACGAGGCGATCTCGTCCGGGCGCTCGCAGCGGAGGTCGGCTTCGACGACGTGGGCTTCGCGCGCGCGGAGCCGCTCGACCCGGAGCCCTTCGATCGCTTCGTTCGCGAAGGGCTTTCGGCGGACATGGACTGGCTCCGAGACGAGCGACGGCTCGACCCGGCGAAGGTCCTGGAGGGGGCGCGTACGGTGGCGATCTTCGTCAAGGGCTACTACGACCCCAATCAGCGGCCCGGCTGGATCGCTCGGTACGCGCGCGGGGCGGACTACCACAACATCCTCATGCGCAAGCTGCGCCGGCTGCGGCGACGGCTGCACGCGCTCGACCCGGGCGTTCGCACCTACGGCTCCGTGGACTTCGGTCTCTTGCCCGAGAAGGCGTGGGCGCAACGCGCAGGACTGGGTTGGATCGGCAAGAACGGCTGCTTCATCACGCGCACGCAGGGGAGCTGGGTCCTCTTGGCCGGGCTCGTCCTCGACCGGGAAGTGGAGCCCTACGACCGGCCGCACGAGGATTTCTGCGGCACCTGCACGCGCTGTCAGAGCGCCTGTCCCACCGACGCCTTCCCCCGCCCCTACGTGGTCGACGCCCGGCGCTGCATCTCGTACCAGACGATCGAGAACCGCGGGGCCATCCCCGACGACCTCAAGGAGGGAACCTCCTCGTGGCTCTTCGGCTGTGACGACTGCCAGGAGGTCTGCCCCTGGAACGAGCGCTTCGCTCGCCCCACCGACGAAGCGCGCTTCCATCCCCGCCCGGGAGGGCTCTGGGACGTTCCCCTGGAACGTCTGCTCACCATGGACGAGGTCGAGTACGAGGAGCGCAGCCGGGGCACGCCGCTCGCGCGTCCCAAGCACTTCGGCGTCCTGCGCAACGCTCTGCTCGCCGCGGGTGCCCGCGGCGGCTCCGAGCTGGCGCGGCTCTGTGAGGCGCATCTCGACCATCCGCACCCCGCGGTGCGCGACGCGGCGGCGTGGGCGCTGCAGAGGGTCGTGCGAAAGGGGTGAGCACCAAATGGCGCCCCCGGCCTCGGAGTTCTTTTCGCGCGATCACGCCCCTACGATCCCTGGCCATCGTGCGAAAGGAGAAGGGGGGATGGTCCGATCGAATGGGGTCCTTTCGCTTCTCGTGAGCCTGGCCTGGGTGATCGCTGCGGTCGGCTGCGGGGGAGAACCGACCCCGCCCGGTGCGCAGGCCCCGGGAGGCGCGGGAGGCATGGGCGGAATCGGGGGGCTGCCCGGGGGCGGCTCCGGTGGTGGTACGGGGGGAACCGGTCCGGGCGGCTCGGGCGGTGTGGTCTTGCCCGGCGACTGCCAGAAAGATCCGGGGACGGAGAACTGCGCGCGCTGCCTGGACGGTGCACTCCCGTCGTGTCTGATGCAGAACGCGACCGATTGTCCCGAGCCGCTGGGCGCCTTCATCGTCTGCGCTCACGACAACGGTTGCATGAAAGACAACGGGCTGCCCGACATGGCTTGCGAGCCCTGTGTCGGCCTGCTCTCCACGGCACTCGATTGCATGAAGAGCTGTCGTCACGTTAACTACTGTCTGTAACCGAAGTGCAGTGGTCGGGCGGCGGGTCGAGGGTTAAGATCGCCTTCCGATGCCGCCGCCGACCATTGCCTTCGACGCCATGGGCGGGGATTTCGCGCCGGCGGAGATCGTCCGCGGCGCGGCCCAGCTCTCCCTCGAAACCGATCTCGACATCATTCTCGTGGGCGACGCGCCGCGGCTGACGGCGTTGCTCGGCGAGACGTCGCACAACGCCGAACGCATCGCCGTGCATCACGCGCCACCCTCGCCCCCCGGCGCCTCTCCCTCGAGCTCGCTCTTCGAGGCGGCGCGACTCGTCGCGCAGGGGCGCGCGGATGCCCTGGTCACGGCGGGCGACACCGGCGCCCTCCTCCGCGCCTGCATGGGAACGATGCAGCTCTTGCCCGGAGTGGAGAAAGCCGCACTCGCCGCGGTCTTTCCGACGGAGCTGCGCCGGGGCGCCACGGGCGATCCCTTCTCCCTCATCCTCGACGTCGGCGCCAGCCACGAAGCCACTGGCCGCGATCTCGTCACCTACGCGCTCATGGGCGCCGCCTATGCGCGCATCATCTCGCGCAATCCGGTGCCGCGAGTGGCGCTGCTCGCCAGCGGCGCCGGCGCCGAACGCGAGCACCCGGCGATCCTCGAGGCCGAGGCGGAGCTTCGCGAGGTGGCGGACATCGACTTTCTGGGGCTGACCGAGGTCGACCTCATTCCCCTCGGGACCGCCGACGTGATCGTCACCTCGGGGCTGCTCGGCGCGTTGACCACCCGCATGCTCGAGGGCGTGACCCAGACCGTCCTCGACCTCGCCCGCTACGCCTACCAGGAGCGGCTCTCCTGGAGGCTCGGCTTCACGATGGTCGCGGGCTTTCTGCGCCAGCTCAAACGGCTCACCGACTGGGAGGAGTACGGGGGCGCTCCCCTGCTCGGCTTCGACCGCGTGGTGATCCGCGCCGACCGGCGCTCCCAGGCGCGCGCCATCGCCAACGCGGGCAAGGTCGCCAGCAAGGCGGTGGTGAGGGGCGTGCCCCGCGCGATCGCCGAGCGCCTCGCGCCCGTTTCTGCCGAACCCCAGCTCGCCGCGGAGGGCTAGGTGGAGGTCTCGCACGTCTACCGCTGGGATCTCGACAAGACCTACCTGCAAACCGACTTCGACACCCTGCGGGGCCTGCTGCGCGCGGCGCGGGAGAAGGCGAGCGCGAAGGTGAACGTGGCGGGAAGCCGCGCGCTGGTGCGAGAACTCCAGTCCAGGCCAGGCGCGCGCGTCTGCATCATCAGCGGCTCGCCCCGCCAGATGCGGCGCAAGCTCGAGGAGAAGTTTCGGCTGGATGGCGTGGAGATCGACGAGCTCGTCCTCAAGCCGAACGTGGAGAACTTCGTGCGCGGGCGCTTCCGCGCCATTCGCGACCAGGTCGGCTACAAGCTGCCGGCGCTGCTCGAGGGCAGAAGCCGCGTCCCCTCCACCGCCTCCGAGACGCTCTTTGGCGACGACGCCGAGGCCGACGCCTTCGTCTACTCGATCTACGCCGATCTCGTGGAGCAACGGCTCTCGACCTCGGAGCTGGCGGAGATCCTCGAGCGCTGCGGCATCTACGAAGACGACGCCGAGCGCGCCCTTCGACTCGCCTCCAGCCTGCAGAAGGGGCCGCCGATCGAGCGGATCTTCATCCACCTCGACGGCTTCAGCCCGCCGGCGAGCTTTCACGCCTACGGGCGTCGCGTCGTGCCGATCTACAACTACTTCCAGGCGGCGGTGCTCCTCCTCCTCGACGGTCATGTCGGGCCGATCTCGTTGGTTCGCCTGGCGGTGGATCTCTCCCAGGGCTACGGCTACTCGCTCGTCTCCCTGGCGAATTCGTTTCAGGACCTGGTGCGCCGCGGCCTGGCTCGCGCCGAGGACATGGCGGCCATCCGCCTGGCCTTCGAGGCCAACGTCGCCCTCTTCGACAAGCTCCGCCCGGCGACGGAGGTGATCCAGACCTTCGTCGAGCGCCTGAGGATGATCGGTGGGCTCAAGCCCGCGGCGGAGCGCGAACAGCGACGCATCGACTACCTCGCCATCATCGAACGCGAGGGCCCACCCAATACCTGGCGGCGAAGGCGGCGCCACCGCGCCACCGCGCCGCGTCCCAAAGGCCCGCCGTTCTAGACGGCCGCGGCGGATCCGACTCGCGGTGTCCGCCGAACGGAAGCGATCCGGCGACGTCGCTGCAACCCGAAGGGAACCGGGCGGGCTCTTGTTCGGCAACCTTTGCCATGATGGAGTGGTCTCGGCCTCCACAACGAGGTGAAGAGATGGCGGACTCGAAGGGGTGCTCTCGGACGGTCATTTGCGGCGGCGTCGCGTTCGGTCTTCTCCTCTCGCTCGTCGGCGCCGCCTGCGGCTCGGATCCCGAGGAGGAAGGGACCGGTGGTTCCGGGGCCGTCGCCGCTGGGGGCAGCGGTGGGACGGGGGGCGCGGCCGGCCAGGGCGGAACCGGCGGCACGGGCGGCGCAGCGGGAAGTGGCGGTTCGGGCGGAGCGGGCGGCGGCGCGCCTTGCTCCGAGGCGACCTTGGAAGACCCCGCCTGCCACGAATGTCTGCAGGAGGCATTCGCCCTTTGTCAGATCTACGCAGGCACGACCTGTGCTTCCCAGATGTTCGCCTTGTCCGGCTGCGCGCACGAAAACGGCTGCCTGCTCGAGGAGGATCCGGGCTTCGATTTCGCCTGCATCATGGCCAACTGCCGCGAGCCGGCCGAGGCGGCATTGGCCTGTCTGATGGGCTGCGAGGCCTTTTCCGAGTGTATCGCTCCCTAGGAGCCTGCTGTGCCTGCTGCGTTGCCGTAGCGGGCTCCGGGTCCGCCCCAAAGGGCCGCTGTCACCGGGCCGAGGACTGGCCCCAGATTCCGAGGGTGAAGCGAAGCGGGGAGGTCGCCATGCGCCGTCTCGTCCTCGGTCTGGCCGGCGGTCTGGTCGGATTTCCTCTGGCGGTGGTCGCCGCCGAACCGGGTGAGACGGTCGTCATACCGGAGGGGTGGTACCGCGTGGAGCCCGAGGGAACGGTCGCTCAGGGCCAGCTCTCGATCCTCGTGGTGCGACCGGAGCCTCGGTTGCACCCGAGGCCCCCCGATCCGGCCGAGGTCGCGGCCGCGCGCGAGGCCGCTTTCGAGCCGCCGGCGGCCCGTTCGGAGCCGCGCGAGGATCCTTGCCGTCCCCATCGCGCCCGCTATGCGGAGATCCTCTTCCGCATGGCGGGGATCTGGGACGCCCCCTGGGCCCTGGATTTTCTCGAAGCGATGGACGGAAGCGCTTCCCTGCTGTCCCCCTGGATCCAGTTCAACCTCTTCGGCTTGCCCGCGCCGATCCTGCTGCCGTCGCTGGCGCCCGGGGTCGATCCTCTCCGACCGCTCGCCTGGGATGCGGACCTCCGCCGGGCCGCCAAGGACCTGGCCGCCTGCGTCCGGAAGCGGGACCGGCGCGGAGCGACGCAGCTCCACTGATCGGCCCCGCGTCAACCTCCGAACGAATGGAGCGCGGCGCCCCGATCGCGTCGGAGCCCCCGCGGATGGCCGCCTTCGCACACGTCCGAAGTCTGACATTTTTGTCGCAGAGCGACGCCAGTGTCCGACCCCTTCACAGGGTCGAGGCCGAGCCCTGCCCTCCAGAATCGCTCGATCCCGGACAATTCCGGCGATCTGCCAATCCGCCGGGCGAACCCCCGATCTGGCATCCTTCCTGCTAGTTCGAGGGCCGGGCTGAGGGCAACCGATGCCCTCCTCTGTCCTTCGCGCCGGACCCCGGTCCGGCCCACCACGGAGAATCTGACGATGGAGATTCGGAAGCTCACCTACGTGCTCGCCTTCGCTCTCGCTGCGTCTCTCGGCGCCTTCGCCTGCGGCGACGACAAGGACGACGACAAGGACAAGGACAACAACGGCGTCGAGTGCACGACGAACGCCGACTGCGACGAGGGCTTCGTCTGCGTCGAGGGCAAGTGCGAGGAGGAGACCACCGAGCCCGAGTGCACCACCGACGACGACTGCGACGAGGGCTTCGTCTGCGTCGAGGGCACCTGCCAGGAGCAGACCACCGAGCCCGAGTGCACCACCGACGACGACTGCGACGAGGGCTTCGTCTGCGTCGAGGGCACCTGCCAGGAGCAGACCACCGAGCCCGAGTGCACCACCGACGACGACTGCGACGAGGGCTTCGTCTGCGTCGAGGGCACCTGCCAGGA
>QGUN01000029.1 GCA_003242475.1 Pseudomonadota bacterium
CTCTCCCGCGCCTGCGGCGTGAGCCGCGCCATGCTCGGGCAGATCGAGCTGGGCAAGAGCGCGCCCACGATCACCGTCCTCTGGAAGATCGCGCGGGCGCTGGATGTGACCTTCTCGGCGCTGATCTCGGAACGCCGGGCCAGCCGGGCCACCGTCCTGCGCGCCGCCGACAGCCATATCCTCGCCAGCGCCGATCAGAGCTTCACCTCGCGCGCGCTCTTCCCCTTCGACGAGCCGCGGCGGGTGGAGTTCTACGAGCTGCGGCTGAAGGCCGGGGGCGTGGAGGAGGCCGATCCCCATCCCGCCGGAACAGGCGAAAACCTCGTGGTCGTGGAGGGGACGGTGGAGATCGATTTGGGCGACGAGGTCCATCGTCTGGAGAAGGGCGACGCCATCCTCTTCGAGGCCGACGTCCCCCACACCTACCGCAACCCCGGCGAGACCGACGCCCTGATGTACCTGGTGATGACCTACGCCGACTCGGTCGGGTAGAAGCGATCTCCCAGCCACCGCACCAGCCGCTCGGCGTCTCGCGCCTCCAGCTCCGCGACCGGAACGACGAAGGCCCCGGGCGGTGGTTCCGTGCCTGCGGGCGGGTCGAGAAGGACGAGGAGACGCGCCCGGGCGTCGCGCGCGACGACGTCGAGCGCCGGCTGGCAGAAGCCGCCGGCTCCAACGATGCCCAGGCGGAAGGGGTCGATCTCCGGCCGCGCGGCCAGGATACCCAGCGCCGCGTGCAGGGCGTCTTCGAGTCGCTCGTCCGGCTCCCCGCCCGACTCGAGGCGGAGGCTGGCGATCCCCGCCTCGGCCAGGCGTAGCAGGAGCGCGTCCAGCCCTTGGGAAAGGCCGACGAGGATCACCGCCGGCGCCGGCCCGAGCCCGCGCGGGACGTGGATCCGCGCGGGGTGAGCCCGCAGCTTCGAGTCGATCAGGCGCAACGGCTCGTCCACCCCCTCGCGCAGCTCGAGGTTTCGGGGCGTCGAGGGTCCCGCCTGGGCGAGGAGGATCGCCACCTCCCGCGCACTCACCTCGGGCAGGTTTTCGTACGTCCCCGGGACCTCCTCGGGCGAATCCACCTCGATCGGCGCGATCACCTCCACGCCGTGGGCTTCCAAACGCTTGCGGCCGGCCTTCACCGCGCTCGGCACCGCCACCACGATGCGCTGCGCACCTCGACGCTCCAGGTAGCGCACGCCCGCGGAGGTGGTCAGCCCGCTGAGGATGGCGTCGTCCACCACCACGACCACCCGGCCGCGGATCGCCGTGGCGGGGTCGGGGCTGCCGAAGCTCTCCCGCCAGCGGATGAGCCTCTGCGAGACGTCCTCGCCGATCCCCTCCAGCTCCGCGGGCAGCAGCCCGACGTCGGGGCCACGCTCGTCGAAGATCATCGCGCCGTCGGCATCGACGGCGCCCACCACCACCTCGGGCTGCTCGGGAAGCCCCACCTTCCGCACCAGGAGGGGAAGGAGAGGCGCATGAAGCGCCCTCGCCACCTGCGCGCCCACCTGGACCCCTCCCCGGGGCACCGCCAGCACGACCGCCGGCCCGTCCAGCCTCGGCGCCAGGATCTCCGCCAGGCGCCGTCCCGCCTCCACGCGATCGAAATAGCGCTCCATTCCCGGGAATCTAGCCACTCGGGCGAGCGAGCGCCTGCTCCCCGATCCCTACCGCTGTCCGAGAACCTGCTCGGGATGGGCGCAGATCTCGCTCTCGTCGTCGCAAGCGGGAGAGCCGAGCTGTCCCGCCGCGTTGTTGCCCCAACAATAGGCCTCGCGCTGGTCGGTGAGTGCGCAGGTATGCCGCGTGCCCGGCCGGATGAGCACGAAGCGCCACGGCCCCGAGACGACACGCGTGGGTGCGGTCACGATCTCCTCGGTGGCGTGGCTTCCGAGCTGGCTGCTCTCGTTCGCTCCCCAGCAGTAGGCGCCCGCCGGCGAGATCACGCAGCTCGTCCCCCGGCCGAGCCCGAGGGAATCGACGGGAGTTCCTTCGAGGAGAGCCTCGGGCTCGCCTCGCTTGCCCACGCTCCCTCGTCCGAGCTGGCCTCGATCGTTGGCGCCCCAACAGTAGAGGGCGGACTCGTCTGCCGCGATGCCGCAGACGTGATCGTAGCCCGCGACGATCGCCGCGAGAGCGGGTATCCCCTCCACCTCGAGAGGTTCGGCCGAGACGTCCGGCTCGGTTCGCCCGAGCTGGCCGACGCCGTTCTCTCCCCAGCAGAGAGCCATCCCCTCCTCGGTGAGGCCGCAGACGTGGAAGGCCCCCACCGCGAGCTGGACGAAGGGGCCGGCGTCCACCCGAGCCGGCTCGGTGCCGTGAAAACCGCCCCAGCACCGCGCTGCCCCCTCCTCGTCGAGCGCGCAGGTCTGGCTGCCCCGGGCGGCGAGGGACCGGAGGCCGATGAGTCCCGGCACCATGCGGGGCGTCTCCGCGTAGCTCGGCTCCGCTGCCCCGAGCTGCCCCGCGTCGTTTCGACCCCAGCAATGCGCGCGGCCTTTCTCGTCGAGTGCGCAGGCATGATCCGAGCCGACCGCGAGCTCCACGAAACGCGTCCCGCCGGCGACCGGAAGGCTCGGCGCATGGAGGTTGATCTGCTCCGTCTCGAAGCCGAGCCGCCCTTCCGTAGCCAGTCCCCAGCAGTAAACCGTCCCCGTCGGCGTGAGCCCGCAGGTATGGAACTCGCCCGTGCCGATCTCCGCGAAGCGAAGCAGCGTGCGGACCCGCACCTCGGCCTCGAGCTCGCCCGCATTGGCGATCAGGCGGGTCTCACCCCAGCCGCGGGCGACGACCTCGCCGCCCTCCACCACGGCGACCGTCGGGTCCTCGGAGGTCCACTCGATCGGTGTCGTGCTCACCACGTCGCCGTCTGCGTCGAGCACCACGGCGTCGAGGGGGAAGGTGCGGCCAAGCGCAATCGAGACGCTCTCGGGCGCGTCGATGCGCACGGGCTCCCCCTCCACCTTCACCGCCACCACGGCGCCGAGCCTCGCCGCCTCGATCTCGATGCGCGTCTGGCCCTTGGCACGGCCGGTCACCGTCCCGTCGCCGGCGACCAGGGCGACCTCCGGATCCGCGGAGCGGAAGAAGACCGGAACCTCCACCGGCTCGCCATCGGCACTGCGCGCCACCACCTCGATCTTCTTCTCCTGCCGGAGGCCCACCACCATCTGTAGGGGCGAGACATCCAGCTCGACGACCGTGGCAGAACCTTTGTCGCCCCCCGTGCCTCCGGTCCCGTCGATCGGGTTTCCACCACCTCCCCCGCCGCCACCGCAGGATGCGATCGCCGCGCCCAGCAGCGCCCCAAGGATGCCTCGAGCGAACCGAATCATGGTTTCTCCTCCGGTCGGCTTCAGCCGATCCGATGTGTCTGCCCGCCGTCGACCACGATCACCGCCCCCGTCACCCACGACGAGCGGGGAGAAGCCAGGAAAGCGACCACGTCGCCGATCTCCTCGGGCCGGCCGAGACGCCGAAACGGAATGGATCGCTCCACGCGAGCGAAGGTCTCGGGGTCGTTCTTTTGCCGCCAATCCCACGAGCCGCCGGGAAACCAGATGGCACCCGGCGCCACGCAATTGACGCGGATACCGCGGGACGCGACCTCGATCGACGCGGCCTTGGCGAAGCCGTGTAGCGCCGACTTGGCCGCCACGTAGGAGGCCCGCCCGAAGGCTTCCAGGCCCGAGATGGAAGAGATGGCGACGAAGGAGCCCCCGCCGCGCTTTTCCATGTGGGGGACGACCGCCCGGAAGAGGCGCACCGCCGAAAGGAAATTGAGCTCCCAGACCTGCCGCCAGACCTCGTCCGGCGCGAAGACGTTGCCCGGCTTCGACCCGCCCGCATTGGCCACCGCCACGTCGATCCCCCCGAGCCGCTCGGCGAGCCGGGCGATGGCGCGATCGTGGGCTTCGGCGTCCGTCACGTCGGCCGCCTCGATCTCGACGGAAACGCCCATCGAAGAAAGCTCGCGGGCGACGTCCTCCAGCCCCTCGCGCCCCCGCGCGACGAGGCCGAGAGAGCAGCCCTCCGCAGCCAGGCTCCGGGCGATGGCGCGCCCGATCCCCCTGGAGCCACCCGTGACGACGGCGACCTTCCCCTCCAGGCTCAGATTCATTCCGTGACGATATCGGATCGCGGAAAGCGGTTGTACCAGACGCGCTCGAGCGTCAGACCGTGCGCCGGCGCCGTCTCCCCTGCCAGCCGCCGATCCCGCAGGGCGAGGAGACGGATCGGATCGTCGGGAGGCCGCTTGCCCAGCCCCACCTCGACCAGCGTACCGACGATGTTTCGAACCATCTGCTTGAGGAAGGCCGTGGCCTCGAAGACGAACCGGATCTCCTCGTCCTCCTGCAGCACGTCCAGGCGGAAGAGCTCGCGGACCGTGGTGGGCGCCGTGCAATCCGCGGCGCGAAAGGCGGAGAAATCGTGCCTGCCCAAAAAATGCGCGGCGGCCTCGCGCATGGACGCCACGTCGAGTGGCCGGAAGATCTCCCAGTGCGTGCGCCGGCGCAGCGGCGAGCGCACCGGCCGGTTGGAGATTCGGTAGACGTACCGCTTGGCCGATGCCCAGCGGCGTGCGCAGAACGCCTCGGGCACCTCCTCCACGTCCACCACCGCCACGTCGTGCGGGAGGATGCCGTTGAGCCCCTCGAGATAGGCGCTTCTCGGGAGACTCCTTTCGGCACGGAAGCTCGCCACCTGGCCAGTGGCGTGGACGCCCGAGTCGGTCCGCCCCGCTCCGACCACCCGGACGTCGTGTCCGAGGAGAACGCGGAGCGCCTTTTCCAGCTCCTCCTGCACCGTGCGGCCGTTGGGTTGGACCTGCCAGCCAACGAAGTCCGTGCCGTCGTATTCGAGCGTGAGCTTGAGTTTGGGCATCGGGCGAGGAAGGTAGCGCGGAACCCTGCGGGCGTCTCGATGGTTCGAACGAGATGCGCTCGCATTCCGCGAGCCAGATGGCTAGTGTGATTCGGATGGACCGGATCGGGCAGGACCTGACTCTGGAGGACCTGGAATCCATCGCGCGCGATCGATTCGGGATCGAGGAGCTGCGGCCCGGGCAGCGGGCCATCCTCGCCGAGGTTCTCCAGGGCCGGGACGTGCTCGCCATCCTCCCCACGGGTGGGGGAAAGAGCCTCACTTACCAGCTACCCGCGCTCGTCCTCCCGGGGGCGACGGTGGTCGTCTCTCCCCTCATCTCCCTGATGCAGGACCAGGTGGACAAGCTGCGGGCGCTGGGGCTGCGAGTGGTGATGCTCAACTCCACCATGAGCGAGAAGGAACAGCGGCGGAGCCTGCACGCCATCGAGCACGAAAGGCCCCGACTGATCTACGTGACTCCGGAGCGGCTCGAAGACCACGCCTTCCGCCGCATCCTCCTCTCCGCCCGCCCGCAGCTCTTCGTGGTCGACGAGGCCCACTGCATCTCCCAGTGGGGCCACGACTTCCGCCCCGCGTATCTGGGCCTGCAGAGCGCCGTGGAGGCGATCGGCGGCCCCCCGATCCTCGCCCTGACGGCCACGGCCACCCAGCGCGTCATCGCCGACATCGTTCGACAGCTCGGCATGCGCGAGCCGAGGATCCTGGTGGCGGGTCTGCGTCGTCCCAACCTGGCCTTTTCCGTCATTCCCGTCCGCACCGAGCACGGGCGCCGCAAGCGGCTACTGGAACTCGTCCTCGCCGAGGAGGGCGCCGGCATCGTCTACTGCTCCACCGTGCAGCAGGCCGAGGAGCTCGCCGCGTTCCTGCGGGACAGCGGCGTCGACGCGGACCGCTACCACGGGCAGATGCGGGCCCGGGAGCGGGAGGAGGTGCAGCGCGCCTTCATGACCGGCCCTTCTCCCCGCGTCATCGTCGCCACCAACGCCTTCGGCCTGGGCGTGGACAAGCCGGACATCCGCTTCGTGATCCACGCCCAGATGCCCGGCTCGCTCGAGGCCTATTTCCAGGAAGCGGGCCGCGCTGGCCGCGATGGCCTTCCTGCGCGCTGCG
Organism: Pseudomonadota bacterium; assembly: GCA_003242475.1. Lineage (GTDB taxonomy): Bacteria > Myxococcota > Myxococcia > Myxococcales > Vulgatibacteraceae > ZC4RG40. The sequence goes on from QGUN01000029.1 coordinate 5,995, forward strand.
TCCTGCTCTACTACCCGGGCGACCGGCGCGTTCAGGCCTACTTCCTCGGGGGCCGCTATCCCCGCAAGGAAGAGGTCGTCCAGGTGGCCCGGGCGCTCTCGGAAACTCCCCGATCGCCCGCCGAAGTCGCCGACTCCACCGGCTTACCCCTTCGCCTGGTGCGGGTGGTCCTCTCGCTTCTCGCCGACTCCGGGATGGCGCGCGAGGTCGACGGCCTCTTCACCTTCGTCGGCACTGCCCCCACCGAGGATACGCTGGTCGAGGTGGCCGGCCGCTACGAGGAGAAGCGCCGCGAGGATCGCAAACGCCTCGACGCGATGATCCGCTACGCCACCTCCACGCTGTGCCGGACGCGCATCCTCCTCGCCTACTTCGGCGACGAAGACGAGCAGGATTGCGGCCGCTGCGACAACTGCCTTCGGCGCGAGGCGCGCCTCCGCGAGGCGCGCAGACAGGCGGAGCGCGAACGCCGCGCCCGGGAGGAGGAGCTGCGCGTGTCGCGAGAGCGCGAAAAGGAGGCGCGCGCACGCGGGCGCCGTCCCCGGCCCCTGCCCCGTCCGGCTCCCAAGCCCTCGCCCGTGCAGAAGCCGCGGGGTCTCGGCCCGGGCCAGCGGGTCCGCCACCCGGCCTTCGGCGAAGGCGAGGTCCTCGCGGTCCAGGACGACCGGGTCACCGCCTTCTTTCCCGGCAAGGGGGAAAAGACCGTCAAGTCGAAGTACCTGACGCGCAGTTGACCGGATCCGGGCCCGACCCTAGGATGCCGCCGCCCCGACGCGGCATCCGGGGCGCGCGTCGGCTGTTTCCGTCTGGTCCATGTTCGACAAGCTCCAGGACATCGAGAAGCGATACGAACGCCTCCTCGACGAGCTCGGAGATCCCGAGGCCCTCGCCGACCGCGAGCGCTACCGCAGACTCACCCGGGAGCAGGCCCAGCTCGAGCCGATCGTGCGCGCCTACCGCGAGTTCTGCAGCGTCGACCGGCAGCTGGAAGACGTCCGCGCCCTGCTCGAAGAGAAGGACCCCGAGATCCGCGAGATGGCCAAGGAGGAGCTTCCGCAGCTTCGGGAGCGGCGCGACGAACTCGAACGCGAGCTCCGGATGCTCTTGCTCCCCAAGGACCCCGCCGACGAGCGCAACGTGATCCTGGAGATCCGCCAGGGCGTGGGGGGCGACGAGGCCAGCCTCTTCGCCGCGGATCTGCTGCGGATGTACCTGCGCTATGCCGAGCGCCAGGGCTGGAAGGTGGAGATCCTCAGCCGGCACGACACCGAGGTTGGCGGCATCCGCGAGGCGCAGGTGCTGATCGAGGCCGAGGGCGCCTACTCCTGGCTCAAGCACGAGGCCGGTGTCCATCGCGTCCAGCGCGTGCCCGTCACCGAGGCGCAGGGCCGCATCCACACCTCGACCGTGACCGTGGCAGTCCTGCCCGAGGCCGAGGACGTGGACATCAAGCTCGACGAAAAGGACTACCGCAAGGACGTGATGCGGGCGGGCGGACCGGGTGGCCAGAGCGTCAACACCACGGATTCGGCGGTCCGCCTCGTCCACTACGAGACGGGTATCACCGTCGTCTGCCAGGACGAGAAATCGCAGCACAAGAACTTCGCCAAGGCCCTGAAGATCCTGCGCGCCAAGCTCTACGAGCTCGAGCTGGAAAAGCAGCGCGCCGAGCGCGACGCCGCGCGCCAGGCGATGATCGGCAGCGGCGAGCGATCGGAAAAGATCCGCACCTACAACTTCCCGCAGGACCGCGTCACCGACCACCGCATCAACTTCACCCGCCACAACCTCCAGGCGGTCCTGGACGGCGACATCCACGACCTCCTCGTCGCCGTGCGCAACCACTTCATGGCGCAAAGGCTCCAGCAGAGCGAGCAGGCGAGCCCATGAGCGAGGTGTGGACGGTTCGCCGGGCGATCCTCTGGACCGCCTCCTACCTGCAGAAGAAGGGGGCCGACTCGCCGCGAACCGACGCCGATCTCCTCCTCGCCGACGCCCTCGGCGTGGACCGCCTCCGCCTCCTCCTCGACTTCGACAAGCCGCTCACGCCGGAGGAGCTCGCCGCCTATCGCAAGCGCATCGAACGGCGGGCCCGGGGAGAACCGCTGGCCTACATCCTCGGGCGCAAGGAGTTCTACGGCCGCGACTTCGTCGTCGGACCCGAGGTCCTCATCCCGCGTCCCGAGACCGAGGCGCTGGTCGACTTCGGCAAGGAGGAGATCGGCGAGGACCAGCCCGCGCGCGTCCTCGACCTCTGCGCCGGCACGGGCTGTGTCGGGATCAGCCTCGCCCTGGAGCGGCCTCGCGCCACGGTGGACCTCGTGGAAGTGGACCCCGGCGCTGCGGAGGTGGCGAGACGAAACGTCGACAGGCACGGCGTCGGCGATCGAGTCCGGGTGCTGGTGGGCGACCTCTTCGCGCCCGCCGACGGAATCTACGACGTCATCGTCTCCAATCCCCCCTACGTTCCCAGCGGCGAGATCGAGGGCCTTTCGCGCGAGGTGCGGATGGAGCCCCGCCTCGCCCTGGACGGCGGTCCCGACGGACTTTCCGTGGTGCGGCGCATCGCAGCGGATGCGGCCGCCCGCCTCCGCCCCGGCGGGATGCTGGCGCTGGAGCTTTCCCTGGAGCAACCCCCCGTCGTGGCCGACCTTCTCCTGCGCTCCGGCTTTGCCCGCGCCGAGGTCCGGCCCGACTTCACCCATCGGGACCGTTACGTTGTTGCCTGGACATAGCGGGATTCATTAGGTTCGGGGCCGTGGACGCCATCGTCATCCGCGGAGGCAACCGGCTCGTCGGCACCGTCCGGGTCTCCGGCTCGAAGAACGCCGCCCTTCCCTGCCTCGCCGCGAGCCTCCTCGCGGAGGGCACCCACACCTTCCGGAACGTCCCCGACCTGGCCGATATCGGCACCATGTCCCGGCTGCTGCGGTCCATGGGCTGCCACGTCGAAAGGAGCGCGGGCGGGACGGTCCAGGTCTACGTTCCGCCTGCCCCGGAACTCGAGCCGATCGCCCCATACGAGCTCGTCAAGACGATGCGGGCGAGCGTGCTGGCCCTCGGTCCGCTCGTGGCGCGCTACGGCAAGGCTCGCGTCTCTTTGCCCGGTGGCTGCGCCATCGGCGCCCGCCCCATCGACCAGCACATCAAGGGCCTGGAGCAGATGGGCGCCGAGATCAGCCTCGAGCACGGCTACGTCCAGGCAAGGGCAAAACGTCTGCGCGGCGCGAGGATCACTTTCGACCTGGTCACCGTCACCGGTACCGAGAACCTCCTGATGGCCGCCACGCTCGCGGAGGGCACCACCGTGCTGGAAAACGCCGCCCGTGAGCCCGAGGTGGTCGACCTCGCCCGTGCCCTGGTGGCGATGGGCGCGAGGATCGAGGGGGCAGGAACGGACCGAATCGAGATCGAGGGCGTCGACGAGCTGCGCCCGGCCAACCACGAGGTGATCCCCGACCGCATCGAGGCCGGCACGTTCATGGTGGCCGCCGCCATCACCCGCGGCGACGTCCTGGTCGAAGGCGTTCGGCCCGAGCACTGCAAGGCGGTCATCCAGAAACTTCGCGAGGTCGGTGTCTTCATCGAGGAGGAGGGCGCGGGCCTGCGCATCCGTGGACCGGAGCGTCTCGGCCCCTGTCGCATCGAGACCCAGCCCTACCCCGGCTTCCCCACCGACATGCAGGCCCAGCTCATGACCGCGGCGGCGATCGCCGATGGCACCTCCACCATCACCGAAAACGTCTTCGAGAACCGCTTCATGCACGTCCTGGAGCTCTCCCGGATGGGTGCCAACATCTCCGTCAACGGGCGGACGGCCGTGGTCAAGGGCGTGCCGCGGCTCTCGGGCGCGCCGGTGATGGCCACCGACCTGCGCGCCTCGGCCTCCCTCGTCCTTGCCGGGCTCTGCGCCGAGGGGGAGACGACCGTCCAGCGGGTCTACCATCTCGACCGCGGCTACGAGCGGATCGAAGTCAAGCTTCGCGGACTCGGCGCCGAGGTCGAACGCGTCAAGGCTGCGCGCTGAATCTCTCCCATTGCGGGGAAGAAAGCCCCTTTGCTAGGGTGTTTTCGGATGCATCCCGCATCTCCCGAACGTCTTTTTCACGGAGACTTAGATCCATGGACTGCCCTCGCTGCAACGACGAGATGACCCTCCTCGAAGCGGGTGACGTCTCGCTGCAGCGCTGCCAGGAATGCAGCGGAGTCTTCATCGATCCGACCGATCTCAACCGTCTTCTCCTGCGAAACAACCTCCCGGTGCTCGAGCGGCTGGGTGGTCGCGAGAACCTGGACGAGATCTCCGTCACCTGCCCCGAGTGCTCGGTCGACATGACGGTCATCGAAGGTGAAGACAGGCGCGGCCTCCGCTACGAGGCTTGCGAAAGCTGCGGCGGCATCTGGATCGACCTCGACGGGGCGGCGGGCACGGTGGACACGGTCGAGTCGGCGATCGTCCATCTGTTCCGGGAGATGAAGGGCTGAACCCGGAGACAGGCCCTTCTCGGAGATTCGAACGGCGGGTGCAAAGGCGCCCGCCGTGATCCAAACAGCACGGTTTCCGACCGCGATCAGGCCGGAGGCGGCGCGTGCGCCGGGGCTCCGAGCGATTCCTGACGCGTCAGGGCTTCCAGCCAGCCGCGCACCAGACGCACGTGTTCCTCCTCCTGGCGACGCGCATCCTCGAAGGCGTTTGCCGCCTCGTCGTTTCCAAAATCCCTCGCCAGATCGACGAGCATCTCCCAGGAGGCGTTGTCCACGAGTTCCGCGGTGAGGATCGCGGAAAGGCCCTGGGCAAGCGTCGTCCTCGGGTCGGTGAGGACCTGCAAGATCCCCTTTGCCTGCACGCCGGCGACGTCCGCACAAGGAGTCTCCGCGGTGGGGTCCGCACCCATCTCCTCGATCGCCTCGGCCACGATCTGCATGTGCCGAAGCTCGTCGTCCTGGATTTTTCGAAGCGCCTCCTCGGTGAGCCCGATGGAGTCCACCTCGCCCGCGGATGCGAGCTTGGTGATGAGCGCCTCGTATAGCCGGACCCCCGTGCGCTCGAAGGCCATCCGCTCGCCCATCTTGTCCAGGAGGACCGAGGCCTTCTTTCCCGTGACCGCGGAGGCGGCCGCCTTCGCCATCCCCTTCACCGATCCCGGCGGCGGCACGCTCCCCACCGGGATGGCCCGCGCGTGGTAGCTCTCGCGCACCTCGGCGATCTTCGACTCGTCTCCCGGAGGCGGGTGGATGTTGGCGGCGGCCTCCTCCATCGCCTTCGCCTCCTTGGGAGACATGCGAACGCCGGTGCGGTTTTTCCCCATGTCGCCCGACGTCTTCATCAGTGCACCCCCAGCTCCTGTGCCCGAAGCGCCTGCGCCCGGGCGATGAGTTCGGTCCCCGGCATCCACCGATAGCCCGCGGCCACCGTCTCCGAGGGAGAGCCCTTGGAATTCATGTAATTTCGATACGTGGCCGAAGGCCCGTCCTGCGGCTCCTTCTCCTTGGGCACGAATTGCGTGCCCTGCGCCCGCAGGTCCACCTCCTTTTCCAGCACCTCGCGCACGTAGTCGCGGTGGCTGGCGAAGTCGAGTGGCTGCGGGAGTGACTTCGGCAGCACCTCGAATGGGTCTCTCTTTTCCACCTTCTTGAAGAGCTCCATCACGTAATTGAGGTGCCCGAGTTCGTAGGCGAGCATTTGTTCCCAGATCTGCTTGATCCGGGTATTGCCCTCCTGGTGCATGCAACTGAAGTAGCAGTAGACCTCCGTCGCCTCGTGCAGGAGCCATTTTTCGAGCCATGGCTCGTGCGGATCCTGCAGCGACTCGTATTGCGTGACGTGCTGCTCCTCGATCGAGGAGATCTCCGCGTAAAGCTGCCGCGCGATCGGATCGGCGTAGATATTGCCGACCGTGGCGTAGAAGTTTCGCGTCTGCTGCTCCGCGGCGAGGATCAGGAGGGCGTGGATCTTCGTCAGCGGATGCGCCTTCTTGCGGTCGTAGTGGGCCCGGATGTCATCGTCCGGGTGCCGGTGCTCCACCCAGGTCGGTCGACCCGGCATGATGTCCGTGTAGCTCTGGAGGATGACGTTCGGATCCTTCCCCTCCAGCCGGTCCAGGAGCGCCGAGTAGCGGTAGAGGTGGTCGAAGTCCTCGAGTAGACCGAAGCGGTATACCTGCTTCATGTAAGGGTCGGGCTCGTGCTCGGCCACGGTGGCCGTCACCTCCACCGCCACCTGCTCGTAGGCGATCGTCGTCTCCAGCGCCGACTGGTCCGGCGGAAGGAGCCAGTTGACCAGCGTCTGCTGGTGCTGTTCCACCCGCCTCACCCGCGCCAGCTCCTTGCGAAGATCCGCGTTGCACCGGGCGAACTGGTGCTGGAAGAGCCAGGATTCGTTCTCGATCCCGTTCATCAGGATCACCCGCACCCGCGTGAACGCGTCGTCGTCGAGCTTGCTGAGCGGCGTGCGGACCAGGTCCGGCCAGGTGAAGCGCTGCTGGTCGAGCGGGATTCCCTTCTCCTTCGTCAGGTCGAGGGCCACGTCCTCCTCCCTCCTTTCGGCGGGCGCACTCCGGCCTCCGTACCGGGCGCGCCTCTCCCCGTGGAGCACCAACGATGCCCCCGCCTCCGTCCACCCCGAAAGCCCGCCGTTGGTCCACCCCGCCCGGAGCCGCGCGTGACGTGCGCCCGCGCCTCGCCCTTGACTTGGTCCCTTGGCCGGATTATCCCTCCGGCTTGCTCCGAGCGGAGCCTGTGCGGGAATAGCTCAGTTGGTAGAGCATCAGCTTCCCAAGCTGAGGGTCGCGGGTTCGAGTCCCGTTTCCCGCTCCAGACACGAGGCCCGGATCGCCACGCGATCCGGGCTTTTCACGTCCAGCGCGGTCATGGCATCGCCCGCCGTCGAGGCGCGGAGGCGCCCGAGTGCGCCACCGCTCGAGCCGAGCGCGAAAACCCTGGCTCCAGCAGCCTGCTGCGGAGGATGTGGGGCTGCGGCCGTCCCGCCGGCTCGCGACGGCCGCTTGCGCGCCGGGCTCCCGGCGCCACCTACCTCGCGTCGGCCTGGGCCCCGTAGCGACGAGCCTCGACCCGGATCTCCTCGCCGAGGAAGGCGCGGGAGCACTCGTAGTCCGTTCGGGACTTGGCCTCGATGATCATCATCTTGAGGTCGAGCTGCTCGAGAAGACGGGCGGCGGCCGCCTCCCGCTGCTCCAGCCCCTGGGCGATCGACGAGGGGGGCATCAGATTCGAGACGTTGATGAATCCCAGGTCCTTCCTCTGCTTCGAGCTTCGCGCCCCGGGGCTGAGCTTCGGCCCCACCACGTCGTCGAAGAAATACGCGCAGACCTCGCGAGCCGACGCCTTCAGCTCGCGCACGATGAGCCCGTAGATCTCCAGCTCGGCTCGATGCGTGTTGGGATTGAGCCGCGCGAAGACCTTGGGAGGCACCTTGCGATCGATGTCGCTCCTCGTGAAGAGCCGGCTCGCCTCGGAACTCGCATGCTGCTCCACCACCGGCCGCACCTCGTCCTGGAGCCGGTCGAGCAGAAAATCGATGTAGCGGACCGGCTGAGTCCAGAACGGGTCGTCGACGATCCGGCCGGCCCCCACTGCCTGCGCCCCGGCCTGCTGCGCGCCGACGACTCCCCCGAACGCCATGACGACCGCAACGAGAGCCCTCCCGAGGAGCCTGCGCATCCTTTTCCCCCTGTCCGCGTGAACGTCCTTTCCACCGGATCTTATCACGCGACCCCGTCGCTTCCTCGAAAGGGGACGTCTTCGCGCACGGGCGGCCGGTCCAACTCGTCGGTCTCCCGGCCGGCGGGGCGCATGCAGGGAATGCCGCCGTCCCCGGCGATGGATGCCGGAACCGCGACGTCGTGCGGGAGATCCGCCGGCGAGCGGTGGATCACTGGGCGGGCTGGATGAAGAAGCCGGTGATCTTGCCGTCGGAATCGATGGCCCACTGGATGAGGGCGGGCGTCGAGCTCCTGGAGAAGGTCACCTTGCGCAGGTAGATCTTGACGCCGCCGGTTTCCATCGTCTGCTCGGAGAGCACCTCGGCCTCGTCCCCGAGCTGGTCTCCGATGTGCTGACGGAACTTGGCGAGCTCGTCCACGCTCCTCAGCGCCTTGGTCATCTGCTCGTTCATCTGGCTCCAGAGCGAGTCGAGCTCCCGGTCGTAGAACTGGCGCGTCCACTCCCGACCCCGCTTTACGACCGCGGGATCCGGTTCACGGACAGTCGACTGCGAAGCCGGCGCCGTTTCCGTGCTCGGGTTGGTGGTCGCACAGGCACCCAGGACTCCCAGGACGAAAATCGCAAGCAGGATACGTGCTTTCAAGGCGCGCGCATTCTAGCCGACCTCGAGTCGCGGGCCGGCCGAGAACGCACGTTCGTTTCGCCGGTTTTTCTTTCGCTTGACCAAATTTCTTAGTACACTAAGATTCTCTTCCCATGAAGACGACGCAAGGCGCTCGAACCGGCATCTCGGTCCTGGCCCTCCTTCTCCTCGGCTGCGGGGGAGGCTGCTTCTCGGCCCAGAAGTGCCCGCCTTTCAAGGGCCTGCCGGAGGGCCTTCCGCAGAGGCTCTCGGAGACCGGCCTGTACCGGGACATCCGCAAGGGCGAGATCGCGCAGGGAATCCGACCCTTCTTTCCTCGCTTCGAGCTCTGGAGCGACGGGGCGGCCAAGCGGCGCTGGATCGCCCTGCCGCCGGGCGCGCGGATCGACACCTCGGACATGGACGACTGGCAATTCCCGGTGGGGACCAAGCTCTGGAAGGAATTCGTCCGCGACGGCGTGCGGGTGGAGACGCGCCTCTTGCAAAAGATCGGGCCCGCGCCGGACGACTGGAGCGCGGTCGCCTACGTGTGGAACGAGGACGAGACCGACGCCGTCGCGAAGCCCGAGGGGCAAGTCGACGCCAGGGGAACGCGACACGACGTCCCCACCTCGGTGGAATGCCTCGCCTGCCACGGCGGCCGCCGCAGCCGGGCGCTCGGCTTCTCCGCCATCCAGCTCGCCTGGGTGCCCGAGGACGAGGGCGCGCTCACCCTCGACCGACTCGTGGCCGAGGGGCGGCTGACCCATCCGCCCCGAGCGCCGATCCGAGTCCCCGGCACGCCGCTCGAGCAGGCCGCCCTCGGTCTGCTGCATGCCAACTGCGGGCATTGCCACAACAAGAGGCGACCCGCGGGCGGAAGCCCATGCTTCGATCCTGCGGGTACCTCCATCGAACTCTGGCTTCCCGTCGGCGTCTCGCGGCCGGAAAAGACGCCCGCCTACCGCACCACCATCCCTCACTTCGTCCGGCCCGGAGATCCGGACGATAGCTGGCTCCTCGAGCGCTTCTCCTCCCGCGGATCGATCCTCGGCTACCGGGAGCAGATGCCTCCGCTGGGCACGGAGGAGGTCGACGTCGAGGGCCTGAGAACACTCCGTCGCTGGGTGGAATCGCTATGAACGCACGTGAAGTCGCCATCATCGGCTGTGGAATCGCCGGCCCCGCCCTCGCGCTCTTCCTCCGTCGGGCGGGTTACCAACCCCGCATCTTCGAGGCCGCCCCCTCGCCACGCGACCACGAGGGCGCCTTCTTCAACGTGGCGCCGAACGGCATGAACGTCCTGCGCGAGCTGGGCGTGCACGAGGAAGTCTGCCGCTTGGGGCACGTCACCAAGGGCCTCGCCTTTCACAACGAGGCCGGCATCGAGATCGGACGCATCGACGGCTCTCGGGACGAGGAGCGTTTCGGCTCGCCGGCCGTCCTCATCCCGCGGGGTGCGCTCGGCCGGATCCTGCGCGAGCGAGCGGAGCGAGAGGGCATTCCGGTCGAATTCGGCAAGCGACTCGCCGAGCTCGAGGAGGGCCGGGAAGCCGTCCGCGCCGTCTTCGAAGACGGCACCGAGGCGAGCTCGACCCTCCTCGTCGGTTGCGACGGCGTGCATTCCCGCACGCGCCGGCTCCTCTTCGCCGACGCGCCCGCGCCCCGCTTCGACGGCCTGGTCGACACCGGCGGCTTTTCGGACCTCGTCCTGCCCAACCCGGAGCAGCGGATGCGCTTCGTCTTCGGGCGGCGCGCCTTCTTCGGCTACTACGCGGCCCCCACCGGCACGTACTGGTTCAGCAACGTGCCCTGGCCCACGGACGATGCCCTGGAGCCGATCGCCTCGGAGACCTGGCGCGACCGGCTCCTCGAAGAGCATCGCGACGATGCGGAGGTCGTTCGGGAGATCCTCCGCGCGGCGCGCCCGCCGCTCGGCCGGTGGAAGCTCTACGAGATGCCCTCGATTCCGCGGTGGCACCGAGGGCGGGTCGGCCTCGTCGGCGACGCCGCCCACGCCACACCGCCGCACGCCGGGCAGGGCGCCTCGCTCGCCCTCGAAGATGCGCTGGCTCTTGCCCGGTGCCTGCGAGACCACGCGGCTCCGGGAGCCGCCTTCACTGCCTTCGAGCGGATGCGCCGCGAGCGCGTCGAGGACGTGGTCGCCCAGGCGCGGCGCAACGGCAGCCCCAAGAAGCCCGCCGGCCCCGTCGCGCGGTGGTTCCGCGACCGCATGCTCCCCTTCTTTCTGAAGCTCGGCGCCCGGGCGACCGAGAGGGCCTTCGCCTACCGCCTCTCGTGGGATGGCACGACGCCGGACGCGCTCGACACCGGTACTCGTTGACGGAGCGCCTGGCGTCCGCTCCTATCTTGGTGCCGGAGAGAGGACGGGTGGCGAGCACGGCGCGAAAAGAAAAGGTCGAGGCTCTACTCGAGGCGGGGCGCGCGGTCGGTACGGCCAGCGTGATCTTCCACGAGGCCGTGGCCGCGCGCCTCGGCCTCGGCGCAAGCGAGCACAAGGCCCTGGACCTGCTCCGCGTCCACGGGCCGATGACGGCCGGTGAACTCACCGAACGAACCGGACTCACCAGCGGTGCGATCACGGGGATCGTCGACCGGCTGGAAGAAGCGGGCCTGGCCGAGCGGGTTCGCTCCACCGAGGACCGACGCAAGGTGATCGTCCGCCCCATCCTCGCTCGCGATTCCGAGCTCAACCGGATCTTCGGCTCGCTTCGCCGCGCCCAGGAGGCGCTCTTCGAGCGCTACACCGACGAGGAGCTCGACCTCCTCGTCGACTTCATGCGGCGAACCGCCGAACTGATGCGCGAGCAGACGGAAAAGCTCTCCGCCTCCGCGGGCAGCGCGCGCCGTCGCAAGACCTAGCTCCAGTAAAGCCGGTGAGCGTTCGAGGAATCATCGCGAGCCCGGCAGGAACCGAGGGCGCACGCCCGGCCTTGCCACGTTCGCATCACAGCCCGCGGGCCCACTCGGGGCGGAGGGGGATCTCCCCGCGCAGAGCGCGGTCGACCACCTCGAGGATCCGCTCGCGATCCCGCGGCAAGCGGCCACCGAGGGGAAGATAGTTGGAGGCGTGGTTGGTGCGGAAGATCGCGTCCGTCGGCTGGGCCAGCGCGACGATGGTGCGAAGCTCCTCGAGCATGCGCTCGATGGTGGGAAGCTCGAAAGCGCCGCGCCGCTGCAGCCGGTCGATCGGAGTGCCCGGGATCACCGTGAGGGTGAGGAGGGAGACGAAGCGCGGATCCATCTCGGTGATGAGCCGCGCCGTGCCCTCGGCATGCGCCTGGCTCCGCTCCACCCCGCCCACGCCGAGAAGGAAGATCGCGGAGAGCTCGATCCCCGCCCGGCGGGCCTTCTGCGCCGCCTCGACGTGCTCGTCGAAGCCGGCGCCCTTGGCGATGCGCTTGAGGGTGAAATCGTCGCCGGATTCGGGGCCGACGTAGAGGAGGGAAAGGCCTGCCGCCCGCAGCCGTGCGAGTTCCTCCTCCGTCTTGCGAAGCAGATTCATCGCGGTGGCGTAGGCACTGACGCGCCGAATCCGCGGAAAGGCGCTGCGGCAGGCTTCGAGGATCTCCAGCCAGAGCTCGGTCTCCATGCCGAGGGCATCGCCGTCGGCCACGAAGACCTTCTCCACCTTCTCGCCGAAGAGAAGCGCGGCCGCGCGGATGTCCTCCAGGATCTCCTCCCGCGATCGGACCCGGTACTTCTTTGCCCGGTACATGTCGCAGTAGGTGCAGTGGTTCCAGGAGCAGCCGATCGTGGCCTGGAGGATGTAGGCGTCCGCCTCGCTGGGCGGCCGGTAGATCGCACCCTCGTAGCGCATGGTCTCTACTTAGGCGAGTCGGTGCTCTCCGCCAAGCGCAGCGGTGTTCTGACAACGCCTTTGCGGGGGGCGTGAACGGCACGACGATTCACGCTGGGCCGAAAGCTCGGTCAACGCGACGAATCGAGCGTGCGGATGACGCGGCAAGGATTGCCCGCCGCGAGGACGCCAGGAGGGATATCCCTCGCCACCACGCTTCCTGCTCCGATCACCGACCGGTCCCCGATCCGAACGCCCGGGAGGACGATGGCTCCACCGCCGATCCAGACGTCCTCCCCGATCTCCACTGGCATGCCCCACTCCACTTCGCGACGCTCGTCGGCGTCGAGGGGATGGACGGCGGTGTAGATCTGTACGGCGGGACCGAGGAGCGTGAAGTTTCCGATCCGCACTCGGCACACGTCCAGAACGACGCAGTTGAAATTGAAATACACCCTCTCACCGAGCTCGATGTTGAATCCGTAGTCGCAGTAGAAGGGAGGCTGCAACCATACCGAATCCCCTCCCGTTGCGAATAGCTCCTCGGCGATCCGTCGCCTTTCTCTTTGCGCCTGGTTGCCCGGTTCGAGAGTCTCCAAGGTTGCGTTCAATTTTTCACACAACCTCCGGGCGCGCGCACGCGCCTGGACGAGCTCGGGGTCCATCGGCCGGTAGGGATCTCCGGCGAGCATCCTTTCGCGTTCAGTCCTCGTCACCGCGGCGTCCCCCGAGACAAGATGGGGTCGACACACCGAAACGGCCGCCCCTATGATGACCTGCCAGCACACGAGGGGAGGTGATCGTGTCCTATCGGGTCGGCGTCATCATCGGCAGCATCGCGAGCAAGTCGATCAACCGCAGGCTCGCCAGCTCGTTTTCCCGACTCGCGCCGGAGTCGCTGAAACTGGAGGAGATCCCGATCCAGGATCTGCCCTTCTACAGCTACGATTACGACGACGACTACCCCCCGGTGGCGCGAGAGTTCAAGGCCGCCATCGTCCGCTCGGACGCGCTGATCTTCGTCACCCCCGAATACAACCGCTCCATCCCGGGCGTGCTCAAGAACGCCATCGACTGGGGATCGCGCCCCTACGGCCAGAACGCCTTCGCCGGCAAGCCAGCCACGGTGATCGGCACCTCGCCGGGCGCGATCGGCACGGCCTGCGCCCAGCAGCACCTGCGCAACATCCTCTCCTACCTGGACACGCACCTGATGGGGCAGCCGGAGACCTACATCCAGTTCAAGCCGGGCCTCGTCGACGACAGCGGCGAGATCACGGTCGAGAGCACGGCCGCCTTTCTACGCGACTGGCTCGAGGCCTTCGAGGCACACATCAGGCGGATCCTCGGCCGGTAAACCCACCCGCGGTGCGCCGACCGCCGGGACATGATACGTCGCGTACGCTCCGCACTCGGGCGTACGGGCAGGGGGTTCAGCCCACGTTGGCCAGCATGCCGCACGCCGCCTCGATCGACTTTCCTCCCGAGTAACGGCGTACCACCGGGCAGCCGAGGATCTGCAGGTAGTCGCGGAAGCGCTCGAGTTCTTCCTTTTCCGGAGGCCGGTATCGACCGGTGGCGTCGTTGACGTCGATGAGGTCGATCTTCACCGGCGTATCGCCAACGAGCTCCTTGAGCGCCACCGCGTCCTCCCAGCCGGTATTGAAGCCTGCGACCATCACGTAGGCGAGCATGGCCCGCGTGCGCCGAGCCAAGGTGTGCTCGCGTACGGCAGCCCAGAGCTGGTCCAGCGGCCAGCGATTCTCGATGGGCATGACCACGGCTCGCTTTTCGGGAATGGCCGAGGTCAGGCTCACGGCGAGTCGATAGGGATGCCGCTCGGCGGTGTAGCGCCGGATCATCGGGACCCAGCCGGCGGTGGAGATGGTGATGGCCCGCGAATCGATGGCCGCTCCGGCGGGATGCGAGAGGATCTGCGCCGCGGCGATCACGTTTCGGTAGTTGAGCATGGGCTCGCCCATGCCCATGAAGACCACGCCACGAACCGGCCGGTCGGCCTCGTCGCGGATGGACAGCACCTGCTCCACGATCTCCCAGGGAAGGAGGTTGCGCGAAAATCCCATCCGTCCCGTGGCGCAGAAGTCGCAGGCGAGCGCACACCCCACCTGCGAGCTGACGCAGACCACGTAATGGGTGTCGAAGATCGGAATCCGGACCGCCTCGACTCTCTTCCCGTCGGGAAGGGCGAAGAGGTACTTGGTGAAGCCGTCGGCGGGATCGGTTCGGCGGGCCACGATCGGAAGGCGCGGTGCCTCGAATCGGGCGCGAACGCGCTCGAGCACGACCCTCCGCACCTGCTCCAGCCCGACGAGCTCCTCCATCCGGGCGCGCCGCTTCACCGCCGCCGCCCAGATCCGGCGCGCCTCGCGCTCGGTGGCGCCCAGCTCGGAGAGGGCCTCCCACGCCCGAGGCCAGGTCAGGTTCTTGAGGATCGGCGGCTCCTTGGAAGCAGCGCGCATGGGCGCGGCTTCTATCACGGGATCGCGGCGCAGTGCGCAGCGGCGCGGACGTGGCGCCTGGGCGATACCTCGCGGACGGACGGCGGGCGTCGTCCGCGAGCGGCGCGGATGCGACCGGGCCGATCCAGGTGCGCGCCCCCCGAACCCCGATCGGGACCGCGGCGGGAGCAGCGGCCCGCGTCCCATCTGTTAGATTCCCGCGCATGGAACGACCGATCCGCATCCTCTTCGTCTGCCTCGGAAACATCTGCCGCAGCCCGCTCGCGGAGGGCCTGTTCCGGCACCACGTGGAGATGGCGGGGCTCTCCTCCCACTTCGAGATCGACTCCGCCGGCACGGGCGGCTGGCACGTGGGCGAGCCCCCCGACAAGAGAATGTGCGCCGTGGCCCTGGCCAGGGGCCTGGACATCCGCCACCTTCGCGCCCGCCAGATCCGACCGGACGACCTCCACCGGCACAACCTCGTGCTGGCGATGGACAAGGAGAACCTGCGGAGCCTCCGGAGGCTGGCCGGCCAGGCCGATACCTCCCACGTTCGCCTCTTCCGCAGCTTCGACCCAAAGCCCGGTACGGGCGAAGTGCCCGACCCCTACTACGGGGGCGAGGACGGGTTCATCGAGGTCTTCGAGATCGTCGACCGGACCAGCCGCGCCCTGCTCGAGCACGTGCGGCGGGAGTACCGGCTGTGATCGCGCAGCGCCTGCGCCAGGAGCTCGAATCCACTGTCGGCCCCATCGACCGCGTGACGCCCGTCGGGGGCGGCAGCATCGGCCAGGCCTACCGGGTGGAGTCCACGCGCGGTCCCTTCTTCCTCAAGGTGGGGGCCAGCGAGACCTTTGGCGCCGAAGCGGCCGGGCTTTCGGCGCTTCGCGATGCCGCGGAGGGCACGGGGCTCGGCGTTCCCCGCGTCTTCGGCCTGCGCGAGGGCACGGGCGGCTTCCTCCTCCTCGAGTGGATCGAGCCCGGGCGCGCCGACCGGCGCTATTTCGCGCGCTTCGGGGAGGGGCTCGCGCGGCTCCATCGACAAGGGCCCCCCGGCGAGGGCTACGGCTTTTCCGCCGACAATTTCATCGGCTCCACGCCACAGCGAAACGGCTGGGTGGCCGAATGGCCGGCCTTCTTTCGCGAGCGAAGGCTCGTGCCCCAGATCGCGCTCGCCCGCCGCAAAGGCCTCTGGAAGGCCGGCTGGGAACGCTGGGCGGAACGGCTGCTCGCGCGGCTCGACGAGCTCTTGCCGCGCACGCCGGAGCGCTCCCTGCTCCACGGGGATCTGTGGTCGGGCAATCACGTCCCCGGCGAAGGCGGGATGCCCTGGCTCGTCGATCCGGCCGCCTACGTGGGCCATCGGGAGGCCGACCTGGCGATGACCGAGCTCTTCGGCGGCTTCGAGCCCTCCTTCTACGATGCCTATCGAGCGACGTGGCCGCTCGAGCCGGGCTATCCGGAGCGGCGAGAGGTCTACAACCTCTACCACCTCCTCAACCACCTCAACCTCTTCGGCGAAGGCTACGCCGCCTCGGTCGAGCGCATCCTCCGCCGTTTCGGCGCCTGAGCGCACCACCTACGAGCCGCGCACCGGAACGCACCACCTCGGAAGCGGACCCCCGGGAAGACGGCCACCGGCCGGGCGCCGGCTTCACCGCCGGCGAGCGGATTTTCGCAAGCCGCGCTCGGCCTCGACTCCACGGCGGCCCGGCGCTCTCCCCGGGCAGGAGCCCTTCTTCTGGCCGCGCCGACGAAAATAGTGTAAAAGCCACAAAAGGTCCCATGCGGGATCTGGCCCTGGACGCGGTCGTCGGTCATCTCCCCGAGGTGGCGAGGTCCATCGAGAGCGGGTATCTCGAGCTCTCCAGCTGGCTCGAAGCGCACCTCCCCCGCATCTCCACGCTCATCACGGCCACCATCCTCTCCTTCTACGGGCGCGTCGTCACCGACCGGACCCGCCAGCTCGCGCAGGATTGGCCCTTCATCCTGCGGCTGGCGCTCTTCGTCTCGGTGGGGCTCGGCTTCAGCCTGCTCATCGCCTCGGCCTCGCCGCTGATCGCCGCCGGGTTGAAGCTCGCCGGCACCCCCTACCTGGTACCGGCGGTCTTCGGCGCCTTCCTCGTCATCGGGATCCTGGCGGAGCGCAACGGCCGGATCTGAAAGGAGTCGCCATGTCGGAACCGTCCAAGACGCCCGATCCGAAGTCCACTCCGTCACCGAAGCGCGGGAGCGCGGGCCTCGCCTGGCTCGTCGCGCTGGTCCTGGCGACCGGGGGCATCACGGCCTTCTACTCGGTGCGGTCCGAGCTGGGCACCGAGCGCGCGGCCCACACCGAAACGCGCGAGGAGCTCGACACCACGCGCGCCGAGATCGAGACGCTGCGCGCCCGGATCCAGGAGCTCGAGGCGGAACGGGACCGCATCGCCGCGGACGCGCGCAAGAAGGACGAGGCGCTGGAGGCGATGCGGCAGGCCCAGGAAGAGCTCCGGCAAGGCTTCAGGCGGAGATCGCCAAGGGCCACGTCCTCATCTCCCAGCAGCGCGGCGAGCTCGTGGTGGACCTCATCGACAAGATCGTCTTCGACTCGGGCGAGGCGGAGCTCAACGACGCGGGGAAGGAAGTGCTGCGCCAGGTCGGGGAGACGCTGGCCAAGGTCCCGGACGAGATCATCCAGGTCACCGGACATACCGACAACAAGCCGATCTCCCGCAAGCTCGCCGAGCGATTCCCCACCAACTGGGAGCTCTCGGTGGCCCGCGCCACCAACGTCGTTCGCTTCCTGCAGGAGGAGGTGAAGATCCCCGGCGACCGCCTCGTGGCGGCTGGCATGGCCGAGTACCGGCCCGTGGCCACCAACCGCACCGCGACTGGCCGGCGGAGGAACCGGCGGATCGAGGTCCGCCTCCTCCCGCGCCACGAGCTGAAGCTCGAGGACCTCCAGTACGCGGGGCCGACGCCTCGAGGCACTATGGCGTCTCGCCGCTGCGCTCCCGCGCGGCACGGAGGATGAAATCGACCACCTCCTCCGGGTCGTCCTCGGCGAGAGCGTGACCGCCCTCGTGCTCCCGCCACTCGACCGGCCATCCCGCTGCATCGAGTTCGGCTCGCAACGTCTCCATGGTGGAGAAGTGCCACCGATCGTCTCGGGCCGCGCAAAGGAAGATCGGGACCGCTCCTCCATCCCGCCCGGGCAGTCGTTCGCCACCGCCGTGAAGAATGGCGAGGCCAGCGATCGGCATCTCGGTGATGCCGGCGATTCGATCGACCCCGTATGCGCCGTTGGAGAATCCGACGAGGAAGGAGGAGATCTCCTCGTCGCGGCCGAGGCGTGCTCTCGCCGCCTCCAGGTCGTCGCGAAGGCTCGCGGCCAGCGCCTGCACGGCGTCGACCCGGTCGGGCATCGTGGGCCAGCAGAGCTGGCGCTCGTTTTCCTGGGACCACGCGCACTCTCCCCTCGTTCCCAGCGGCAAGAGCACGGCGATCCGGTCGCCCGCGGCCTGGACGAATCGCAGGCCCTCCAACCGCGCGAGGGAGGGAAACTCGGTCATTCCGTGCAGGTAGATGGCGACGGGAACGTCGGAAGCCGCTCGCCCGGGGAGAAAGAGGCAAGTGCCGCTCGGCAAGCGGATCGCCGGAGCGGGACAGGCGATCGGGCCCCGCGCGTCCTCGGCACAGACGTACTCGCGGAACCCATCCAGCATGGCCAGCACCACCTCCTCGAAGCCGAGTTCGCCCTGCTCGTATGCCATCAGCGTCTGGCCGACCGACACCTCGTAGATGAACGGCGACGGCTGCGGTCCTGCCCCCTGGAGCCGGTAAGAAAGAGCGCGAACCAGGGTCTCGGCGAAGTAGGATCGCCAGGTGACATAGCCAAAGTTCTCTCCGACGTGAGCGAAGGCGCACTCGCTCGACGCGAGGGCCGCCGCGACCATGGGCGTTTGCAGGATGCGATGGATCGGAGGACGGGCCATCTCGTGATACAGCACGAGCAAGGCGTCCTCCGTGCGCACGTGCGGTCCGACGACGAAGAGGATCGAGCCGTCGGGGAGCGACGCGTTCACACCCAGGCCCGGCGACATGAGCGTCGCGTAGAAGGCGTGATAGGGCGGCAGATCGTCGTCGATGCGCAGGTAGCGGAACATGGCCTCGCGCCGCCTCTGGATCTCCTCGTGCCCGAATCCTTCCGGCTGGCGCACCCGATCCGACGCGATCCGGCGGATCGCCTCGTCCTCGAGCGCGTCCCGAAGCAAGGGCGCGAGCGAGGCGCGGTTCGCGTAGATGTGCGGCGCATACCCCAGCATCGACGGCCCGAAGTCGCGCGCCTCGAGCTTCGAATCGAAGGACTCGATCGCCATCGCGTGCAGGAGCGTGCTCCACGTGGCGTTTTCCAGAAGCCACGCCAGCGCCGCGCGTTTTCGCGTCTCGTCCCAGAGGCGCACCGCCTCGACGAGCGCCCGCCGCTCGGGAAAGACCTCGTCGATCGCAGGGGAGCGCGGTGGAACGATGCCGTACTGGGACAGCGTCTGGAGCTGCTCCGGGTCGGCGACCTGCGCGGCCGCGGCGAAGACCGCCGCGAGGGCGGTGGTCTTTCGGGCCACGTCCACCAAGAGCTCGTCCGTGTCCTCCGTGTCGTCCGTGACCGGCACGGGTTCCAAAGGCTTTCGGGCCGTCTCGCATCCCGTCGTCGCGACGATGGCGGCCAGCAGGGGCAAGAGCGCGCGACACCTCGTACGCCAGCCTCCACTTCGTGACATCCTGCTCACATTCGTGAAGGAGTACGAGACCGGTCAATCGAGGTTCGGAACTTCGGTCCGGACGCGGGCGAGCAGGCCGTAGGCGACTCCCAGCACGCCGCCGTACACGCCGTGGGCGACCCACGCCACCGCGCGCGGCACGTTCTCCGCCCAGATGTTGGCCCCGTGCATCATGGAAAGGACCGGGGGCAGCAGGAGGTAGACGTCGAGCACCAGCGCGACGAGCGCCACGGCAAGGCCCACCGCCAGCGACAGCCCCATGGGCGGCGGCGCCTTGCGAAAGCCCAGCAGCAGACCGAAGAGGCGGGCCCAGAGGGCCACGGGACCGAGCTGGTGAACCAGATAACCCACCAACAGCGTCCGCAGATCCGGACGCTCGAAGGCCTCCGCGCCCAGCACGAGGGCAGCCAGCAGCCGCAGAGGAAATCCCCAGTCGGCGCCCAGCAGAAAGCGATAGGCCGCGACGAGGCAGAGGACCATCGCCACTCCAGCGACCTGGCCCGCGATGGCGGCGTTGAACCGAACCTGCCTCGATGGCGCCGGGAACAGGGCTTGCCTCTCCTCAGCCGAAGAGTGAGCTCGGTCGACTGCCGGCGCAACCGGCGTCGCGCCTTGGACCTCGAGGCGCGACGCCGGTTCCGCGCACGCGGCGGCTCGTCACCGACGACGGCGGCTCGCTCGAAGGGATCCTTTGCCGTTTTCCCGCCCGAGCGTGTCGAATGGTCGAAAGCGGCCCTGCGCCTGCCGCGTGCCCATCGCCGTGCTCGCTCTCTGCGGCGGACCTTCTTCGCCGTGCGAGGGTCGCGGGATTGAATTTTCTCGGAGGCCCAGCGTCCTGGCTTCCGGTTCACGGAGCGAACGGTTAGGCTCCGACAGTTGAGGTGTACCGGATGCGAATTTTGCTGACGTTCCTCTTCGCCTTGGCATTCTCCCTTCCCGCTCTCGCCCGTGCGGACGTCGGCTGCGTCGCCGGCGACGCGGCGGGGATCGATCCCGTCGACGTGGAGACGGTGGCGCAGATCGTCTGCAGTCAGCTTCGACGCCAAGGGGTCCAGGTCTCGGAGGCGCGGGGCTCGGAAGGCGAGCACTGGCGAGTGAACCTGAGGCCGCTGGGGAGGAAGGTCATCCTCACCCTCCAGCACGTTGGAGCGGACGGAGTGATCCGGCGCGAGGGGGAGCTGATGCTCAACGAGATCGAAGAGGCGCCGGTCGGTGCTCCGAGGCTCGTCACCTCGGTCCTGGAGGACCGGGACATCTCCAGCACCGCCACGGTCGCGACCCTCGTCGGAGACGAGGTCCGCACCCAGCGGAAGAAGGACGGCGAGCACCTCTTCGGCCTCGGCCTTCTGACCATTTCCGTCCCCGGCACCGACGTCTTCGCCGGCGGCGGCCTCGCCCTGCGCTGGGCCTTCGAGACGCCGAACCTCGGCGTTCTCGCCGACCTGCGCTTCGCGGGCGGCAGCCCTGCCGACGACGATGCGGGAATGTTCGGGATCGGCGTCGGCGGCCGGTGGTTCACCAGCCCGGGGAGCTGGTCGCCTTTCGTGGGGGCCGGCCTCCAGTACACCGTCCTGAGCGTGACGGAGCGCGGGAAATTCTCCGGCAGCCAGAATGGAATGGGCGCCTGGCTCGAGATCGGAGTCGAACTCTTGCGCCTCTACGAGTCGCGCCTGAGCTTCGAGCTGCGCGCCGAGCCTGCCTTCTTCGAACTCGAAGAAGATGACGATTGGTTCGAGGAAGACGACCGGGATCCCCGCCGCAGGTACTACGTGCCGATCACCTTCGGCATCACCTACCTCTTCTGAGCGGAGGGCTCCATCGCGGGTGCGCAGCGATGCACCCGGGTGAAATCGTCACCCCCCGCACCCAACGCCCCGTCGAGCATTCGCTCTCTTGCCAACGAGACATGGCGGTTCGAGCTTCCCCGAGGGGAGGAACCGCCATGTCTCCATTTCGAAAGGTGACGCTGGCTTTGGGTGCCATCGCTTTCGGGGCGCTCGCAGGCCTCGCGGCCGCCTGCGACGAAAACGATTCGACCGGGGGTCATCTCGCGCCGCAGCAGGAGCTCGACGAAACCCAACGCTTCGCCCTCCGCATGGTGGAGGAAGGGCGTCAGATCTTCCGCCACGATACCTTCGGGAGCGAGTCGTTCTGGGGAGGCGAGCTCCGCCTCCACGAGGCCATCGCCGGGCAGGCGAACGGTGGAGTCGGCCCCGGACTGAGTCCCGCCAACGCCCTATCCCTCGGCCTGAAGGTCGACGCGGAGGCGCTGCCGGCCGAGCTTCTCTCGCAGATCCGAAACGGCCAGGTGGATCTGGAGGATCCGGCCAATACCCTCGCCCTCCTGCGCAGTGAGGCCGTCGTGGGCGTCGTGGGCTTCTTCGACGAATCGAATGGCCTCGAATCGGTGGGGATCACCTGCGCCCTTTGCCACTCCACCGTCGACGACTCCGTCGCCCCCGGCATCGGGCGCCGCCTCGACGGCTGGCCCAACCGGGATCTGAACGTGGGGGCCATCATCTCCCTCGCCCCGGATCTCTCGTTCTTCACCGACCTCTTCGGCATCCCCGAAAGCGAGGTCCTGGCCATCTTCGCCTCGTGGGGTCCCGGCAAGTTCGACGCCGAACTCCCCTTCGACGGAAAGGCATTCCGCCCGGACGGACGGTCGGCCGCCACTCTGATCCCTCCCGCCTTCGGCCTGGCGGGGATCAACCTCCACACGTGGACGGGCTGGGGTTCCGTCCCCCACTGGAATGCGCTCGTGGCCAACCTGGAGATGCATGGTCGAGGGACCTTCTTCGACCCGCGCCTCGACGATGCCGACAAGTTCCCCATCGCCGCGCGGGAAGGCTTCGGCCACGTGCAAAGCGACCCCGACCTGGTGACCTCCAAGCTCCCCGCCCTGCACATCTACCAGCTCAGCCTCGATGCGCCCCGTCCGCCCGAGGGCAGCTTCGACGCGGAGGCGGCCGAGCGCGGCCGAGAGCTCTTCAACGGCCAGGCGCAGTGCGCGCGATGCCACGTGCCGCCGATCTACACGGAGCCCGGCTGGAACATGCACACGGCCGCCGAGATCGGGATCGACGACTTCCAGGCGATGCGATCTCCCGACGAGCGCTACCGCACCAGCCCCCTTCGCGGACTCTTCGTCCGCCAGAAGGGAGGCTTCTACCACGACGGTCGCTTCGCCACCCTGGAGGAAGTCGTCGACCATTACGACCGACACTTCTCCCTGGGGCTCGACCCCGGGCAGAGATCCGACCTCGTCGAATTCCTCCAGTCGCTCTGACTCGCTCGCGCGTCCGCCCCGGCCGGAGGGTTGGCGAGCCGCCCTCCACGGCACCACCGTGGAGGGCCCATGGGAACGCGTCTAGCCGCGCTGGTTCTCCTTGCGGCCGCCGTGACGGTCATCGGTTCGAGCTGCGCTCACAGCCGCGAGATGAAGAGGAGCGCCGAGATCCGGCAGCTCCTCTCGGCGGCCGGTTTCACCACCAAGCTCGCGGACACCCCGGAGAAGATGGAAAGGCTGCGCGCCATGGAGCAGCGCACGATCCTCGCCCACTCGCTCGACAGCGGCGTCTACTACACCTACGCCGACGCGGAGGGATGCGGCTGCCTGCTGGCCGGGGACGAGAAGGCCTTCCAGGAGTTCAACCGGCTCGCCATCGAGCGCCAGATCGCCGAGGACTATCGCCGCGCGGCCGAGGCGCGGGAACGGAGCATGGACTGGGGATTCTGGGGCCCCTGGCCCTGGTGGTGAAGCGCGCCTCCCGAGCCGCTTGCAGATCCGCGGGGATGGAGTACGACTGCCTCGCCATGGACGAGCAACGCGAGAGGCAGCCCTGGTCCCCGTGCCCTGGCACCACGCCCTACGAAATCCTCGGCGGAGAAGAGGTGGTTCGGCGGATCGCCCATCTCTTCTACGAGCACATGGAGCGCGTGGCGCCCGAGGTGGCTCGGCTTCACCGCCTGGACGAGAACGGAAAGGTCCATCCCGAAAGCCGGGAGAACTTCGCCACCTTCCTCGTCTTCTGGCTGGGCGGTCCGCTGGAATACCTCGAGCGGCGGGGCCACCCGATGCTGCGGGCGCGCCACGCCCCCTTCCCCATCGACGAGAAGCTTCGGGACGGCTGGCTCCTGGCGATGCAGCTCGCCCTGGACGAGGTGGGCGTCTACGGCCCCGTTCGCGAGTACCTCGACCAGCGCTTCGCCACCGTGGCCGAGGCCCTGCGCAACGTGCGTTGACGCCGGCCCGCCTCCGCGCCATCGGAGGCGCCATTTCCCAGCGTCGCCGCCGCCATCGTCTCGTGTCTCGAGGCGCGACGCGGCCGATTCGGTTGCAACGCTACATCCGCCCCCGGAGCATGCCGTTCCAGTACATCGCGGGCAGTCCGTAGAGCTTGAGCGCGTACATGCTGTACCGCTCCTGCGCCTGGTCGAAGGGGAAGGATTCCCGCGGGATCCCGTCGTAGTCGAATTCCGCGAGGATCAGCTTGCCGTAGCCGGTGACCAGCGGGCAGGAGGCGTAGCCGTCGTAACGCCCATTCATCGTCTCGCCCGCCCGATAGGCGAGCAGGTTCTCCACGAGCACGGGCGCCTGCTTGCGGATGGCCGCGCCGGTTCGCGAGGTCGGCAGACTGGAGCAGTCGCCCAGCGAAAAGACGTTGGGGAAGCGCACGTGCTGCAGCGTGTACTTGTCCACCTCCACCCAGCCGCCCGGCCCGGCGAGCGCGCTTTGCTTCACCACGTCCGGCGCGCTCTGTGGAGGCGCGACGTGCAGCAGGTCGTAGCGAATGACCTCCTCTTCGCCCGTGTCGAGGTTACGGAAGACCGCCTCCTTGCTCTGCGGCCGCACCGCCACCAGGTCGCGGCGGAAGCGCGTCTCGATTCCCTTGCGCTGCACCACCTTCTGCAGCGCCTCGGCGTATTTCTTCACCCCGAAGATCGCCGCGCCCGCCGAGGCGAAGATGATGTGGCTCTTGTCGCGGACCCCGTTGCGGCGGAAGGCGTCGTCCGCGAGATACATGATCTTTTGCGGCGCCCCTGCGCACTTGATCGGCGTGGAGGGGAAGGTGAAGACGGCATTTCCCCCCCGGAACTCGCGGATGAAGCGCCACGTCTGCTCCACCGTGTCGAAATCGTAGTTGGAGCAGATCCCGTCCCTGCCGACGTTGCCGGGCAGCCCCTCGATCTTGTCCCAGTCGAGCTGGATGCCCACCGCCACCACGAGCTGATCGTAGGTGAGCGTCTCTCCGCCCCCGAGGCGGATCTGGTTCTTCTCTGGCTCGAAGGCCGCAACCGAATCGCGGATCCAGGTCACGCCGCGCGGAATGTAGTCCTGCTGCGGGCGAACCGTGACCGACTTCGGCACCACGCCGGCGCCGACGAGGGTGAGGAGGGGCTGGTAGCAGTGCTCGCTTCGCGGATCGACGATGGCGACGTCGAGGTCCGGGACGGCATTCTTCAGACGCGCCGCCACGGTGATTCCACCCGTACCCGCTCCGGCGATGACGACGGAATGATGAAGGGCCATGGCTCGAATCCCTCCGCGTGTCTCGATTTTCTTGCCGGCATTCACTCGCGGCTGCCCGCGAGGCTGCGACCGAAAACCCGCGCAAAGTGAATGGCGAAACCCAGGGAACGCTGTACGTCGGGGTCCCGAAGCGCCTTCCACAGCGCCATGGGACCGACCGGCGGTGGGCTGACCTTGGCGGTCTGCGCCAGGCCCTCGCCGGCTTTGCCCACCACGGCGAGGGGCTCGGGGTCGAGGACTCCCGAGTCGAGGAATCCGCGGATGACGTCGATGCGAGAGAAAAGCGTCCGCAGCACGTCGAGCGCCTCCGGGGAGGTGAGGCGCTCCAGGGCCTGGGCGAGGATCCGGGCGCGTTCGTCGACGTCGATGCCAGAGTCGGCGAGCCGCCCCATCCACTCGTCGAGCACGTCCACGCCCGCGGCCAGAAGCTCCGGCGCATGGCGGGCCGATTCGACGAGCGGTGCCAGCGCCGAAACGCGCTCGAGGAGCCGTTCCAGATGCTGCAGCGTCTCGGGCTCCGTCAAGCGCTCGAGGACGCGCAGGCTTCCCTGAACCCGGCCGTTCAGATCGAAACCAGCTCGGTCGAGCTCGTCCACCAAATCGGTGAAACTCGCCACGGCCGCGGGGAGCTGACCGAGAGCCGAGGTCAGGCGATCGAGCGCCCCCTCGAGCCGGGCGAGACGGCTCTCGAGCTCCTCGAGGCGAGCGGCCAGATCGGAGCCGTCGGCAGGGGCGAACCCGGGGGTTGCCGCCATCGTGGACCTCCTTCGGGGACGAATTCCGCTTCCGACTCAATGCAGGCCCCGTGCCTGCCCCGAGACCGTCGAAACTCGCGAATTCGCCCCCTTCGGGGCCCCGTGCGTTTCAGACGTGAAACGAAGTGTTGCAGCAGCCCGTCGCGCGAGCTTCCGCCCGTCGGCTCCGTACACCCGCCGAGAAGGAGCTCACTTGCTGCCCGGGGCGTAGACGGCAAAGAAAGCGCCCTGCGGATCGGCGAGGACCGCGAAGCGGCCCACGCCCGGAATCTCGGTTCCCGGGACGATGACCCTTCCGCCGAGCTCGGTCGCCTGGCGCGCGATCGCGTCCACGTCCTGGACCGCCACGT
>QGUN01000030.1 GCA_003242475.1 Pseudomonadota bacterium
GACGACGTAGACCTCGGGCGCGAAGCGGCTCCCGACGGTGACGGTGCCGAAATCGATGGCGTAATGGGCCTCGCCCTTGGGGTCGGCGATGACCGCTGCGCCCTCGAGGGTGAACTTGGGGCTGAGCGGATTACCGCTTGGTTCGCTGCAAGAGCAGGCTGCGGCGAGAACGATCGCGGCCGCCGCAGCCAGGAAAAGGGAGCTTCGTCTCATGGGCTACCTCTTTTCTGACCGGGGGCCAACGAGGTCGTTGTCCGGACAGGAAGATGTGCGTGCGATCCGGATCGGATCAGTGGCGGCGTGCGCGCCTCAGAAGAGGCCGACGGTATGGCCGCTGGCGTCGAGGCCGATCGAGTGCGCGGCGGGGACCCGCGGCAGGCCCGGCAGCGTGTTGATGCTGCCCATGTACGCGACCACGAAGCCCGCGCCGCGGCGCTGCCGCAGATCGGTGACGGTGACCTCGAAGTCTCGGGGCCGGCCGCGCAGCTTCGGATCGTCGGAGAGGCTCGAGGCCGTCTTGGCGACGATCACCGGCGCCTCGCGCATTCCTTCTTCCTCGGCCCGGCGGAGCGCCGCGCGCGCGGCGGAGGTGTAGCGCACGCCCGAGGCACCGTAGATTCGCGTGGCGATCGCCTCGATCTTCTCCTCGAGTCCGGCTTCCAGAAGGTAGAGGGGACGGTAGTCGCCGCCGCGCTCCGCGGCCTCGAGGACCGCCTGCGCGAGCTCGAGGCCGCCCTCTCCGCCATGCGCCCAGACCTCTGCGGGGCAGAGTCGGAGGCCCTTTTCCTCGGCCCAGCCGCGCAGGATGGCCAGCTCCTCGGAGCTGTCGTCCGGGAAGCGGTTGAGCGCCACCACCGGGTCGTAGCCGAAGAGGCGCACGTTCTCGACGTGCTTGTCGAGGTTGGCAAGCCCCGCGCGCACCGCCTGCGGATCGGGGCTTTGGTAGGCGTCGGCGCCGCCGTGGTAGCGGAGGGCCCGGACGGTGGCCACGAGCACCACCGCCGCGGGTGCGATGCCGGCCGTGCGGCAGACGAGGTCGAAATACTTCTCGGCGCCGAGGTCGGTGGCGAAGCCGGCCTCGGTGACCACGTAATCGGCCAGGCCCAGGGCGAGGCGGGTGGCCCGGATCGAGTTGGTGCCGTGGGCGATGTTGCCGAAGGGCCCCATGTGGACGAAGGCGGGTTGGCCTTCCAGCGTCTGGACGAGATTGGGGTGCAGAGCCTGTCGGAGAAGGACCGTCATGGCGCCGTCGGCCTGCAGGTCGCCTGCGGTGACGGGCGCGCCGTCGCGGGTGTAGCCGACGAGGATCCGGGAGAGTCTCGCCCGTAGATCGTCGAGGTCGCGGGCCAGCGCCATGATCGCCATCACCTCGGTGGCCACCGTCAGCTCGAATTCCGCCTCGCGCGGAACGCCGTGGGCCGGACCACCGAGCCCGACGATCACGTGACGAAGGGCGCGGTCGTTGACGTCCAGGGCACGCCGGTGCTCGATGCGCCGCGGATCGAGGCCGAGCGGGTTGCCGTGGTGCAGGTGGTTGTCGGCGAGGGCGGCGAGGAGGTTGTTGGCCGCGGTGACCGCGTGGAAGTCGCCGGTGAAGTGGAGGTTGATCTCCTCCATGGGGAGGACCTGGGCGCGGCCGCCGCCCGTGGCGCCGCCCTTGATCCCGAAGACGGGGCCGAGGGAGGGCTCGCGGATGGCGACTGCGACGCGCTTGCCCAGCATGCCCAAGGCCTGCGTCAGACCGATGGAGATCGTGGTCTTCCCCTCGCCCGCGGGGGTCGGGGTCAGGGCGGTGACGAGGACGAGCTTGCCCCGCGACGGAGGCGGCTCGACCGTCACCTTGGCCATGTGGGGGCCGTAGAGAAAGAGGTCGCCGGGCGCGAGGTCGAGGCGGGCGGCGATCTCGGTGATGGGGCGGAGGCGGGCGCGTCGGGCGATCTCGAGGTCGGTCATCGGCAGAATCCTCTCGTCGGGGTTTCCGGGCGGGTCATCAGGTTTTCGCGGCGGGGGTGAGTGAGGCGGGTAGCTCCCCCGCGGGGCGGTTCTCCGCCAGCCTTTCCGATGCGAGTGCCCGCGAGAAGTCGCTCCCCGTCGGGTTCTGGAAGAGGCGCAGGCCGAAGTGAGGAACCGCCGCCAGGATGTGGTCGAAGATATCCGACTGGATCGACTCGTAGTTCACCCAGCGTGTATCGTTGGTGAAACAGTAGATCTCGAGGGGAAGCCCCTGCTCCGTCGGTTGGAGCTGGCGCACCATCAGGGTCATTCCCTGGTGGATGCCCGGGTGCTGCCGGAGGTAGCGCTCGATGTAGGCGCGAAGCGTGCCGATGTTGGTCAGCCGCCTCACGTTGACGGGGATGCTCGGGTCGGTGGCGTGGAGGCGGTTGTGCTCCTCGAGCTCCTCCTTCTTCTGGCGGATGTAGTCGCGGAGGAGGCGGAAGCGCTCGAAGTGGTCCACCTCCTCCGGCGTGAGGAAGCGAATGGACGAGACGTCGATGAGGATCGACCGCTTGATGCGCCGTCCGCCGGCCTGCTGCATGCCCCGCCAGTTCTTGAAGGAGTGCTCCAGAAAGCGGTGGGCGGGGATGACGGTGAAGGTCTGGTCCCAGTTCCGCACCGTCACCGAGTTGAGCGCGATGTCGACGACCGCACCGTCGGCGTTGAACTGGGGCATGTCGATCCAGTCTCCCAGCCGGATGGAGCCGTTCCGGGTGACCTGGTAGCCGGCGACCAGGGAGAGGATCGAGTCGCGGAAGACCAGCATGATGATCGCCGACATCGCGCCGAGGCCGCTCAGCAGGAGCAGAGGCGAGCGGTCGAGGAGAGCGGCGATGACGAAGATGGTGGCGGCGATGTAGGCGACGATCTTGGCGACCTGGAGGATGCCCTTGATGGGGCGCTCGGCGGCCAGCGGATTGAGGTTGTAGATGTCGTTGAGCGCGTCGAGGAAGGCGGAAAGGGACTGGACGACGACGAGGGCCGCGCAGGCCACCGCCAGTCGTTGCAGGAGCGTCACCACCGGCAGCGGAAGGGTGGTGAAGAGCGCGGCGCCCTGAAAGACGATCAAAACCGGCACCGCGTAGGCGAGTCGATCCAGGGTGCGGTGGCGGACGATGATCTGCGCCCAGCCCTGGGGGGTGCGGTTCAGGATCGCCGTGATCGCCGGCAACGCGGTCATCCGCACCAACAAAAGACCCGCCCAGGCGGCCAATCCCAGGACCGCGAGCGCGAGAGGGATCGCCACGTAGGGTCGTTCCTGGAGCCACGTGGCCAGCTCGCCCCAGGCGACGGCGAAAGAACCGACGAGATCTGCGGTGAGAAGGGGAAGGCGGAAGGTCATGGTCGACGACCGATCGCGCTCCTTCTAGCAGCCTGCGAAGTCGCCGGACAAGACTCGGGCGGCCGGGCGGTACCCGCGGTGGCATGGTGGGCCGGTGGCCGCCGGGAGTTCCTATTCCCGGAAGCGCTGGCGCGCCGACGCGGCCAGCGCCTCGCGAGCGGTCCGATGGGTATTGGGTCCGTCGTAGTGGGGATTGAGCCGAGGCACGGGATAGTTCCGGATCGCCTCCAGGATCGATTCCCTCTCGTCTTCCAGGATCGCCTCGCACTCGGCGTAGACGCCTTCTTCTCCCTCCTCGACCGCGTCGTGGTCGGCGAGCAAGGCCGCGAGCTCGCGGAGGAGCGCATGGTCGGGAGTGGGCACGAGGAGGGAGGCGATGGCGCCGTGCTCGATGCGGAGCTGCCTCGCCCGGGAGAGGGGCGCGCCCAGGCGATGGCGAGCCCGGGCAAGGAGGATCTTCTCCTCGATGCCGATGTGGCGGAGAAGGCCCGCGCGGAGCTCGCGGTAGGCGAGCTCGTCGATGCGATCGCGGGGCGCCATGGCCTTCTCGAGGAGGGCCTCGAGGCGGCGGTGGTCGGATTCGAGCGCTTGGCGAATCGAGGTCATCGAGCGAACCTGGGCATGAGAACGTGGTTTTCCAGGTGGACGTGGCGCCGCAGGTCCTCGTCGAGTCCGGCGAGGCCCGAAAAGAGGGTGCGGTAGCTCGCGCAGGCCCAATCCGGCACCGAAAACCCCTCCGTTGCCTCGTGGAGCTCTTCCAGAAGCGAAGCGGTCTCCAGGTGCTCGGTGCGCATGACGGAAAGCTCCGCCTGGATCGCCGCCTCCGGACCACCCGCCATGATCGCGGGGAAGAGCTTCGTTTCCTCGCGGTCGAGGTGGGCGAGGAGGTCGTCGTGCAGTCGCCGGGTGATTTCCTCCACCCGGGTGAGACGCTCGTTGCGCTCGCCGTGGACGCGGGCGACCTTCTGGGCGAGGGCAAGGAGGAAGGGGAGCTTGTCTCGCAGGGGCTCGTGGTAGGTCGCGACGATGTGGGCGACGAGGGCGACCGAGCTCAGATGGCGGGGATCCGGCTGCCCCGTCTCTCCCGTCCGCTCCACGGCTGCGCGGATCTCGCGGAGAAGCTCGTCGGGGTCGAGGCCCTGCTGTCGCGCCGCCTCGGCGAGGGAGCGATGCCCGTGGCAACAGAAATCGATGCGGTGCCGCTGAAGGACCGCCGCACTGGCCGGATGGTCGAGAACGAGGTCCGAGAGGATGGATTCGGTGGAAAGCATCGCTTCTCCTCTGTCGCGGGTCTCCTTCTTGCACCGCTCCCGTTGCACGGCGGGTGCCGCCGCGAACCCGCGGGAAGGGAAGATGGTAACGGTCGGTTCGGCGAGGTGCATGTCGTCAAGAGAGGCGGGCGGGGGATCGGGGCCGCCTCGAGGAGGAAAGCGTGATCGAGATCGGATCTCGACCAGGCGCGCCGCAGGATGCGGTGGATTTGCTGCTGGATTGCCACGCCCGGATCCGTTCCTTCGCGCGGCTGGCGGCCCGGATCGCGGAGCAAAGCGGCGCCTCGGATCGAGAGGTCGCCGAGTCGGCGGCGCGCGTTCGACGCTACTTTGCACTCGCCCTCCCGCTGCACGTGGCCGACGAGGAGGAGAGCGTCCTTCCGCGCCTGGCCGGTCGCGACCCTGCCCTGGATGCGGCGCTTTCCCGCATGGAAGCCGAGCACGAGGGACACGAGGAGGACGTCGGGCGCCTGGTCGCCCTTAGCGGCGCGCTCGCCGAGGATCCGGGCGCCTTGCCCTTTCTGCGCGGCGAGCTCCAGGCGGTGGCGGATCGCCTCGTCCGCGCCTTCGACGAGCACCTGCGGGCAGAGGAGGAGGTCGTCTTTCCGGCGGTGCGGAAGCTCCTTTCGTCCGAGGAGCTCGAGGCGATCCTCGCCGAGGTCCGCGCGCGGCGCCGGTCGCCCTAGCGCTGCTGCGACAGGCTCCTAGGTGCCTTGGGGCGCCGTCCGCTCCCCGAAGACGGCGGAGCCGACGCGAAGGAGGGTGGAGCCCTCCTCGATGGCCACCTCCAGGTCGCCCGACATGCCCATGGAAAGCTGCCGAGGTTCGCCGAGACCCAGCTCCAGAAGCCGGTCTTGCACCTCGCGCAGGAGGCGGAAGCAGCGACGCGCCTCTTCGGGGTCGGGCGAGTTGGTGGCGATGGTCATCAGGCCCTCGAGCTCGAGTCGCCCGCTGCGGAGGATGGCGCGGGCGAGCGATTCCGCCTCCTCGGGGCGAACGCCGGACTTCGTCTCCTCGCCGGAGGTATTCACCTGCAGGTAGACCCGGATTCGGGCGTCGCGCTTTTCGAGCTCGCGCTCCAGCGCCTCCACCAGGGAGATCCGATCCACCGACTGGATCACCTGCACCTGGCCGACGATCTGCCGGACCTTGTTGGTCTGCAGGTGGCCGATCATGTGCCACTCGATGGGCAGGTCCGAAAGACTTGGCGCCTTCCGCAAGAGTTCCTGGACGCGGTTTTCGCCAAAGAGCGTGGCTCCGGCCGCGAACGCCTCGCGGATGCGTTCGGGGGGTTGGGTCTTGCTCGCCAGGAGCAAGCGGACCTCGTCCGGGGAGCGTCCCGCCGCCCGGCAGGCGGTTTCGATTCGCCGCCACAGGGCGGCGAGGTTGGAAGCGATCGTCGACTCTCGCTCGCTCATTCGTTCCTTCGCATCTCGAAGCTAGACTCGGGGCATGATCGAGCCCACGGGGAAAACGATCCGGGCCAACGGCCTACTCCACCGCGTCTGGACCTGGGAGCCCGAGTCGCCGCGCCCGGGAACCATCCTCTGTGCCCACGGCTTTCTGGACGTGGGCCGCTCCTTCCACTGGACGGCCGCCCGGCTCGCCGCGCACGGGCACCGGGTCGTGGCCTTCGACTGGCGGGGCCATGGCGAAAGCCAGTGGCTGCCGGAGGGCGCTTACTACTACTTCTTCGACTACGTTGCCGACCTCGCCGACCTCGTGCCGCAGGTGGCGACGCGCCCGCTGACGCTCCTCGGCCACAGCATGGGGGGCACGGCCAGCGCGCTCTTCGCCGGCTCCCATCCCGAGCTCGTCGATCGGCTCGTGCTGGTGGAAGGGCTGGGGCCGGAGGCGCCGGAAGGACTGCCGGGACCCGACCACGTTCGCCGCTGGGTCGACTCGGTGCGGGAGGCGAGAGAGCGAAGGCTTCGGCCCATGGCCTCGATCGAGGAGGCGGCGGAAAAGCTGCTGGTGCGCAATTCCGACCTCCCGCCCGACCGCGCTCGTCGCCTCGCCGCCTGGTCGGTGCGCGAGGTCGAGGACGGATACGTCTGGAGCTTCGATCCGGTGCATCGGACGAAGGGGCCCTATCCCTTCCGCCCGGAGGTTTTCCTCGAATTCCTGCGGGCGCTTTCCATGCCCGTCCTTCTCGTCGAAGGCGAGCGCGGCTACCGCACCCGCGATCACGAGGAGCGGGTGGCGGCGCTGGGGCCCGCGCGGAGGCTGCAGATTCCTGGCGCCGGGCACATGCTCCACTGGACCGCGCCCGAGGCCCTGGCGGAAGCGATCGAACGCTTCGCCTCGGAGTAGCCGCGGAGAGCGGACCGCTCACCAGACCGCGCAGCGGCGGGCGGGGGCCATGGGCTGGCCGGTCTGGCAGGCGAAGGCCTCCTGGAAGGCGGAGAGGTTGGAGACCACCCCGTTGACCCGGTACTTGGGCGGCGAGTGAGGATCGGTGAGCACGCGCATCCGCGCGTACTCCTCGCGGACGTTGGCGCACCAGCTCTGCGCATAGGAGAGGAAGAACTGCTGGGCCTCGGTGAAACCGTGGACCGGCCGGTCTTGGCGATCGCTTCGGCTCTTCTCGAAGGCCTTCCAGGCGAGCTTGAGGCCGCCGATGTCCGCGATGTTCTCTCCGAGAGTGAGGCGCCCGTTCACTCTCAGGTCGCCGACCTCGTAGTTTTCGTACTGCTCGACCACGCACTGCGCCTTCTCCTCGAAGGCGCGGCCCGATTCCTCGCTCCACCAGGAGCGCAGGTTGCCGTGCGCGTCGAAGAGACGGCCCTTGTCGTCGAAGCCGTGGGTGAGCTCGTGCCCCATGACCATCCCGATGGCGCCGGCGTTGGCGGCCTCGGGCGCCTCGACCGCAAAGAAGGGCGGCTGGAGGATCCCCGCGGGGAAGACCATCTCGTTGCGCAACGCGTAGTAGTAGGCGTTGACGGTGTGGGGAGGCATGAACCAGTCGTTCGGATCGGGCGGCCGCCCGATGCGGGCGAGGTCGCGGCGGCGCTCGAAGGCGGCGGCCGCCATGCGGTTGGCGAGCTGGTCGTCGTCGACGAGGTTCAGACCCTCGTAGCTACGCCAGACCTCGGGGTAGCCGATCTGGTTCTTCAGGGTCTCGAGCTTTTCGAAGGCGCGGGCGCGCGTCTCTTCGTCCATCCAGTCCAGGCTGCGAAGGTTCTCGGCAAAGGCGTTCTCGATCCCCTCGACGAGGCGGCGGGCGACCTCCTTGCCCTCCTCGCCGAAGTGCTCGCGAACGAAGGCGCGGGCGAGGGCGAAGCCGACGGCGCGGTCGGTGGCCTCCAGGCAGCGCCGAAAGCGAGGCGCGATCTCCTCCTGGCCGGTGAGGACCTTTTGAAACTGGAAGTCCTCGCGGACGAAGGGCTCGGAGAGCGCGGGGGCGGCGACGCGCAGAAGATGCCAGGAGAGGTAGGCGGAGAGTTCGTCGGGCCGCCGGCTCCGCAGGATTTCGTCCATCCGGGTGAAGAAATCGGGGACGGCGACGTTGATGGCCTCGATCTCGGGGATTCCCGACTCGGCGAAGTAGACGTCCCAGCGGAAGGTGGGCGCTCGCTGCTCGAGTCCCTTCCGGTCGAGGCGGTTGTAGACGTTGTAGGGATTGCGCCGCTCGGCGCGGGGCATCGAGGCACGGGCGAGCTCGGCCTCGATGGAGAGGACTGCGTCGGCGTTGGCGGCGGCCTGCTCCTCTCGCACGCCCGCGAGGACGAAGACGCGGGCGACGTGCTCGCGGTAGGCCTCGAGGAGCTGGCGGGATTTTTCGTCGTCGCGCAGGTAGTACTCGCGGTCGGGCAGACCGAGCCCACCCTGGTCGGCCAGGCCGATCACCTGCTGCGCATTCGCGTAGTCGGGGGTGGAGCGAAAGACGAAGAAGGCGGCGGCACCCGCGTCGTGCAGGCGCGCCACGCTGCGCGCGAGATCCTCCGCGTCGTCGGATTGGATCCGCCCGAGCTCGGCTCGCACGGTGTCGAGCTCCTCGCGAGCGTCTTCCTCCATGCAGCTCTTCCAGAACGCGGCGAGCTTGTCGCCGTCCGGCGTCTGCATTCGACCCGCGGCGACGTCTTCGAGGATCCGGATCAGCGCCTGCTCGTTTCGCTCGCGGATCTCGGAGAAGCTGCGGTGCCAGGAAGGGCGGTCGGGCGGGATGGGGGTGCGTTTCATCCAGCCGCCGCAGGCGAACTGGTAGAAGTCCTCGCAGGGGTCGACGTCGCGGTCGAGGGCCTCGAGATCGACGCCGGAGCGCAAGGCGGCGATTTCCCGAGGGGTCTTCTTCTCGGCTCCCGTGCAGGCGAGCAGGATGGCTGCGGCAAAGACGAGGAGTCGATGGTCGCGCATGCCGCGGACCATAGCATGTGAACGCGCACCAACGTGGCCGTGGAGACGTTGCTCGTCTTCAGGGCGCGGTGGCGGCCGCGGATGGCTTCGCGTTTCGCCGCAAATAGTCGAGCAGGAGGCGCTGGTTTTCCTCGCTGGGGAGTGGGTGCCGGCTGAAAACCTGCGTGCGCGCGTGGGCGACCATGCGGTCCAGAACGTAGGGCCAGGCCTCCGCCGTGTGCAGCTTGGGCGAGGGGAGGTTGTGGCAGCCGCCGCAGTGCCGGACGAGGAGCCGCGCGCCCTCGCTCTCGGGCTCGGGGAGGTTTTCGGGCGTGGTTCCGCCCGGGACGAAGGCGTTGCCGACGGGGCCGCTTTCCAGCCCGATGAGCGCCACGAGGGCGGAGAGGGCGGAAAGAAGCAGGCCCAAGAAGATCAGGACCAGGAATTTCCCCTTGTTGTTCGGCCCGGGTGCCGGGGCCTGTGCGCGCTCGTCGGCCATGGCGGCCTGGATAATGCCGCCAGGCGCCGACTGCAACGGGCTCTTAGGGGAGGATTCGCTCGGTGCTCCGCCTCCCATCGCGCAGGCGCAGGCCTCGAAGCTCCACCCACTCCACCGAGGGGAGGATGCCGCTCTCGCGTGTCTGCACGAAGACCCGTTCCAGGCGAGAGCGTTCGCCGTCGATCTCCACGATGGCCACGGGCTCGCCGGATTCCAGGCGGACGGTGATCGGGCGGCCGGCGAGCGAGACCAGGGCGAAGACTACCTCTTCGGCGGAGGCGCGCGAGATCTCGACGCCGTAGGCGAGGCGGCGCTCGAGCGTCGAGAGCTCCTCTCGTCGGCCGCCGTCCTCGTTCAGGATCCAGTAGACGGAGATGGGAGAGCGCGTGTCGAAGCCGTCGGATTTCAGCCGCGCGTCGTAGGCGACGAGGTTGGCGTTGGTGCTGCGCTCGATGACGAAGAGCCGCGCCTCGCGAACCTCCTCGCCCTTGCGGACGGAGTAGCCGACGGCGAAGCCCAGGGCGATGGAGACGGCAAAGACGGTCAGGCGCATCGCTTGCAGCCTAACACGAGGGCCTGCCGCGCACGAATGCGCCGCTGGCTGGCTGCCTTGACGTCGACGGTGGTGGAAGGTAGCGATCGCCCCTTTCCGAAAGGAGAGTCGGGATGAGACGACTGCTGGCAGCCCTGGTCATGTGTCTCGCCGCGCCCGCCGCGGCCGACGAGGGGATGTGGACGTACGACAATTTCCCCTCCGACGCGGTCGCCGCCAAGTACGGCTTTGCGCCCACGCAGGAGTGGCTGGACCACCTCCGGCTCTCCTCGCTGCGCATCGCCCGGGGCTGCTCGGCGAGCTTCGTCTCTCCCGACGGCCTCGTCCTCACCAATCACCACTGCGTGATCGGCTGCGTGGAGGAGCTTTCCACGCCCGCGGAGAACCTGGTCGACGAGGGCTTCTACGCGCCTACCCTGGAGCAGGAGCGCACCTGCCCGAATTTCGAGCTCAACCAGCTCCGTCGCATCACGGACGTCACCGAGCGGATCCACAAGGCGACCGAGGGCAAGGAGGGCAAGGCCTACGCCGAGGCGCTCTCGGCGGAGATCTCCCGCATCGAAACGGAGTGCGCCAAGAGCGAGGACGTCCGCTGTGACGTGATGGCGCTGTACAACGGGGGCCTTTACCACCTGTACGAATACAAGCGGTATCGGGACGTGCGTCTGGTCTGGGCGCCGGAGGCCTCGGTCGGCTTCTTCGGAGGCGACCCCGACAACTTCCAGTTCCCGCGCTACAACCTGGACGCGGCCTTCTTGCGCGCCTGGGAGGACGGGAGGCCGGCGAAGACCGAGCATTTCCTCCGCTGGTCCCGGGTGGGCGCGCGCGAGGGTGACCTCGCCTTCGTCTCCGGGCATCCGGGCGCGACGAGCCGCCAGCTGACGGTGGCCGAGCTCGAGGCCGAGCGGGACCACGGGCTTCCCGAGCGCCTCTTCTATCTGGCCGAGCTGCGGGGGATGCTCACCGAGTTCCAGAACCGCGGGCCCGAGCAGCGGCGCACCGCGGGCACGCAGCTTTTCTACGTGGAAAACAGCTTCAAGGCGCTCAAGGGCCGGTGGCAGGCGCTGGTCGATCCCGCTCTCCTGCAGCGCAAGCGCGACGAGGAAGCGAAGCTGCGCGCCTGGGTGGAGGCCGATCCCGAGCGGAGGAAGAAGTTCGGCGGCGCCTGGGACGCCATCGCCGAGACGCAACGCGAAAACCGTCGCCTGATCGACGAGCACGCGATGGTCGAGGGCAATCGCCGCGGTGCGCTGGGCTTCCGCAGCCAGCTCTTCCACTACGCCCGGCTCCTCGTCCGCGGGGCCGAGGAGCGGACCAAGCCCACGGAGCAGCGGCTGCGCGAGTTCGGCGACGCCAACCTTCCGGCCATCGAGCAGGCGCTGGCTTCGACCGCGCCGGTTCACGCCGACCTGGAGATCGCGCAGCTCTCCTTCTCGCTGACCAAGCTGCGCGAGCAGCTCGGCCCGGATCATCCCATCGTCCGGGAGGTGCTCGACAAGGACTCGCCGGAGAGCCTGGCGAAAAAGCTGGTGGAGGGCAGCCGGCTGGGCGATCCCAAGGTGCGGATGGAGCTTTGGCAGGGCGGCAAGAAGGCCGTGGACGCCTCCGACGACGCGATGATCGCCTTCGCGCGGCGGATCGACCCGCTGGCGCGCAAGGTCCGGGCCGAGTACGAGGCGAGGATCGAGTCGGTGGTGCGGGCCAACGCCAGCGCCATCGCGCGGGCCCGTTTCGAGGCTTACGGGACGAGCACCTACCCGGATGCCACCTTCACCCTCCGCCTCTCCTACGGACAGGTGAAGGGATGGATGGAAAATGGTGAGCCGGTGGCCCCGCTCACCACGATGGCGGGGCTGTTCGAGCGCGCCACCGGCGCGGAGCCCTACGCTCTTCCGGAGCGCTGGTGGAAGGCGAGGAGCAAGCTGGACCTCTCCACGCCGATGAACTTCGTCACCGACAACGACATCATCGGCGGCAACTCCGGCTCGCCGGTGGTGAACTCCCGGGGCGAGCTGATCGGCCTGATCTTCGACGGCAACATCCACTCGCTCGGCGGCGAGTACGGCTTCGACCCTGCGACCAACCGCGCGGTCGCGGTGCACAGCCGGGCGATCGTGGAGTCGCTCGACAAGGTCTACGGTGCCCGGCGCATCGTCGACGAGCTCGTCTTCTCGGAGGAGAAGGAGACGGCCAGGCGGTAATCGGCCTGCTACGGCGAGGGATGCGGGGTGGGGGAGCGCGCCCCCGGGAACTCTCTCGTGCCTGGCCCTCCGTCGCTCCTCTGGAGATCGACAGCGTCCGGATGTAAATAGGCAGGCGGCGCTCGCCTGCCCACCCGGCGCAAGCCGCCTTTCGGTGCTCATGCTTTCGGAAGGAGCGAGCGGGGCGGCATGCTGCGGCCCCGAGCGCACCGGGCGGTGGGCGAGAGTGGAGGTGCAGCATGAGACGCCCCTGGGCTGGCCCCGATTCCCCACGGATGTTCCAGAACGACTTCCTCGACGCATTGTCGAGGGTTCACTGGGCATTCGTGCCCCTGCTCTACGTGCCTGCGGTGATCTGGCTCGGCTGGACGAGCTTCCAGAAAAGCGACCTGAGCGCGGCCGGGTTCGCCGGCCTCTACCTCGCCGGCATCGTGATCTGGACGCTGACGGAGTACTGGCTGCACCGGACCTTTTTCCACTGGATCCCGAAGACGTCGTGGGGGCCGAAGATGCATTTCTTGGTCCACGGCGTTCACCACGAGTGGCCGCACGACCGGTTTCGGCTGGTGATGCCCCCGGCCGTCAGCATCCCGCTCTTCTTCCTCTTCCTCGGCCTGTGGTCGTGGATCTTCGAGGACAAGGGCTGGGCAGTGCACGCGGGGTTCGTGACGGGCTACATCGTCTACGACCTCACGCACTATTACGTGCACCACGGCCGACCGAAGGTGCGCCTGCTGCGCAAGCTGCAGGGGCATCACATGAGCCACCACTTCAACAAGCGGTACCTGAACAAGCGCTTCGGCGTCTCGAGCCCGCTCTGGGATTACGTCTTCGGGACGCGCAACTGATTCCGGAGCCCCCTTGACCCCGGACGAGATCCGAGGACGGCTGCTTTCCGAGGAGGCGGTCGCCGAGCTGGCGACCGCCCTCGTCGACGATGCGCTCGCCGTCCCGCTGCGCGAACTTCTCTCTCCACCCGCGCTGGCCAACGAGATCGTCGAGGCGCTGCGCGCCTGGTTGAACTCCACGCCGGCGCACGAGCTGCAGTTGGCCTGGGCGGCGCGGGCGCGAAAATGGCTCGCTTCCCAGCAGGCGACGCTCGGCCAGCTCGTCGGGCGCGCCATCGAGGAGGCCTGCCTCGACCTGGCGGCGAGCCCTCACGTTCCCAGGCGCGAGACCGTGATCTTCCTGTTGGACCGCGAGCCCTTGCGCGCGCTCTTGCGCGAGCTGCTCGTGGACGCGCTCGTCGCCTTCGGTCGCAAGGTTGGCGCACCCGTGATGGCCAGCCCGGTGGGGCGAAGGCTCGGCGGGTTGGGCTCCTTCGTTCGGGAGCGAGCTCGCGGCACGGCTCTGGCCGCGTTCGCCACGGACGTGGCCGACCGACTGGCGGACGAGGTGGAGCGGCAGATCGAGCGGCGTGCCGCCGAATTCGCCGACGCCGCGCTCTCGGGGCTGGTGGCGCGGCTCGCGGACATCCTCTCCGATCCGGCTCGGGCCGGTCAGCTCGCCTCGGCCCGCGAGGCCCTCGTCGACGGGCTCTTCTCCCTCGAGGCGCGGGAACTCGCCGACGAGCTGGAGCGCTCGGATCCCGCTCGCCGGTCGACCCTGATCCGGCGTGGCCTGGGCGCGTGGGTGGCGACCGACGAGGCGGCGGTGTGGATCCGGGCGGCGATCGAGGGGCTTCTCGACGAGATCGGCGATCGCCCGCTGGGCGAGGTCCTCGCCGAGCTGGAGCTCCTGGAGAGTTTTCGGGGGATCGCCCTCGCCTCCACCTCCCGCCGGTTGCGCCGATTCCTGGAGGGCGAGGCCTTCCAGGCCTGGCTCGAGCGGCGCCTCGCCGCCCAGACGGCCGCCTGAATCCTCCCACTAAGGCAGCTCGCGGCGGATCGTCCCCGAGCGGAGGACGAGGATCTCCGGCGGAGCGAAGAAGTTGCCCTGGAAGAGGTCGTAGCCCCAGTCGAGGGCCCGGCGAAAGGCGCCGGGCGTCTCGATCTTCTCGGCGAGGAGGGTGATCCCGCGGTCCCCCAGGCGCCTCGCCTCCTCCAGCGGATCGGAGCGCTCGTCGAGAAAGTCGACCTTGACGATGTCGGCGAGCCGCACCAGCTCCTCGAGGCTCTCGTGGAAGACGAAGTCGTCGAGAGCGATGACGTAGCCTTCCTCCTTGAGGGCCTTGCAGGCGGCGACCACCTCGGGGGTGGGACGGACGGTTTCCAGGATCTCCACCACCACCCGATCCTTGGGGAGCTGGCGCGCGAGCCCCTCCAGCAGCGGGCGCTCGGTGAGGTTGACGAAGGCCCAGCGACCGGGGGAGAGGCGGTCCAGGCCGAAGACGTGGAGGCTGTCGTGGACGAGGCGCTCCACCGCCTCGTCGGCGTCGGGAAAGTCGAAGTAGTTCTCGAAGGGGTTTTGGCGGAAGAGGAGCTCGAACCCGTAGATCCGCAGCTCGCGGTCGAAGATCGGCTGTCTCGCCACCTGGGCCTCGTTCATCCTCGGTTCCGCCTTTCCCGCACCGGCGTCATGGGCCTCCTCTGAAACGAAAAGGCCGGCGGCCCGAAATGGCCACCGGCCTTACGAACGAGATCCCTTGCCGGCTCAGGTCGGATCCGGCTTGGGGGTCTTGTCGGTGCTCGGCGGAAGCTGCGGCTCCGCGATGTACTCCTCGGGGATCTGCCCGGTCAGGGTCTTCAGGAAGGCCACGATGGAGTCGATCTCCTCCTTCTTCAGCTCCTTGCCGAGCTGGTGGTAGGCCATCAGCCGGACCGCCTCGTCCAGGCTCTGCACCGAGCCGTCGTGGAAGTAGGGCGCCGTCTTCTCCACGTTCCTGAGCGTGGGCACCGAGAACATGAACTTGTCGCCCTCGTTCTTCGTGACTTCGAAGCGGCCGAGGTCCTTGTCCGACGGCCAC
Source organism: Pseudomonadota bacterium (assembly GCA_003242475.1). GTDB lineage: Bacteria > Myxococcota > Myxococcia > Myxococcales > Vulgatibacteraceae > ZC4RG40. The sequence goes on from QGUN01000030.1 coordinate 15,102, forward strand.
GGGTGGACGAGGCCGAGCTTCTGGAACATGGTGCCGCCGACCAGGGTGCCCATGTGGCAGGTGGCGCAGCCCACCTCCACGAACTTGAGGAAGCCCTTCTTCTCCTCCTCGGTGAGCGCGCTGTCGTTGCCGGCGAGGAAGTCATCCCAGCGCGAGGGCGTGGTCAGGCCGCGCTCGAAGGCACCGATCGCGATGCCCACGTTCTTGAAGGTGACGGGATCCTCCTCGCCCGGGAAGGCCTTCTTGAAGAGTTCGACGTACTCGGGGATGGACTTGAGGGTCTCGACGACGCGCTTCTCGTCCGGCATGGCCATCTCGACCGGGTTGAGGATGGGGCCGAGGGCCTGCTCCTCCACGTCCGCGGCGCGGCCGTCCCAGAACTGCAGGTGGCGGCCGGCGGCGTTGTAGACCGTGGGCGAGTTGCGATTTCCGACCAGCCCCCGGTGCCCCGGAGAGACGGGCTTGCCGTCCTGACCCCAGTTGCGCAGATCGTGGCAGCTGTTGCAGGACAGGTCGTGGTTCTTCGACAGGCGCTTGTCGTAGTAGAGCATCCGGCCCAGCTCGATCAGCTCCTGGCTGGGGGGCTCCGACCCCTTGTCGATGCGCTTGGCAAGCGGCGGCCCGAAGGCCGTGAGCAGCGCCCTGTCGATCTTCACCTCGGCCTTCGCCTCCTGGGGCTTGGCCTCCTCCTTCGCCGGCTGCTCGCGCTTGCACGCGGTGACCAGCGCGAGACCGGCAGCCATGCCGATCACGAGTTTCCGCATTTTCACTCCGTCTCTCGAAGGTCCAAAATCCTAGCCCCCGCGCGGGGGATTGTCGAGGTTGCCATCCGGTCCACGGATGCGCGAGCCTTGCCGACGTTGCAGGCGCTCGCACGACGACCGGGCCAAAAGAGGCCGACGCCGAACGACTCTTCGGCGACGGGCTGGCGACGGGCTCTCAGGCGGCGATCTGGCGCAGGATGTCGAGCTCTTCGAGCGCCTTTCCCGCGCCCATCACCACCGCAGAGAGCGGGTCCTCCGCGAGGAAGACCGGTAGCCCCGTCTCCTCGCGCAGGAGGACGTCCAGATTTCGCAAGAGCGCACCGCCGCCGGCGAGGACGATCCCACGGTCGGCGATGTCTCCCGCCAGTTCCGGCGGCGTCCGCTCCAGCGTGACCTTCACCGCCTCCACGATCGCGTTGATCGGTTCGGAGAGCGCATCGCGGATCTCGTCCGAGGAGACGGTGAGGGTCCGGGGCACGCCCGCGACCAGGTCCCGGCCCTTGATGTCCATGGTCAGGACCTCGTCCGTCGGGTAAGCCGTGCCGATTCCCATCTTGATCAGCTCGGCGGTTCGCTCCCCGATGAGCAGGTTGTACTTGCGCTTGATGTGCTGGATGATGGCCTCGTCCATCTTGTCCCCGCCCACGCGGACGGAGCGCGAATAGACGATGCCGGCCAGGCTGATCACGGCGACGTCGCTGGTCCCGCCCCCGATGTCGACGATCATGTTGCCGGAGGGCTCCGTGATGGGAAGGCCGGCGCCGATGGCGGCCGCCATCGGCTGCTCGATGAGGTAGACCTCGCGGGCCCGGGCGCTCTCCGCGGCCTCGCGGACCGCGCGCCGCTCCACCTCGGTGATGCCGGACGGGATCCCGATCACGATCCGGGGGCGGACGAGCGCCCGGCGGTTGTGGGCGGCCTGGATGAAATAGCGGAGCATCGCCGCCGTGATCTCGAAATCCGCGATCACGCCGTCCTTCATCGGGCGGATGGCGACGATGTTGCCCGGAGTCCGGCCGAGCATCTCCTTGGCTTCCTTGCCGACCGCCAGGACCTTCTTGTTCCCCCGCGCGTCCTGCTGCACCGCCACGACGGAGGGCTCGTTGGTGACGATGCCCACGCCGCGCATGTAGATGAGCGTGTTGGCGGTGCCCAGGTCGATCGCCAGGTCTCGGGACGCGAGCCGGTAGATCCAGTCGAACATCAGGGGGGATCCTCGGACGTGTGGGGGAGGTTCTAACGCAGCAGGTCCGAAAATCCAAAAGAAAACAAGGGCGCGGTCCGCGACCCCTCAGCGAGGGTCGGAGGGGGCCCGCTCGCTTTCGATGCGCGCTGCGCCGATCGCCCAATCCGCGGGGGAGAAATCGGGACCGATCCGCATCCAGAGGACCCAGGGAAGCCGGTCCGAGCGAGGATCGCCGAGGCGAAGGTCGCCCAGCGCCACCTCGAAGGAGCCGTCCTCCTCGACCTCGCTCGCCCGGGCGAGGAAGGGGGCGCGGGCGGAGCGGTGAAAATTCGCCCCGGCCGCGGTCTGTAGCGCGATCTGAACGCGAGGGTCGGCGTCGCCGGTGGGGAAGACGCCCGCCGGAGTGATGGTGCCGAGGACGGAGACGATGCTGCGATGCCAGAGGCGGTCCTCCGTCCGGGCGAGCGTGGTCCAGAGGAAAGGGCCGGGCCCGAGCGGATAGGCCTGCACTTCCGCGATCTCCGTTTCCCCCTGGTGATGGACCCAGGTCGCGTGCAGGACGCGCGCCTTCGCCGCGGCGCAGACGGCCAGGTAGAGCGAGACCAGGATCACCGCGCCGGAGCGCCGCGTGGGCAGGTGCAGTCGAGGCTTGGGCCGCAAGTCCGAAAGGAGGCCGTGGAGGAGGGGGGCGGCCAGGAGGAGGCCGAGCCAGGCGTCCGATCCAGCCACCCAGGCCAGACCGAAGCGCCGGGGGGAAAGGGGCCAGAAGAGGGGGAGTCGCTCCACGGAGAGCGCATCGCCGAGGAGGTGAAGCCCCAGCGCCGCAGCCAGCACCAGCGCCACGGCGCGTCGCTGGCCCGGCTCGACGAGGGGGCGGGCGACCGCCGCGAGGATCCCGCCGAGCAGCGCGGCGCCTGGAAGGGAGTGGAAGAGGCCCGCCTCGCCGACCGGCACCAGGGTCTCTCGCAGCGGGAGCAAGAGGAAGCGGTCGAGATCCGGTGCGTTGGAGGCGGCCAGGCACAGCAAGAGCCTCGCGCCGAGGGGGATGCCGGCGACCGCGGACGAGCGGGCCAAGTGCAGGCCGACGAGGCTGTGGATCAGAAAGTCCAAAGGTCCGGGATCTTAGCGCGTTTGGCTGGTATCGGGGCGGATTTATTCTCACTTCGATTGCGAGCGGACCTTCCCTGCGATACAGTGGCGGGCGGATCGGGAAGTCCGGGAAGGGGAGCCCACCGTGATTCGAAGAAACATGCCAGCCCTGATTTCGATGCTGCTGGCCGCGGCTGCGCTCCTGGCCGCCGCCGCCTCGCCCTCGTCCGGCGAGAAGGCGACCTCGGACGACCGCCTCTTTTTCGCGATGCAGATCGCCGACGAGACGGGAACGGTCATCGCCGAACCCAAGTTGCTCGGCATGTCGGGCGTGCCGCTGCTGATGAACCTCTTCGAGCCGGGCACGGACTCCCGGTCCCGGATGAGCTTGTGGCTGCAGCCCGAGGCGAGGGCCGACGGCAGCTTCGACGTGGCCTTCGAAATCACCGTTCCGGGCAAGCTCTCGGGCGGAAAGGGGCAGATGACGCTCCGGTCCGGCGAGGAGAAGTCCGCCTCGCTGGAATACCCGGGCGGCCATCTCGAGCTGCAGCTGGTGGCCTTCGCGGTGCCCTCTCCGGAATTCGAACTCTATCTGCAACACGGAATCCGCCTGCTGGATCGCGCGCGGCAGACCTGAGCGCGTGAACGACGCAGAAGGCGAGACGCTGGACCGCCCGCGAAGCCTCCATTCGTTCGCTACCGGCCTCCACTTTCCGACGGTTTCACGTCAGGCGTCGCCTGCTCGTTGACCGCACCGGAAAGGGGGTGTATGGCTGGATCCGACCGAACAACCACCATCATCCCTGGCAAAGGGGGCTTCCCATGCGGCACTCCTTCCGACTCCTTGGGTTGCTTGTCGCCGCGGTCCTCGTCTCCGCGTGCTCGCAAGGCGATCCCGACCAGCCGTCCACCTGGATCAAACAGCTATCGGCAAAGGACTCCCAAAAGCAGATCCGGGCTCTGGAAGAACTCGCGCGCATCGCCGATCCCGCGTCGGCCGAGGCGGTGGAGGCCCTCCTGAAGACGGCCGAGGGCGAGGTGAAGCTCCAGGCGGTCAGGACGCTGCGGAAGCTGGGGCAGAAGAGGTCGGTGCCGGCGCTCCTCGAGGCGGTCGTCCACGGCGCGCCCGCGGGGACCGATCCGGCCACCAAGCTGACCAACGAGACCAACAAGGAGATCGCGGAGACACTGGGTGAGCTCGGGGATCCGGCCGGGGTCGACGCGCTCATGCGGCTGGCCCGGGAGGCGAAGGACGCCTACGTTCGCGTGGCGGCGGTGGTCTCGCTGGGCCAGATCGGCGACCCGCGGGCCGTGGACGTGCTGATGCAGGTCGCCACCGACGAGGCGGAGGAGACCTACGTCAACAAGAAGGCCGTGCAGGCGCTCGGCGACCTCGGCGATCCGAAGGCGGTGCCGGCGATCAAGAAGATGCTCTTCCACGAGCGCCGCGGCGTCTCCTTCTACCCGGAGGCCTCCTTTGCCGCCTACCAGATCGGCCCGCAGGTGGCAGAGCCTCTGCTCACCGTCCTCGCAGGCGAGGATCAGGCGCTCAACGAGTGGGCGGACAAGAACAACGTTAAGCGCGAGGCCCTCTACATCAAGGCGGCGGAGATCCTCGGCGACCTGGGTGAGCGCCGGGCCATCCCGATGCTCATCAAGAACCTGAGCTACCACCCGCCGGGGCTCGACCCCGACATCGTCGACGCCTTCGCGCTCCTCGTCCGCCGCAACGCGGCCATCGCGCTCGGAAAGCTGCGCGCGAAGGAGGCGATCCCCGCGCTCGGCAAGGCCGCGACGACGGAGGAGGAGGGCAACGTCCGCGCCGTCTACGCCGATGCCCTGGTTTCCATCGGCGATCGCAGCGCGCTGCCGCACCTGGTGAAGTGCGCGCAGGAGGGCGATCCGATGGACAAGACCATCCACGCGCGGAAGGGCTGCTACGTGGCGCTCTCCAAGCTCGGTGACGAGAAGACCCTGGCGCTGTGGGAGAAGTGGGAGAAGGAGGAGCCGCAGCTGTCCGCCAGCGCCTGCATGAAGAAGATGGCCTGGTCGAACGAGGCCGGAAAGAAGGCGGCCGAGGAGCACTGCAACCAGCTGGCCGAGGAGGTGGTCAAGACCATCAAGGAGAACAAGGCCCGCCTCGTCGCCTATGGGGAGTGCCGCGAGAACGTCGATTGCTGGATCGGCAAGTTGAAGGATTCGAACAAGCTCGTGCGCGAGCGCGCCGCCATCGAGCTCGGGCGGCTCGGCGATCCCAAGGCGATCGGGCCGCTGATGGAGACGCTGCGGGACAACGACCTCGAGCCTCGCTTCGCCGCCATCACCAGCACCGACTGGCTGGTCAGCAACTCGAAGGATGCGCTCGAGGCCGCCAAGAAGGGCCTGCCGGCGCTCGATGCGCAGATCGCCGAGGAGCAGGGCAAGGTCCACTTCGCCCGGGTCAACGAGGACCTCAAGCGCCTGGCGGTCAAGATCCGGCGGCTGGACCGGAACGGAGGCTGAAACGACGCTCCGCCCTCCCAGGCTCCAAGGGGGCCGCGGCATCCCGCCGCGGCCCTTTTCTTGCGACCGGTGGCGGTTGACCCGCTCGGGGGGGCGTGCTATAGGGCGCCACCATTTTCGGTGTCGGGTCCCGGATGGATTCCAGCCGTAGGCTCTCCCCGGGACAATCCGGCGCCGGAGAGGACGGATGCCTCACGACCGAGAGGACGAGAAGGAAAGCCGGACGGAGGGGCTATCGAATTTCGCGCGCGTGATGCGCGAGGCCGAACCGTATTTACAGGCCGGCTGGACGTTGGCCGGAGCGGTTGCGCTCGGAGTGGTGGTGGGGTATCTGGCCGACCGGAAATTGGGGACGACGCCGTGGCTGCTGATCGTTTTCGGCCTGCTCGGACTGGCGTCGGGAATGTACTCCCTCTTCAGGACGATCATCGATGTGGAACGGAAGAAGGCAGGTAGGTGAAGGAATGCGCGCGCGCCTCTGGGCCGTCGGGCTTTCCGCTTTCGCCGTCGCCTCTCTGGCGCTCGGCGCGCCGGTCGCCGCTTCCGCAGCGGGCGGCGACACCGTGCCAGACGCGGTGATCCATCACGTGGTCGACGGCAACGACATCGCCTTCCAACATCCGTTCACCGGTTCCACGGTCACCCTCGTCCTGCCGCAGTTCAAGATCACGCTCGGCGGCGTCGAAATCGACCTCTCGATCACCCGCCACCTTCTGATCATGTGGGTGGCCGCCGCGGTCCTCGTGCTCGTGATCACGCTCGCCGCTCGGCGGCGGAGCCTGGTGCCGCGCGGGCTCTACTCGATGATCGAGATGGTGGTGACGTTCATTCGCGACGAGCTCGCCCGCAAGAATTTCGGCACGAAGGAAGAGGCGGATCGCTGGGTCCCCTTCCTCGCCACGGCGTTCTTCTTCATCTTCATCCTGAATCTCTTCGGGCTGATCCCCTACAGCGCCACCGCCACGGGCAATATCGCGGTCACCGCCGGCCTGGCGCTCATCACCTTCATCCTCACCCTCTACGCCGGCATGCGCGCGCAGGGCGTGGTCGGATATTTCGCTCACATCGTGCCGCAGGGCGTGCCGATCTGGCTGTATCCGATCATGTTGCCCGTCGAGATCCTCGGGCTCTTCACCAAGCCCTTCGCCCTGGCAGTCCGTCTCTTCGCCAACATGGTGGCCGGTGGCTTCGTGATCTACTTCCTCATCGGCCTGATCTTCATGCTCGGCGAGGGCGTGGCGCCCCTGGTGGCTCCGGTTTCGGTGGCGTTCGGCGCCGCCATGATCCTGCTGAAACTCTTCGTGGCTTTCCTGCAGGCGTACATCTTCACGATGTTGTCTGCGCTTTTCATCGGAATGTCCGCGCATCCCCACTGAGGATGCCTGGATTTTCGCCAACCCGTTCGGAGGAATCCCCGTGAACGCTCTTTCCCTTGGCCTTGCCTTCCTCGCCGCCGGTATCGGCGCTGGTCTTTCCATCCTCGGTGCTGGCTACGGCATCGGCCGTCTCGCTCAGGCCGCCATGGAGGGCACCGCGCGTCAGCCTGCCGCCTCCGGTGACATCCGGACCTCGATGATCATTTCTGCGGCGCTCATCGAGGGCGCGACCCTCTTCGCGCTGGTGGTTTGCATTCTGCTGGCGACGAAAGCCGCCTGACGCGTATCCGGTCGTGCGAGCGTGGGCGGATGCCCGCGCTCGCACGCGTCTCGATTTTCTAGCGGAGGACTGGTGGGCCCCATGACGCTTCCGATCCTGGCTGCATCGATCATGCAGCTCAATCCAGGCCTGACGTTCTGGACGATCGTGACCTTCCTGGTCGTGCTCGTCATCCTGCGTCTGACGGCCTGGAAGCCCATCATGGCGATGATCGACGAGCGCGAGCGGACGATCCGCGAGGCTCTCGAATCCGCCAAGCGGGAGCGCGAGGAGGCCGAGCGCCTGCTGGCCGAGCAGAAGGAAGCCATCGCCAACGCCCGCCGCGAGGCCGCCGAGCTGATCCGCAAGAATCAGGCGGAGGTGGAGGCGGCGCGCGAGGCCGCGCTGCGTCGGGCGAAGGAGGAGGCGGACCGGCTGATCGCGGACGCGCGGCGCTCGATTGAGGAGGAGCGCGCCAAGGCCGTGGCGGAGATCCGCGCCCTCGCCGTCGACCTGGCCATCGCCGCGGCCGGCAAGCTGCTCGAGGCCAACCTCGACGAGGAGAAGCAGCGCAAGCTCGCCGAGGACTTCCTCGCGAAGATCCCCCAGGCCTGATCCCATTTTGGAATCCGATGCCGTCGGCCGGCGTTCTTTTCGGGCGCCGGCCCCGCGGCGGCGCGTTCTTTTTCCATGGCGCTTTCGATCGGCATCGTCGGCCTGCCCAACGTGGGCAAATCGACCCTTTTCAACGCGCTCTGCGGCGCCGCGCAGGCGGAGGCGGCCAACTACCCCTTCTGCACCATCGAGCCGAACGTCGGGGTCGTGCCGGTTCCCGATCCGCGGCTGGACCGGTTGGCCGAGATCTTCCCGAGTGAGCGCAAGATCGCGGCCACGCTGGAATTCGTGGACATCGCGGGGCTGGTGAAAGGCGCCTCCAAGGGGGAGGGGCTGGGCAACCAGTTCCTCGGCCACATCCGGCAGGTGGACGCGATCTGCCACGTGTTGCGCTGCTTCGACGACTCCGACGTGGTCCACGTGGAGGGCTCGGTCGACCCCGCGCGCGACGCCGAGGTCATCGATACGGAACTCGCTCTCAAGGACCTGGAGACGGTCGAGAAGCGCCTGGTCAAGGTGCAGAAGGACGCCAAGGCGGCGGGCAAGCAGGGAGAGGAGGCCCGGGCCGAGCTCGAGGTGCTCGAGAAGGTCCGGGCCGCCCTGAACGAGGGCCAGACGGTCCGGCGCATCCCGCTCTCCGACGAGGAGAAGCAGAGGCTGCGCGAACTCTTCCTGCTCACCGCCAAGCCCGTGATCTACGTGGCCAACGTCTCGGAGGGGCAGCTCGGCAGCCTCGACGACGACCCGCTGGTGGCGCGTGCGCGCGAGGTGGCCGCGCGCGACGGCGCCCCGCTGATCGCCGTCTGCGCGGAGCTGGAGGCGCAGATCCAGCAGCTCCCTCCCGAGGAGCGTCCCGCCTTTCTCGAGGCGGTGGGCCTGGAGGAGCCCGGTTTGAACCGGCTGATCCGCGCGGGGTACGCGCTCCTCGGCCTGCGCACCTACTTCACGGTCGGCCCGCAGGAAGCGCGGGCTTGGACGATTCGCCAGGGCTGGAAGGCGCCTCGTGCCGCCGGCGTGATCCACTCGGACTTCGAGCGGGGCTTCATCCGCGCCGAGGTGGCCTCCTGGGAGGAGTGGGTGCGCGAGCGCTCCGAGGTCGCCCTGCGCGACAAGGGGCTGCTTCGCATCGAGGGAAAGGACTACGTCGTCCAGGACGGCGACGTGATCCATTTTCGCTTCAACGTCTAGCGATTTCAGGCGTCCACCGTTCGGCGAGGTCGGCGGCCATCAGCAGGGCGTGGATGGCGGAGGAGGGGTCTGCCACGCCCCGACCGGCGATGTCGTGGGCTGCGCCGTGGTCGGGCGAAGTGCGCACGATGGGCAGCCCGAGCGTGACGTTGACCGCGGTCTCGCGGTGGACGGTCTTGACCGGGATCAGGCCCTGGTCGTGGTACATGGCCAGCACCGCATCCCAGCCGCCGCGCGCGGCGCGAGGAAAGAGGCCGTCGGCAGGATAGGGGCCCTCGGCCTCGACGCCTGCGGCGCGGGCGCGTTCGACCGCGGGGGCGACGATGCGTTCCTCCTCGTCGCCGAAGAGTCCTTGCTCTCCGGCGTGAGGGTTCAGGCCACAGACGGCGATTCGCGGGCGCTCGATGCCAAAGCCGCGGCGCAGCGAATCGGAGACGATCACCAGGGACTCGTAGATCCCCTCGACCGAGAGGGCGCGGGGCACGTCCGCCAGCGCCACGTGGGTAGTCGCCAGCGCCACCCGCAGGACCGGACCGGCGAGCATCATGACCACGCGCCGTGCGCCCAGGCGCTCCTGCAGGAACTCGGTGTGACCGGGGAAGGGGAAGCCCGCGGCGTGGATGGAGGCCTTGTGGATGGGGCCCGTGCAGAGGGCATCGGCGATCCCGGTTTGGACCAGCTCCATCGCGGCTTCCAGGTAGGCCTTCTGGGCGCGTCCGCTCTCCGCTCCCGGCCGGCCCCACTCGTGGTTCGCCAGGCGACTGATCTCCACGAGGACGCTCCCCTCGGGCAGGGGGTCGCCGAGAGCGATCCGCGGGAGCGCGTCGGGGACGCCCATGCAGCGGCAGGCTTCGGCCCAGACGTTCGAGTCGCCGAGGACCACGGCGCGAACCCGCTCCTGGACACGGGGATCCTGGAGAGCCGCACAAAGGACCTCTGGCCCGATACCGGTCGGATCGCCCAGGGTGACGGCGATGCTTCGGGGCGAGCTCAACCCGAGGTCCCTGCGGCTCGCGCCGTCGGAGGCGCGAGCTCCGGCATGGGGTATTCGATCACCGCCTCCTTCTTGAGGCTCTCCACGTAACGCCGGGTCTGGCGCTCCAGCTCTTCCTGGTAGAGGGCCTCGCGGAGACGGGCGGCCACCTCCTCGTAGTCGGGCGGAGGAACCTCCCTTCGCTCCCGGACGAGGACGATGTGATAGCCGAAGCGCGTGCGCACCGGCTCGGAGAGCTGGCCGGGCTGGAGGGCGAAGGCGGCTTCCTCCAGCTCGGGGAGCATCTCGCCGCGACGGAACCACCCGAGGTCTCCCGCGGTGCGCTGGGGCGCATCGCCGAGGGGGATGCGGGCGAGTTCCTCGAGGGACTCGCCCGCGCGCGCCCGCGCCAGCAACTCCAGCGCGACCTTGCGGGCGCGTTCCAGCGCCGCGGGCGGGGCGTCGGCGGGCGCGTGGACGAGCAGGTGGCTGGCCCGGATCTCCTCCTCGCCTCGCTCGCCGGCGAGGATCTCGGCGTAACGCCGCCGGACCTCCTCCTCGTCTACCTTCACCTGGGAGCGCACCCGCAGGTTGATGAGCTTCATGTGGGCGAGCTGCTTGCGAAGCGTCTCGGTGTACTCCTCCCAGGAGAGCCCCTGCCGTTGCAGGGCGGCCTTCAGCGCCTCCTCCGAAGGAAGGCCGTTCTGACGGACGACGTCCTCGATGGCCATCTTCAGCTCGGAGGGGCGGACATCGATGCCCAGCGCGTGAAGCTGCTTTTCCAAAAGCTTTTCCGCGACCAGCGCGTCGAGGGCCTCCCGCTCCAGATCGAGGCGCGGCGTCTGAGGAGAGCGCGTGCGCAGGATGCGCACCCGATCCTGGACCTCGGAAAGGAGGATGACCTGGTCGTCGACGATGCAGGCGATGCGGTCGATCACCTCCGCCCGGGCGACGAGCGGCAACACCAAGGCGAGGGCGAGCAGGGCGGCTCTCATCATCTCTCCCCTACACGCGCGAGGACCTTTTCATTCACCTCGATCTTCGCCTCGGTGCGGAGACGGGCGAGGAACTCCGCCTGGGCGGCGAGCGTCTTGTCGCGCAGGATTCGGGCCTCGGCTTCGCGCCTTCTCTCCGCCTCGTCCACCTCCTGGCCACGCTCCCGCTCCTGGACGAGGAAGAGGTGGAAGCCGTACTCGCTCTCCACCACGTCGCTGACCCTGCCGGGAGCCAGATGGAAGCAGACCTCCTCGAAGGCCGGCGGCATCTCTCCTCGTGCAAACCAGCCGAGGTCGCCCCCCACCTTGGCGTCGGGCGAAAGAGAGTGGCGCGCGGCCATCTCGGAAAAGGAGGCGCCCTTGCGGAGCTCGGCGAGGATGCGGCGCGCCTCCTCCTCGGTCTTGACGACGATCTGAGATGCCCGCACCCGCTCCGGCCGCGACCGGAGGAAATCCGGGTTCTGCTCCAGCCACGCGTCGATCTCGGCGTCGGTGACGGCGATGCGCGCGTAGACCTCCCGGGAAAGAAGGCGTTCGAGGAGGAGCTGGCGACGCAGCCGGTCGCGGAGCTCGGCGGGGCTGAGCCGCTGCGCGCCCAGCAGATCCTCGTACCCCTCGCCGGGGGAGTCGGCGCGCAGGCGGGGGGGCGCCCGCTTGACCTCTGCCCCGGGGACACCGGTCCCCCGGCGCAGTGCCGCCTGCTCGAGCAGCTTGCGGTCGATGATCTCGTCGAGGAGCCGCCGCCTCCGCTCGTCTTTCCAGGCGGGATCGTCGAGGGCGTCGCCGGTGACCGCCGCCTCGGCGGCGAGGGCGCGCTCGAGCTCCTCGACGCGGATCGGCTCGCCTTCGACCACGGCGACGGTTTCCTCCTCCTGGCGGACCTCGGGCTCCTTGCAGGCGTCAAGAAGGATAGCCGCCCCGAGGGCGGCGATCACCGTGCAGGTGCCGGTCTTCATGGGGCGGCCTCCCCGAGCCGGGGGCTCACTCCGTCCGGACGGGCTGTGCGGGCGGCTTTCCGATGGACGGCGTCGGAGCGTTGTCGAGGGAGAAGATCTCCACCGGCTGCTTGCCCACCTCCAGCTTTTCCAGGACGGCCTCGTCGATCTGCGGGTTGGCCCGATCCCAGAGCTGCTGGACGAATTCCTCGAAGGCCTGGGTCTTCTTCTCCCGCTGCAGGCGGCTCTCGATCTGGGCGCGAACCTGCTCGAAGGTACGCTCGACGCCCTCCTGCCGACCGAGGAGCTTGACGACGTGGAAACCCTTGTCGGTGACCACCAGGTCGGCAAACTGCCCCACCGTCTTGAGGGCGAAGGCGGCGTTGGCGAACTCCTCCCCCCACATCTCCTTCAGCTCGTCGCGGGTGCGGAAGGAGAGGTCGCCGCCGGCCCGCTTGGAGCGTTCGTCGTCGGAGCGCTTCCGGGCAAGCTCGGAAAAGGCATCCCGGTCCTTGCCGCGAAGCTCGGCGAGGGCGCGCTCGGCCTCGGCCCGGATGCGGTTGCGGGAGGGATCGCCCTTGGGGGCGGAGAAGAAGATGTGGCTGAGCCGCACCCGCTCCGGTTTCACGAAATCGTGGATGTTGGTCTCGTAGTAGGCGCGGGCGTCCTCCTCGGTGATGCTGATCTGGAGGTCGTTGAACTGCTGCTGGGTCAGCTTCTGCACCATGACGCGGCGCATGGCCTCCAGGACCTCGGGATCCTTGTCGAGCCCGCGGCGCTCCGCCTCCTGGGCCAGGAGCTCGAAGCGGATCACGTTGTTGAGGAAATCCTTCTTCCGCTGCGGATCGGTGAGCCTCGCGCGGGTGAGGGGCTGGTTTTCGAGCTGCCGGTTCAGATCCGCGAGCGTGATCTTCTTCGAGCCAAACCTCGCGACCACCTCGGACGAGCCCTCGGCCCCGGTATCCCCAGCCCGGGGGGTGGAGCCACCACCGCCGCAGGCGGCGAGAGCCAGGGTCGCCAGGAGGGTGATGCCAAGCGTTGCGTTCCTCATGGATCGAGCTCCTTTCCGCAGGTCGTGCCGGCGGTAATCGGTCCCCGGCCTCGAACCGCCCGGCCCCGCCTCGCCATTCCCGCCCAGCGCCGGGCATTCCCGCGGGGCCGCACCGACGTGCCGCGAACGCACCGGGATGAAAGTGGTGCTATCACAGGCCAGCTTTTCGGGGCAACGCGATCGGCTTGACGGATCGGGCACCGGGCGTCATTGGAGGGGGAATGAACCCGCTGGTCGACCTTTCCTTCGACATCCCCTTCGATGCCATCCGGGCCGAGCACGTTCACCCGGCGATCGACACCCTCCTCGAAAGGGCCCGAAAGGCGGTCGACGCCATCGCCGCCCAGACGGAGGAGCCCACCTACGCCTCGACGCTGGACGCCCTGGAGGCGGCGACCGAGCCGCTCGAGCGGGCGATGGCGGTGGTCGGCCACCTGGAGTCGGTGGCGAGCACCCCGGAGCTTCGCGAGGCGTACAACGCGGTGGTGCCGGAGGTGAGCGCGTTCTTCGCCTCCCTGCCGCTGCACGAGGGGCTCTGGAAGGTGCTGAACCACCTGGCGAGCTCGGAGGAAGCGAGGCGGCTTTCGCCGACCCGGAAGCGATTCCTGCAGAAGACGCTGGACGACTTCCGGCGTCACGGCGCCGAGCTGTCGCCGGAGGGAAAGGAGCGTCTGCGCGCGATCACGCGCGAGCTGGCCGAACTGACCAGCCGCTTCGCGCAAAACGTCCTCGACGCCACCGCTGCCTTCGAGCTGGTCATCGACGACGAGCGCAGACTGGCCGGCCTGCCGCCCACGGCGATCGAGGCGGCGAGGGAATCGGCCCGCCAGAAGGGGATCGACGGCTGGCGCTTCACCTTGCACGCTCCGAGCTACGTCCCGTTGATGACCTACCTGGACGACGCCGCGATTCGCGAGCAGGTGTGGCGCGCCTACGATACCCGGGCTTCCTACGGCAGCTTCGACAACCGCCCGCTCGTCCGTCGCATCCTCGAGCTGCGGCGGGAGAAGGCCAGGCTGCTGGGCTTCTCGGACTTCTCCGACCTGGTTCTCGCCAACCGAATGGCCCGAAACGGCGAGCGCGCGAGCGAGTTCGTGCGGCGGCTGCGCGAGCGCACCGAGCCGCATTTCCGCCGTGAGAACGAGGAGCTCGAGCGGTTCCGCGCCTCGCAGGGAGGAACCGGCCCACTGCAGCCCTGGGACGTGGCCTACTGGGCGGAAAAGCAACGCCGCGCCCTCTTCGACTTCGACGAGGAGGAGCTGCGCCCGTACTTTCCCCTGGAGCGCGTCATCGAGGGGATGTTCGAGATCGCCCGCCGCCTCTACGGCGTGCGCATCGTCGAGCGCAAGGGACTGCCCGTCTGGCATCCCGACGTGCGCACCTTCGAAATCCTCGACGCGGACGGCACGATGCTGTGCCGCTTCTACGCCGACCTCTTCCCTCGGGACGAAAAGCGCGGCGGCGCCTGGATGAACGGGCTCGTCACCGGCGTCGTCCGGGAAGGGAAGCGGGCGCCGCATCTGGGCCTGATCTGCGCCAACTTCACTCCGCCCACGGCGTCTCGGCCCTCGCTGCTCACCCACCGCGAGGTGGAGACGCTCTTCCACGAGTTCGGCCACCTCTTGCACCACGCGTTCTCCGAGGTGGAGGTCCGCAGCCTCGGCGGAACCAACGTGGCGTGGGACTTCGTCGAGCTGCCCTCGCAAATCATGGAGAACTGGTGCTGGGAGCGCGAAGCGCTCGACCTCTTCGCGCGCCACTACCAGACGGGGGCGCCCATCCCCGACGAGCTCTTCGAGCGATTGCGCCGCAGCCGGACCTACCGGGCCGCGAACGCGATGATGCGGCAGCTCGGCTTCGCCCGCGTCGACCTGGACCTGCACCGGGAGTGGACGCCGGAAAAGGGGGATGTCTTCGAGTTCGCGCGCCGCATCCTGCAGGAGCACTCGCCGGCGCCCCTGCCTCCCGAGAGCGCGATGATCGCCTCGTTCAACCACCTTTTCTCCGACGAGGTGGGCTACGCCGCCGGTTACTACTCGTACAAGTGGGCCGAGGTCCTCGACGCCGACGCCTTCGACCGCTTCCAGCAGGAGGGCATCTTCAACCCGGAGGTTGGCCGGGCCTTCCGGCGCGAGATCCTCGCGCGGGGCGACACCCTCCCGCCGGAGGAGCTCTTCCGGGCCTTCCGGGGGCGCGACCCCTCGCTGGATCCGCTCTTCCAGCGTGCCGGCCTCGCCTGAACTTCGAGGAGGATTCGCATGACGCTGCTCAAGATCGCCACCGTCGGTCACCCCGTCCTCCGGACCCCCGCGCGCGAGGTGAGCCGCGAGGAGCTGCTCTCCGAGCGGATGCAGCGCTTCATCGATGACCTCGTGGAGACGATGCGCGACGCCAACGGGGCCGGGCTCGCCGCCAACCAGGTCTTCGAGCCGGTCCGCATCTGCGCCATCGAGGTCGGCGACAACCCCCGCTACCCGTACAAGCCGAAGATCCCGCTGACCATCCTGGTCAACCCGAAGATCGAGCCGCTGACCGACGAGACCTTCGAGAACTACGAGGGTTGCCTCTCGGTTCCGGACCTGCGCGGCGTGGTGCGCCGGCACGTGGAGATCCGCGTGCGCGCCTGGGATCGATACGGCCAGGAGATCGACCAGGTGGTCCGGGGGCTTTCCGCGGGCACCTTCCAGCACGAGGTCGACCACCTCGACGGCAAGCTCTTCCTCGACCGGGTGGAAGACCCCCGGACCCTCTGCACCTGGGCGAATTTCGAGCGGTACCACAAGGCCGCTTTCGTCGAGCGGGTGCAGGCCCTGGTGGCTCGCTTCGGCTCCTAGGAGCCGCCGATCCTCCCCTTCTCTGCGTCCGGCCCGGCGGCACTCCAATACATGAAAGAGATCGAATTTCTTGCTCGGACTTGAAATCCCCGACGCGGCCTCCCTAGACTGAATCAGG
>QGUN01000093.1 GCA_003242475.1 Pseudomonadota bacterium
GACGCACCGGTCGTCCACTCGAGCATGGCCTGGTCGCCGTCGGAATTTCCGATCGCCGCAAGGGGGCGGCGTCCCAAAAATTTGTAAATCGCGACGGGCTTGCCGGATCCCTCATCGAGAAAGTCGAGTTCCGGTTCTCGTATCAAGGCAGGACGGCCATCCGAATGACGAATCGCGTCTTGATGGTGCTGCCGATGACGTGAGATCGAGGTAGTCCACAGGTCTTTTCGGTCCACACCCTGATGAAGTCCGTGCCGCCAGCCGAGACAATGGAAACGCGAAACTCGTTCGCCTCGAGGTACCGAATGAGTTCGATCATCGGCTGGTACACGAGGTCGGTATAGGGACGCTGGAACCGCGGATGGTGTGCCTTTCCTAGCCAAGCGCGCACGATCCGTTCGAACTCGTCGGTCGTCATCCCAGCATGCGTGGCGGCGATGATCTGGGGCACGGACTGTGGACCTTCGATCAAGGCCGCTTGGACGTCACCCTCCAGGATCGACTTGAATGGCTGCTGGTCTTTCCAGTCTGAGTTTCGAGGCGCAAGCTCGCGAACTCGGTCGATCGCAAATGCCAGCTGAACATATGTTGGTTGCTCGGCCCAGAGAGTGCCGTCATTGTCGAAGACGGCGATCCGTTCGGGGGGCGGGACGAAATCTGGCGAGTCCTTTGCCGTGGTTCGTTCCACGAAGGTGAGGATCGCCTGCTTGACGGCACCGTCATTCCAGGAGGGGAGAGGGGCGGAGCAACCGGTCATGATGGCTTCAGGTATCTAGGGCGCAGGTCTTGTTCGGCCCAGTCTGGCTGCCGGCCGCGAAGCACGGCAACGCCCTTTCCGTGGGCGTCTGCCTGGCTAGAGGATGGGCTCCTCCATTTCGGCGTGCAGGGTCGTGTCGGCGTTAGGGCGAGGAATCGAGCGGACCCGTCTGGCGGAATGGCTCTCGGTTGGGTGCGTGTAGATTGTCCATCGTATGGGGCGAAGAGTCGGTGCACGCTCGTTGCAGAGGGGCCTGCTCGTGCTGCAAGCGTTGGGGCTGGTGCCTTCGCAAGGTAGGGCGCTCGCAGAGGGATGGACTCTGGCGATGCTCGCATGGCTTCCTTTCGCCCTTCTTGCCGGCGTCAGTAGCATTCGCAATCGGGAACTGGACCCGTATTTCCGAGACTTGACGCTGCATGCGCGCTTCTTGCTCGCCGTGCCGTTGGTGCACGTTGGAAGCAGCATCTCCGTTCGCTTGGCACGACAATCGGTGCACCGGCTGGCGGACGAGGGATTCGGAGATCGCACCGCCTTCGAGCCACTGGCCTCGACGGTTGGGGCGTGGATGGAGGAAAGAGGAAAGTCGGCGATCCTCCTCGTCGTGAGCGTCCTCCTCGGGCAGGCGTTGCTCTGGGGAGCGATTCAGGCGCCCCTGGAGCTTCGACAGGCTGCCGCGCAGGGCGAAGGCATGCGGCGAATCTGGGTGGAGGGTATCGGCTTTCCGATCTTCTACTTCGTCGGTTTGCGGGCGATCCTCTCCTGGGCGGGTTGGTGCGGGGTCCTGGCCCAATTGAGACGGGTTTCGCTGCGGCTCTTTCCGGCACATCCCGACTATTGCGGTGGTCTGGAGTTTCTGGTGCTCCCGTGCCGCGCCTTTTGCCTCGTCATCTTGGGGTTTTCGTGCATTCTCGTCGGGGATTGGGGCGCCGAGATCGCCTTCGATGCCGCGGATGTTTCGGAGTTTGGAGGGCTGTTGGGTGCATGGGCCGTCACGGCTGTGCTCTTGACCTTGGGGCCGCTCGTGCTGGTCTCGCCTCGTCTTCTCGAAGCACGACTCCGCGGGTTACGAGAGTTCGGCGCGCTAGCGACCTCCTACACGCGCCTTTTCGAAGAACGGTGGATTCGTCGGGTCCCCGACAGGCCCCTGCTCGGTACTCCGGATCTGCAGTCCCTCGCGGACCTCGGGAACTCCTTTCGGGTCGTCCGGGAGATGCGGGTGATCCTCGTGCGAAAAAGGGACGTCCTGCTGGTCTTGCTGGCCTCGGTCGGTCCGGCGCTCCCGCTTCTGCTCACGAAATTTCCTCTGGCGGAGCTGCTCGAACGGCTCTTTCTGACCGTCGCGAGGTAGGGGCCCGAGTTCGCCTTCTCACCTGGAAGAGATCCCGTCCGGGTGGCGTTCTCTCGTTCTCTTGACCTTCCCACGATGGGAACCTTTACGAACGTGGGGAGGAAGGAGAGAGCCGTCATGGAAAGAAGCGATCGAATCCTTCTCGCCATCCAGGGAATGACGTGTGGGCACTGCCAGGGACGCGTCGAGCGAGCCCTTCGGGCGGTGTCCGGGGTGACCGAAGTCGAGGTCGACCTGGCCGCCGGACGGGCGAGCATTCGCGGCAACGCCGACGCGGAGGCGCTCGTCGCCGCGTCGACCGAGGCGGGCTACCCCGCACGGGTCATCGAATAGCGGGAATCCCGAAGGAGTTTTCCGTGGCTACACCTGCCGTCCAGAGCCCTCAGCGCGTCGACTTGGCCGTGCGCGGCATGAGCTGCGCCGCGTGCGTGGCGCACGTCGAACGCGCACTGCGCGCCGTTCCGGGTGTGGCCGAGGCGAACGTGAACCTCGCCACCGAGCGTGCGGAGGTCGTCCTGGCAGCGCCGGTCGACGCGGCCGAACTCGTCCGCGCCGTGGAGAGGGAAGGGTACGAGGCGAGCCTGCTGGCCGGCTCCGACGCCGAGGAGCGCGAAGAACGGCGCGCAGCCGAGGAGGCGAGGCTCCGCCGGGATCTCGGGTTCGCGGCGGCGCTCACGCTGCCCGTCTTTGGGCTGGAGATGGGCGCGCATCTCGTGCCCGCCCTGCATCACTGGATCGCCGCTACCATCGGCCTGCGCGGAAGCTGGCTCCTTCAGTTCGCGTTGACGACGCTGGTCCTCGCTGGTCCGGGCCGCCGCTTCTATCGGTCGGGCGTACCCGCGCTGTTTCGTCGGGCGCCCGACATGAATTCGCTGGTCGCGGTAGGGACCCTCGCCGCCTACGGCTACTCCGTCGTGGCCACTTTCGCGCCGGCGGTGCTTCCGACGGGTACCGCCCACGTCTATTACGAGGCCGCAGCGGTAATCGTGACCCTCATCCTTCTCGGCCGCTACCTCGAGGCGAAGGCGAAAGGGCGAACCTCGCAGGCGATCCGTCGCCTCATCGGATTGCAGCCGAAGACTGCGCGCGTGCGGCGCGGCGACGTCGTCGTCGAACTCCCCGTCGGTGCGGTGGCGCCGGGCGACATCGTCGAGGTACGCCCTGGCGAGCGCATTCCCGTCGACGGTGAGGTGATCGAGGGCAAGAGCTACGTCGACGAGTCCATGATCACCGGCGAGCCCATCCCCGTGGAGAAGGGCGTAGGCGCTCGGCTCGTCGGGGGCACGGTCAACCAGATGGGCGCGCTCGCCTTTCGCGCGACGGCGGTCGGCAGCCAGACCGTGCTTTCCCAGATCGTTCGCATGGTCGAGCAGGCCCAGGGCTCCAAGCTGCCCATCCAGGCCATGGTCGATCGCGTCACGCGCTGGTTCGTGCCGGCGGTGATGGGGGTGGCGGCGCTGACCTTCGTCGCCTGGCTCGTCTTCGGCCCGAGCCCAGCGCTGACCTACGCCCTCGTCAACGCCGTCGCCGTTCTCATCATCGCCTGCCCCTGCGCCATGGGTCTGGCCACGCCCACCTCTATCATGGTGGGAACGGGGCGCGGCGCCGAGCTCGGCGTGCTGTTCCGACGCGGTGAGGCGTTGCAGCGGCTGCGCGAGGTGCGGGTCGTGGCCCTGGACAAGACGGGGACGCTCACCGAGGGGAAGCCCGCGCTCACCGATTTTCACGTCCTCGAAGACTTCGATCGCACAGACGTGCTCGCGCGGATCGCTGCGGTCGAGGATCGCTCCGAGCACCCGATCGCGCGCGCGATCGTCGAGGCCGCGCGGGCCGAGGGACTCGAGTGGCCGGTCGCGGAGGCGTTCGAAGCGATTCCCGGCTTTGGAGTACGCGCCGAGGTGGGGGGTGTTCGCGCGGAGGTCGGCGCCGATCGCTTCATGGCGCGCCTGGGCTACGACATCGCCGTCTTTGCCGCGATCGCGTCGCAGATCGCCGACCAGGGGCGAACGCCCCTGTACGCTGCCATCGACGGAAAGCTCGCCGCGATCCTCGCCGTGGCCGACCCGATCAAGGAATCGGCGCCGCGAGCCATTCGCGCGTTGCATGAACTCGGTCTGCGGGTTGCGATGATCACCGGCGACGACCGCCGCACCGCCGAGGCCATCGCTCGTCAGCTCGGCATCGACGAGGTGGTGGCGGAGGTCCTCCCCACGGGCAAGGTGGAAGCCGTGCGACGGCTCAAGGATCACGGCGCGCTCGCCTTCGTCGGCGATGGAATCAACGACGCACCAGCACTCGCCGAAGCAGACGTGGGAATCGCCATCGGTACTGGCACCGACATCGCGATCGAGGCCGGAGACGTGGTCCTCATGTCGGGTAGCGTCGAAGGGGTTCCCACCGCCATCTCTCTCTCGCGCGCCACGATCGGAAACATCCGCCAGAACCTTTTCTGGGCTTTCGCCTACAACACCGCACTCGTCCCGCTCGCCGCGGGGGTGCTCTATCCGGTGAGCGGCATCCTGCTCTCGCCCGTCTTTGCCGCGGGGGCGATGGCGCTGTCGAGCATCTTCGTCGTCGGAAACGCCCTGCGCCTGCGACGGTTTCGACCGCCCATGGCAGCCGGAGGTGCTGAATGAACATCGGAGAGGCGGCTCGCCGAAGCGGCGTTTCCGCCAAGATGATCCGCTACTACGAGAAGATCGGCCTGCTCGGACCGGTCGCCCGCACGGAATCCGGCTACCGCGTCTACACCGAAACGGACGTCCACACCCTGCGTTTCATCCGGCGGGCGCGCGACCTCGGTTTTGGCGTGGAAGGCATCGCCGAGCTCCTTGCCCTCTGGCGCGACCGCTCCCGCAAGAGCGCCGACGTCAAGCGCCTCGCCCAGCAGCACCTCGCCGTCCTCGAGCGAAAGATCGCGGAGCTGCAGTCGATGGCGGATACGCTGCGCCACCTCGTCTCCTGCTGCGCAGGTGACGACCGTCCCGAATGCCCCATCCTCGCCGACATCGAGGCCGCAAGGCCGAGCCCGGGCCGCCACGCCCACCGTTTCGGCGCTCCGGGCGGTCGGTGAACCCTTACGGACGCGAGGATTGCACTCGCGGGCGCTTCCCAACCACCTGGTGGAGCCATGCAGGCCGACCTCGTCCACCCCGATTGTCCGAAGCAGCACGACCTTTCCCGCGCCTACTGGGATCGCCATGCGCCCAGGTACGACCGCTCGATGAAGATCCTCGGCGGTCCGATGCCGAGGACGTTGCAACTCGCTGCCGAGGCCGTTCGAGGAGCGGAGCGCGTTCTCGAACTCGCCGCGGGTACCGGGCTGGTCACGCTCGCTCTGGCGCGGGAAGCACGTTGGGTCGTGGCCACGGACTATTCGCGCGCGATGGTCTCGCTGCTCGAGAAGCGGGTTCGGGCAGCCGGGCTGAGCAACGTCGAGTGCAGGCAGGCGGATATCTACGCGCTCGACTTGGAGCCCGGCAGCTTCGATGTCGTGGTCGCCGCGAACGTCCTGCATCTGCTGCCGGACCTCGAAGGCGCTCTTCTGGCCATGCGGCGGATGTTGCGGCCCGGGGGGCGTCTCGTCCTCCCCACCTTCTGTCACGAGGAGACGAGGCTCGCTCGGCTGGCCTCTCGGATCCTCGCCATCACCGGCTTTCCCGGGCAGCGTCGCTTCTGCGCACGCTCGCTGCAGGATGCACTGCAACGAGTGGGGATCGAAGTCCTTCGGGCGGAGACGATCCCCGGTCTCCTTCCCATCGGCTACGTCGAGGGACGATTCGCCAGGTAAAGGCGCGTCCCCTCACGCCGTGTCGCCGGAGACGGCCGCTTCGGCCGGCCGCGGACTCGTCGTGCGTGCGATCAGCAGGCCTCCGCCGAAAGCGATGGCCGCGGCGGTCACCGAGCCTGCGATCCCTGGCTTGGCGCACATCACGAAGATGGCGGCGATCAGGACGGAGGCGCGGACCACAAGCGAGTTCCAGAGCGCCGGCAGATGTGTCGCCAGCGCCCGGCCCTCCGATGCCATGATCGCCTGCACCCGCTTGCCGGTGACGGATCCGCCGAGAAATCCGAGCACGATCATCGCCAGCAGGCCCACGGCCACCCATGGCGTCTTCTCGACCTTGCCCACCCAGGCGAGGTACGCGCCCGGCACGAAGAGGAGCGTGGAGCCGAGCGGGATCAGACCACGCCCCGCACCGAGCGATGCGAGAGCTTCCGTCACGTGCCTGGGCTCGGGCGAGCGACGGAGTCGAAGCAGCGTTGCCCACTCCATTCCGTAAAACGCCACGAGGGCCATCACGCCGACGACGTGGAGGAAGAGGGCAAAGGGATAAAGGGTCGAGTGATTCATGACGGATCCTCGGCGGATGCCAATCGAAACCTTCAGGAGGTGCGCCGCCTTTCGACCTCGGCCCGCATTCTCTCCTCGCTCTCCCGAAGCTCCGGCGTGTAGGCCTCGCCGAAGTCTTCTGGTTCGAGGAAGGGCCGGATCTCGAGCTCACCCTCCTCACCCGGCATCGGCGCGGGGCAGCGTAGCGCCCAT
>QGUN01000031.1 GCA_003242475.1 Pseudomonadota bacterium
AGTATTTGAGTAGGGTTCTAAGGCACGGGAAAAGTGAAAAAAGACAGGGTTGGCCCCCCTTTCCGGCTGGGGGGCCCCGCCCACACTACGGGGAAGATCCCGGGGACCGCCTGGCCGTCCTGGGGAGGATGCGCAAGATCACCGCGCCCGGGCTTCTGCTCTACGCGATCACCGTGACCTTCGCGGCCTTCGACTGGCTGATGTCGGTCTCGCCGCACTGGTTCTCCACGATGTTCGGCGTCTACTACTTTGCGGGCGCCTTCCAGGCCTCGCTGGCGCTCCTCATCGTGGTGGTCCTGCTGCTCAAGCGGGCGGGCCTGCTCCGCGGCGTCGTGACCGTCGAGCACCTGCACGACCTGGGCAAGTTCCTCTTCGCCTTCACGGTCTTCTACGCCTACATCGCGTACTGCCAGTACTTCCTCATCTGGTACGCGAACATCCCCGAGGAGACCTTCTGGTACCGCGAGCGCTGGGAGCACGGCTGGTCCAAGCCGGCGGTGGTGATGGTCTTCACCACCTTCGTCATCCCCTTCGTCGTGCTTCTGGCTCGCGAGGCCAAGCGCCGCGCGCCCACGCTGCTCGTCGGGGCGCTGTCGGTCCTCCTCGGCCGGGCGGTGGAGATCTACTGGATGATCGCGCCGAGCCTGCACATCGAGGCTTCGTTCTCGTGGCTGAACGTGACGGGCCTGCTCGGCGTGGCCGGACTCTTCCTGGGAACGGTCGCCTGGCGACTGGGCAAGGGACCCCTGATCCCCGTGGGCGATCCCTACCTGCGCAAGTCCCTGGAGCACGAGAATGTCTGAGCACCACGAACATCACGGCACCGTACTCGCTCAGCCGGACGAGACCGAGACGCGGTCCCGCGTGATCGCGATGATGGTCGGCTTGCTGGTGATCACGTTCGCGGTCACCGCCTACATCCTTTGGACCGTCTTCGTCCGGGAGGCGGACACGATCACCCATCGGGTGGTCCTGTCCAAGACGAATCCGGAGCTCGAGGCGCTCCGCGCCCGGGAGCTCGAGGAGCTGAGGAGCTCCGCGGTCCTCGATCCGGACCGGGGCATCCATCGGATTCCGATCGACCAGGCCATTCCGCTCTTCGTCCGCGAAGCCCAGGCCCGCAGGCAGGCGGGACTGCCGCAGCGGATCGAGGAGCCGGCCGTGGCGGTCGGGGAGGAGGCGCAGATCCCGTGACGTGGTCGTTCGCCAGGCGCGCCAAGGGACGGGCCCTCGCACTGGCGCTGCTCCTGGTTCCCCTGCAGGCGGCCGGCCAGAAATACGGCCTCGCACCGCTTCAGGGCGACGCCAACGTGATGCCTCGCCAGCTCGAGGGAGTCACGGTGGAGGAGCACCTGGGCGAGATGCTCCCGCTCGACGTGCGGTTGACGAACCACGAGGGAAAGAGGGTCACCCTGGGCGAGTACTTCGGCAAGGGGCGCCCGGTTCTGCTCAACCTCGTCTATTACGAATGCCCCATGCTCTGCGGCCTGGTCCTCCAGGGCATCGTCAAGGGGATCAAGCAGCTCGACTACCTGCCGGGCCGCGAGTTCGAGGTGGTCACCGTGACCATCGACCCCGAGGAAGGGACCGATCTCGCGGCCGCAAAGCGGGAGAGCGTGCTCGAGGAGCTGGGCAAGCCCGAGGCCGGGAGGGGCTGGCATTTCCATACCGCCGAGGAGGGCGAGATCGCCCGGCTGGCCAGCGCTCTCGGCTTCGGGTATCGGTGGGACGAGCGAGGCAAGCAGTGGGCCCATCCCGCCGTGATCTTCTTCGCCTCACCGGAGGGGAAGATCACTCGCTACCTCTACGGGATCGAATACAGGCCGCTGGACCTCAAGCTCGCGGTCCTGGAGTCGGCAGAGGGTAAGGTCGGAAGCACGCTGGAGAAGCTGCTGCTTTTCTGCTTCCACTACGACGGTGATTCTCAAGCGTACCGGATCGCCGAGAGAGCGCGCATGATCGGGGGCGCCGTCGTCGTCCTCGCGGTCGGTGGCTTTCTGGCGGTGATGTGGCGGCGGTCCAGCCGGATCCAGAAGGGCTGATTGGGTATGAGCGATTTTCTGTATCCACCGAGAGCATCCACCTTCGCAGGTGAGGTGGATGCGCTGATGAACTACATCAACTACCTCAGCATCTTCTTCTGGGTGCTGATCACCGGGCTGATCCTCTACTTCGCCTGGCGTTACCGAAACGGAAACAAGGAGGTCGGCCCCAGCCACAACACCGCGCTCGAGATCACCTGGACGGTCATCCCGACGATCCTCGTGATTTCCATCTTCGTCTGGGGCTTCAAGACCTACATGACGCTCTCTCGCGCTCCCGGCGATGCGATGGACGTCTACGTGACCGGCCAGAAGTGGTCGTGGAGCTTCGAGTATCCCGAGCACGGGGTGCGCACCACCAACGAGCTGGTCGTGCCGGTCAACCAGCCCGTTCGCCTCGTCATGCAGTCGAGCGACGTGATCCACTCCATGTGGCTGCCGGCCTTCCGCAACAAGATGGACGTGCTGCCGGGCCGGACGACGACGGTTTGGTTCGAAGCCACCGAGGAGGGGACCTTCCGCTTCTACTGCACGGAGTACTGCGGTGACGCCCACTGGAACATGAAGGGCGACGTCAAGGTCGTCTCCGCGGAGGCTTTCCACGAGTGGATCGAGGAGAATTCCAAGGAAGACACCACGACCCCGCTGCCCGAGCTGGGGGCCAAGCTCTTCCAGTCCAAGGCCTGCTTCACCTGCCACACCACCGATGGAACTCCGAGCATCGGCCCCACCCTCAAGGGCGTCTTCGGACACACCGTGGAGCTGGCCGACGGCAAGACCGTGGAGGCGGACGAGGATTATCTGAGGGAATCGATCCTGCAGCCGGGCGCGAAGATCGTGAAGGGCTTCGCTCCCACCATGCCGAGCTTCCAGGGCCAGCTCTCGGAGCGCGAGCTCAATGGCCTGATCGAGTACATCAAGTCTCTGAAGTGACCCTGACCTCGGTGATCAAGGAATTGACATGAGCACCGCATCCGACATCGCCACGCAGGCCCCTTCGATGCCGAAGGAGCACTATTTGAACGCCACCCGGGGCTTCAAGTCGTGGGCGCTGACGGTCGACCACAAGCGCATCGGCGTGATGTACCTGGTCAGCGTCCTGACCTTCTTCCTCGTCGGTGGCCTGCTCGCGCTCCTGGTGCGCCTGGAGCTTCTGGCTCCCGGCGGGATGTTCGAGCAGAAGACCTACAACCAGCTCTTCACCATGCACGGCGTGGTGATGACCTTTCTGTTCATCATCCCGTCGATCCCGGCGTCGTTGGGGAACTTCTTCCTTCCGCTCCAGCTCGGCGCCAAGGACGTGGCCTTCCCGAAGCTGAACCTCTTCAGCTTCTACATCTACGTCGTCGGCGCGATCATGGCGATCGTCGCCATGATCGTCGGCGCCGTCGACACGGGCTGGACCTTCTACACGCCGTATTCGCTGACCACGGATACCGCCGTCGTGATCACCGTCATGGCGGCGTTCGTCCTGGGCTTCTCGTCGATCCTGACGGGCCTGAACTTCATCGTCACCATCCACAAGCTGCGCCCGCCCGGGATGACCTGGTTCAGGATGCCCCTCTTTCTCTGGGCGCTTTACTCCACCAGCGTCATCCAGCTCCTCGCCACGCCGGTCCTCGGCATCACGCTGCTCCTTCTCGCGGCGGAGCGGCTCTTCGGCGTGGGCATCTTCGACCCGGCCCTCGGCGGCGACCCGGTGCTCTTCCAGCACTTCTTCTGGTTCTACTCGCACCCCGCCGTCTACATCATGATCGTGCCCGCCTTCGGGGTGATCTCCGAGCTGGTCGCCACCTTCTCGCGCCGCGAAGTCTTCGGCTACAAGTTCGTGGCGCTCTCCTCGGTGGCCATCGCCATCATCGGCTTCTTCGTCTGGGGCCACCACATGTTCGTGTCGGGCCAGTCGGAGTTCGCCGGGATGGTCTTCAGCTTCCTGACCTTCTTCGTGGCCATCCCGACGGCGGTGAAGATCTTCAACTGGACCGCCACCCTCTACAAGGGAGACATCCAGCTGAGGACGCCGATGATCTTCGCGATGATGTTCCTCATCCAGTTCACCATCGGCGGCCTGACCGGACTTCCGCTGGCCTCCCTCGCCACCAACGTCTCGCTGCACGACACCTATTACGTGGTGGCGCACTTCCACTACGTGATGATGGGCGGTGTGGCCTTCGCCTTCGTCGGCGGCCTGTACTACTGGTGGCCGAAGATCACCGGCCGCATGTTCGACGAGAAGGTGGCGAACATCGGCGCCGTCCTGATGTTCATCGGCTTCAACACCACCTTCTTCACGCAGTTCCTCCTGGGCTTCAAGGGGATGCCCCGCCGTTACTTCGACTACGATCCGGAGTTCGCCGGCCTGCACGCCTTCTCGTCGGTCGGCTCGTGGATCCTCGGCCTGGGCTTCCTCGTCGCCCTGATCAACTTCGTCCAGTCGCTGCGGAAGGGCGAGATCGCCCCGGCGAATCCGTGGGGCGGCACCACCCTCGAGTGGACCACCTCCTCGCCTCCGCATCCGCACAACTTCGTCGACACACCCACGGTCTCGGCGGGGCCTTACGATCGTGAGCACGCTCCGGCCGAAACCGGGAGGGCCGCCGCATGAGCCAGCAGGTTGCAGTCGCGGACAAGATCGTCCGGCACAGGGTCGGCCATCACTGGCCCAACGCGGAGCTGGAGTTCTCCGGCGCCAAGCTGGGCTTCTGGATCTTCCTGTGCACCGAGATCCTGATGTTCGGTGGGCTCTTCGTGGCCTACACCTACTTCCGGAGCCTATATCCGGAGACCTTCCACGAGGCCCACAAGACGCTGTCGATTCCGCTGGGCACCCTCAACACCGGCGTGCTGATCCTCAGCTCGTTCACGGTGGTCATGGCCATCCGCTCGGCCATGGTCAACCAGCGGAAGGCGATGCTGGGGTACCTGTACGCCACGCTCTTTTTGGCCGGCGCCTTCATGTTCGTGAAGCTGGCCTTCGAGTGGCCGCACAAGTTCCACATGGGCACGTTGCCGGCGGCCTTCTACACCTACGACGGCCTCTCCCACGTGCCCAAGCCCCACATCTTCTACGGCCTCTACTTCGTGATGACCGGCCTGCACGGCATCCACGTGCTCATCGGCATGGGCCTCATCACGTGGCTAATCATCCAGGGGCACAAGGGCGTGTTCTACAAAGGCTACTTCACGCCCCTGGAGATCGTGGGCCTGTACTGGCACTTCGTGGACTTGGTCTGGATCTATCTCTTCCCCCTCTTCTACCTGGCGGGCTGACGCGATGGCACACCACCACCACAGCGAGAACATCCACGAGGTCGACCACGAGCCCCTGCCGACGAAGGTCTACGTCGGGGTCCTCGTCGGCCTGGCCTTTTTGACCTTCGTCACCGTCTGGGTCGCGCAGTTCGACTTCGGCATCCTCAACGTGCCGATCGCCCTGGCGGTCGCCACCATGAAGGCCTCGCTCGTCATCCTGTACTTCATGAACCTGAAGTACGACAAAGGCTTCAACGCGGTGGCCTTCCTCGCCGGCTTCATCTTCCTGGTCGTCTTCGCGCTCCCCACGCTTTGGGATCGCGAGACCCGGGACGCGCTCGATCCGGACCGCAACGTCATCGTCCACCACACCCGGCCTGGCTATCCCCCGCAGGTGACGGGCGAAAAGCCCGCCGAGCCGAAGGCCGAGGAAAAGGCGGCCGAACCCGTCGCCGCCGACTGAAGGCGGCGAGCCGTTTCGGGCGGAGAGGCCGGCTCCCCTCGGGGGCCGGCCCTTTTTTTCGGAAGCCCCTCCGGTCGTGCCGACGGTCCCGAGTCCGATGTGACCTATGGGTTACATTTCCGGAACACGCTGCGCGACCACCGGGCCCGCCTCGGCCTCACCCAGGAGGAACTCGCGCAGCTCGTGGGCGTCACCCGCAAGACCATCAATACCGTGGAGAACGGCCGCTTCGTGCCCTCGACCATCCTGGCGCTGAAGCTCGCCAAGGCCCTGGGCACGACCGTCGAGGAGCTCTTCCTGCTCGAGCCTCGGACTTTCACCGCACGGCCTGGACGGAGCCGGCCACGTCCAGCGGCGAGGTGGTGAGCAGGGGGATGTCGGGGTTTTCGCGCTCGGCCATCCCGAGTTCCCAGTCGTTGCGGAAGAGGACCACCGGATGGCCCTCGGTATCCTGCACGAGCTGGCCGACGATCTTGCGCGCGTTGGCCTCGGGATCGTCGCCGCCGATCCAGCGCGCATGCGAGAGGCCGAGGCGATCCACCTTCACCTCCACCCCGTACTCGACTTTCAGCCGGTGCTCGAGCACGTCGAGCTGTAGCGGCCCCACCACGGCCACGATGGGGTCGACCGCGCCCTGGCCCTTGCGCAAGAAGATCTGAACCGCGCCTTCCTCGGCGAGCTGCGTCAGCCCGGTGACGAGCTGCTTCCGACGCATCGGATCCTCGAGGCGCAGCGTGGCGAAGATCTCGGGCGAAAAGCGCGGCACGCCCAGGAAGGGCCGCTCGCCGTCCGAGGCCAGGGTGTCGCCGATGCGAAGCTGGTGCTTGGTATCGACCACGCCGATGATGTCGCCGGCGTAGGCCTCCTCCACCTCCTCGCGCTCCCGGCCGCTGGCGGTGTGGGCCATGCTGAGCTTCATCTCCTTGCCGAGGCGGAGGTGCTGGACCGTCATCCCCTTCTCGAAGCGTCCCGAGCAGACCCGCAGGAAGCAGAGGCGGTCCCGGTGTCCGGGATCCATGTTCGCCTGGATCTTGAAGACGAAGGCGGAGAAGGGCTCCTCCTCGGGCCGTCGCCCCCGGCCGTCGCGCGTCTCGCGTGCTCCGGGCGGCGGGGCGAGGTGCACGAAGCGCCGGAGGAAGGGCCCGATGCCGAAGTTGGTCGCCGCCGAGGCGAAGAAGACCGGTGTCTGCTCGCCCAGAAGGAAGCGCTCGCGGTCGAAGGCTTCTCCCGCGCCCTCCAGAAGCTCCAGGTCCTCGCGCAGCTTTTCCAGCCGCGACTCGCCCAGCCGCGCGGCCACCGCCGGATCGCCGAGGTCGAGGACCTCCTCGTCGACCACCCGCTGGCCGTGGTCGCCGCCCTCGAAGAGGTGGACCTTGCCGTCCATCCGGTCGTAGACGCCCACGAAGTCGCGCCCCGAGCCGATCGGCCAGTCGAGCGCCACCGGCTCGATGCCCAGCACGTCCTGGACCTCCGAGAGGAGCTCGAGGGGATCCTTGCCCTCCCGGTCGCATTTGTTGATCAGCGTGACGATGGGCATCCGGCGCAGCCGGCAGACGTGGAAGAGCTTCTTGGTCTGCGGCTCCACGCCCTTGGCGTTGTCCAGCAGCATGATGGCCGCATCGGCCGCCATCAGCGTGCGGTAGGTATCCTCGCCGAAGTCCTGGTGACCGGGCGTGTCGAGAAGGTTGATGCGCAGCCCCTCGTACTCGAAGGCGAGGACGGAGGAGGTCACGGAGATCCCGCGTTCCTTCTCGATGGCCATCCAGTCGGAGACGGCGTGGCGCCGCGCCCGCCGCGCCTTGACGCTGCCGGCCAGGTGGATGGCACCGGAATAGAGCAGGATCTTCTCGGTCGTCGTCGTCTTGCCGGCGTCCGGATGGGAGATGATGGCGAAGGTTCGGCGCCTCCGCGCCTCCTCGGCGATCTTCGTGCTCGCGTCCATCTGACGTTCCTGCCGAAAAGGCGGACAGTTCTACACGAGTTCGCCGCGCGATGGCCTGCGAAGTGAAGGGGCGGGCGCCGTGCAGGCCGGCGCCGTCGCAAAGGAGAAAAGGCGACGCCCGCATCCGGGGCCGACGCACATGTGGGCGCACATCCGACCGCCGGCTTTCCGACCGAGACCGCGGCCCTGGCCTGCCTCGCTCGTCGCTGCGCGAATCGAGGCTTGCCGAAGCGAGCAACGAGAGACGTCCGGGCGCGAGGGACCCCACCTGCCGCCTCTGCGCCTCGCGAGTCGGTTACGACAAGGGGCTAGGGGTGGCGCGCCGGCTCGCCCGGCGGCTCGGTCGTCTCCTTGCCGAGGTCGCCGCGGCCGAGCCGAACGCCGGTCACGCCGAAGCGCGCCTCCGCCTCGGCGAAGTAGCGCAGCGCATCCTCCGGGCTTTCGTAGGTGCGGTCGGGGAGGGATCGCAGGAAGTTGATCGTCTCCGCCGGCGCCTCTTCGTCCGCCGCGGCCTGCACCAGGTCCTCGCGCGTCGCGGGATACTCCACCCGCCGAAGGATCGCGGCGGGGCTTCGCTCGGGTCGTTCGCCGACGCCTCGTGCCATGCCACCTCCCGGGTCTTCCCCGAAGGTAGGCATCCCGCCGCGCCCCTTCAGAGCCTCAGATCTGGACGACCTCCACCACCTCCGGCAGCTCCTCACGCAGACGAGCCTCGATCCCCATCTTCAGGGTGGCGGTGGAGGAGGGGCAGGCCGAGCAGGCGCCCCGCATGTTCACGTAGACGATCCCGTCGACGAATCGCTCGAAGGTGATGTCGCCGCCGTCCATGGCCACGGCGGGCCGGATCTCCTCCTCGATGATCTCGCGGATGCGGGCGGCGGTCGGGCTATCGGCCTCGGCGGAGTCGGAGGCCCCGACGGCGGCCGGATCGACCGGGTGCTCGCCCGACTCGAGGTGGGCGTGCAGCGCCATGTGCACGCCCTCGAAGACGGCGACCGGGTCGGCCCCCTCCTCCATGGTCACGGTGACGAAGGCGGGGGCGACCATCACCTTGGCCACGCCGGGGATGGCAAAGAGCCGCATGGGCAGCGGGGAGGTGGCCGCCGACTCCGCGTTGGGGAAGTTCGCCGTCCCGCGGGGAAGGAGCGGACGCTCGTAGACCAAGAACTTGAGCGTCTGCGGATTCGGCGTGAACTCCATCCGGATCGGGTCCTGGTACATCCTCGATACCTCCTGCGAAGCCGTTGGCCCCTTCTATAACCCCGGCGGAAGGCGCGCGCCTTCCGATCACGGGGCGATGCTGGCCTTGCGGATGTAGTCGAGGTTGGGGAACTCCCGATCCAGGTAGGCGTTGCCCTGAGCCTGGATCATCCCCTGGTTCGGCCGCTCGCCATACTCGGCGTTGATCGCGTCCACGACCTCCATTCCCTCGACCACCTTGCCGAAGGGGGCGAAGCCCATGCGGTCGAGGCGGGAGTTGTCCCCGTAGTTGATGAAGACCTGCGTGGTCCGCGTATTCGCGCCGGCGGTGGCGAAGGAGATCGTCCCCCTCACGTTCGACTCCTTGACCGGGTCGTCGGGGATGGTGCGGTTGCGCCAGGCGGCGGCCACGCGCGGATCGGCCGGGATGCCGAACTGGACCACGAAGCCGGGAACTACCCGGAAGAACTTCGCCTGGTCGTAAAAGCCGTTCTTGACCAGGTTGTAGAAGCGGTCGGCTCCGAGCGGGGCCCAGTCGCGTTGCACCTCGACCACGAAGTTGCCCTTGGTCGTCTCGAAGACCACCCGGTAGGTGTCGGGCGCCTGCTCGTTGAGCTTTTCGGGCTCGAGGAGAGCCGGGTTCATGGGCGCGGGCTCCTCCTTGCGCTGCTCGGCGGCCGGAGCCTGCTCCTTCTGCTGCTCGGCCGGCGGCGGGGTCGGCTCGGCCGGCTGCCGCTTGCAGGCTGCGAGCGGGACGATGGCGAAGAGAGCGAGCATGAGGATCGTTCGCATGGCGTGACCTCCGAGAGGGGGATGCGAGGGCTCGATTGCACGCCAGCCTACCTTACGATGATGGGAGTCGACGAAAAAGAACCAATTGCACTCTTTTGCGGAGCCCTTAAGGTGCGGCGCATGGAGCTGAGCCTGCAGGAGAGGTACGCGCCCAGCAGCATCTGCTTCGGCTGTGGTCCGGCCAACGAGAAGGGCCTGCGAATCCGGAGCTTTCCGGACGGCGAGGAGACGGTGGCCGTCTGGCAGCCCGAAAAGCAGCACGAGGCCTTCCCGGGCATGCTCTCCGGCGGCA
The DNA here is from genome assembly GCA_003242475.1 of Pseudomonadota bacterium. Taxonomy (GTDB): domain Bacteria; phylum Myxococcota; class Myxococcia; order Myxococcales; family Vulgatibacteraceae; genus ZC4RG40. Next base: position 9,984 of record QGUN01000031.1, read on the forward strand.
TCACGGGAACGCTCCTCGATTGCCACTCCAACTGGACGGCCGCCTGGCACCTGATGAAGAAGCGCGGCGCGAGCGAGCCGCCCTGCACCGTCACCGCCCAGTACTCCGTCACCCTTCGTCGTCCGATCCCCACCGACGGCCCGGTCGAGCTTCGCGCGCGGGTGGTCGACTCCACCGAGGACCGCGCGACGGTGGAGGCCACTCTCACTGCCGGTGGCAAGATCTGCGCCACGCTGACGGGCACCTTCGTCGCGGTCAAACCCGGCCACCCCGCCTACCACCGCTGGGGGTGAGTGGGTGGAGGCGGCAGCTCGCTTCCAGCGGTGGCTCGTCTGGGCCCTGGCGATCGGCGCGGTCGTCTACCTGATCTTTTCGATCCGCGCCGGCTTCGGCCAGGTGGCGGTCGAGCTGGGGCGATTTCGGCTGCACCTCGTCGTCCCGATCGTCGGCCTCTCTCTCTTCAACTACGCCCTGCGCTTCCTGAAGTGGCACTACTTCCTGCGGATCCTGGGCGTGCGCGCGCGGGCGTTCGAGAGCCTGCGCATCTTCCTCGCCGGCCTGGCCATGACCATCACGCCGGGCAAGGCAGGCGAGCTGCTCAAGCCCTACCTCTTGCGCGGCAGCGTCGGCGCCGCGCTCGCCTCCACCGTTCCGGCCCTGGTCGCGGAGCGCGGCACGGACGCGCTCGCGCTGGTGGCGCTGGCGCTCATCGGCGTCGGCACCTACTTCGCCGAGGGCACGACCACTCTGCTTTCCATCGCCGGCGTCTTCATCGGCGGGATCGCCGTCCTCTCCTCGCGTCGTCTGAGCCTGGGGGCGATCGAACTGCTGGGCCGCGTGCCGAGGCTGGGGCGCCTGAGGCCCCGGCTCGAGGCGACCTACGAGGCCTTCCGCACATGCCTCTCCTTTGGTCCTCTTCTGGGCACCACGCTCTTGTCCATGGTGGCGTGGGGGGCCGAGGGCCTGGGGCTGTGGCTGATCTTTCGCGGATTCGGCGTGGAGGCGGCCGACATTTCCGTCTCCGTCTTCCTCTACGCCTTCTCCACCATCGCCGGCGCGCCGGCGCCCGGCGGCCTGGGCATGGCGGACGTCGCCCTGCAGGAGGGCGCCTTGCGTCTCCTTCCCGGGATCACGCCCGCCCAGGCCCTGGGCGCGGCGCTCCTCTGCCGCATCACCACCCTGTGGCTCGGCGTGGCCGTCGGCGCCTTCGCCCTGATGTCGCTGGGCGCCCTCAGGACCGCAGCGCCGCGATCGCCACGAGCAGCCAGCCGACAAGGAACGACACCCCTCCGACGGGAGTGATCGAGCCGAGACTGCGTACCCCGGTGAAGACGATCGCGTAGAGGCTGCCCGAAAAGACGAGGATGCCCAGGAGGAGGGCGAAGCCGCCCGCGGTCAGGAGGTTGGAGGGGCGGTGCATCCAGAGCAGGCCGACGAGAAGAAGACCGAGCGCGTGGTACATCTGGTACTTTGCGCCCGTCTCGAAGAGCGCCACCAGATCCGGGCCCACGCGCTTTTGCAGTCCGTGCGCCGCGTAGGCGCCGCAGGCGACTGCGACGAGGGCGTTGAGGGCTCCGAGGGCAACGAAGATGCGGTCCATGGCGCGGCGGTCATATCACGGCCTCGCCGCGCTTGACAGCGCGCGCCAAAGATCGAATTAGCCCACTGCCGAGCGCGCTACGCGTTTGGTCGGAGCATCCATGGCGGAAGAGCAGAAGATGGAAGGGAGGATGGAGACGGCTCGCGGTCGTCGCGGCGGTCGGGGTCGGGGGCGCTCCGAAGGACGTCGCAAGGAGGCGCGCGGCCCCACCGGGTTCGAGGCGCAGGCGCTCGACTTCGCTCGCGCGATCGACAAGCCCATCGTCAAGGGTGATTTCGCCGCCCAGCTCGAACCGCTCGAGAATTTCGTGCTCGCGGTGCGCAAGGGGGGCAAGCCTCGCCGGCTCGAGGACCTACCCGATGCATCCCGGGGAAAGGTCTTCACCGCGCTCTTGCGCGTGATGCGACAGCCGGCGGTGCAGGACGAGGAGAAGGAAGGGCAGCGCCGCAAGGTCCTGGCCACCCTGGCCGAGGCCTGGCGCGCACTCGGCGACGAGCGCCGCGCCGAGGCGATGAAGGATCAGGCGCAGGGGGCCGAGCCCGCGCCTTTCCTCCTCGCCTACACCGGCGAGTGGGACAAGGTCGCCGCCCTCCACGAGCGCGAGAAGCGCTATCGCGAGGCGGCTGCGCTTTACGAGGAGCACGACCGACCGGAAGAGGCCGCGCGGCTGTACCAGCTCGCCGGCGACGTCGCCAAGATGGTCGAGCTGCTGATGAAGGCGGGTCGCGAGGAGGAGGTCGTCCAGATCGCCCGCGAGCTCGAGCCCGCCAAGCGCGAACAGGCCCTGCTCGCCGCTGGCAAGGGCGACGTGCTGATGGAGATCCTCGTCGAGGAAGAGCGCTGGGAGGACGTGGCGCGCCTCTACGAGCGCGCCGAGCAGTTCGCCGATGCCGCGCGTGCCTGGGAGCGGGCCGGCAAGACCCACAAGGCCATCCGCGCCTTCGATCGCGCCGGCGAGGCCGCCGAGGCCGAGCGCCTCGTCGAGGCGGAGATCGCGCAGGCGGGCGAGGGCGAGGCGGCGCGGATCTGGGCGCGCTTCGGCCGCTACGAAAAGGCGGCCTCCCTCACCGAGGATCCGCTGCAGAAGTTCCGGTGGCTGCGCCAGGCCGGAAAGACGGAGGAGGCGCAGGCGGTGGCGCGCCAGCAGCTCGAGGCCGCCGTCGCCGAGGGCAAGCCGCTGCTCGAGCAGGCTCCGTGGATGGCCCGCGCGGGCGATGCCGCTGGCGCCTTGCGCATCTGGGACGAGCATCGCGAGCCGGTCGCCGCGGCCAAGGTCATGGAGGAGCTCGAGGAGTGGGAGCTCGCCGCGCGCTGCTACGAGACCGCGCTCGACTATCCGCGAGCGGCGGAGTTCTTCCGGCGCGCCGGAAATACCGCCGAGGCGGAGCGCGTGGCCCAGCTCATCCCGCCCGAGCAGAAGACGGCTCCCCGTCGCCGCCCGCAGAAGGGCGGGCGCCGGCCCCGCAAGTAGCCTCTTTCAGCCGGGCGCCACGGCTGCCCAGAACAGGCCCCCCTTGCGCTGCCCGGGGGGCCTTTTTTCACCCAGGTGGAAGGCCCGGATCTCGTCCAGCGCGCGCGCCACCTCCAGCAGCGAAGCGCCCGGCGGATCCACGTCGTAGACGAGGGTCGTCGGGGCGAGCTCGGGCCACGCCCGCTCCAGGAGGGCCGCCTGGGGCTCGAGCGGAACGTCTCGGCGCCCGTCTCGCAGGCGGGCGATCCGCACCCCGGCGAGCCGGCGCCGCTCCATGCCCTCGATCGCCTCCTTCACCTGGCGCCGCATCTCCTCCTCCTCGCCCTCGCCGAACGCCAGGTCCCAGCAGACGCTCAGCCACGGGTAGCGATCGATGTCCGGCGCGTCCACGCGGCGCGCCAGAAGGATGGGGCGCGATCCGGCCTGACGGATGCGCAAGACCACCTCGGCCAGCGGCTAAACGCCGGGCCCCTCCCAGTCCCGGGGTAGGGGCAGCACCACCGCCTCCGCCCCTGCCGCCACCACCGCGGCCGTCAGCTCGGCAAGCTCCATGTCTTGCCCGAGCCGACGCAGGAAGCCCTCGTCCAGCCGAATCCAGCGTGCGACCAGCCCGTGCGTCTCCAATCGCCGCCGCAGCATCCGGACCTCGGCCACGGAGCGAAGGTCCACGTGCGCGCCTTTCACGTCGAGCTCCAGCCGCACCAGCCCGCGGTCGCGCACCCGCCGCAGGACCTGATCGTTCAGGGAGAGCCCGCCAAAGATTCGAGTCGAGAGGAGGGTCTGCATGATCCGCCGCTCGAATACAGCCTAGGCATCTTCGAGCGCGGATTCAGGATGCGGCGCGGATCGCTCGATCCCGCAGCCGAAGACGAGCGAGGCTTCGAAGATCTCGATCTCGAAGGGCTTGGGAATGATGCGGTCGGCGCCTTGCTCGCGCGCCGCCTCCTCCAGGTCCTGGGTCGAGACGGCGCTCATCAGGATGATCGGGACCCCCGGGGCTGAGGCTCGGATCCTCGCCACCACCTGCTCGCGCGGAACGTCGGGCAGCGAAAGGTCGGAGATCACGACGCAGGGGCGGAAGTTCTCCAGGAGCTCGACCGCCTGCGCCATGTTCGACGCGCTCTGCACGTCGTACTCCTCGAGAATCTCCTCGAGGAGCAAGGCCAGCTCCGGTTCGTCCTCGATGAGCAGGATGGCGTGTCGGTGCACCCCGGACCTCTCCGCCTCAGGAGGCTGACGTCTCCCGAAAACCTAAAGTCCATTCGGGAGCAGGGCTATGCAATCAGCCCCTTTTGTGCCTCGCTGCGGATCGCGGAGATGGCCTCGGCATAGACCGGCGCGCCGAAGACGGCGCTTCCGGCCACGAGGACGTTGGCCCCCGCGCGGGCGACCTCGGCCGCGTTCGCCGGGCCGATACCACCATCCACCTCGATCCAGAGATCACGAAGGCCGCGCGCCTCGGCCATCTCCCGGATCTGCCGGATCTTGCGCAGCGCCGAGGGGATGAAGGCCTGGCCCCCGAAGCCCGGGTTGACGCTCATCACCAGGACCATGTCCACGTCCTCGAGGACGTACTCGACCGAGGAGGGGTGGGTGGCCGGATTGAGCGCCACCGCCGGGCGCGCGCCGAGCTTGCGGATCTGCTGCAGCGTGCGGTGCAGGTGTGTGCAGGCCTCCACGTGGACGGTCACGATGTCGGCGCCGGCGTCCACGAAGGCGGGGATGAGCTTTTCCGGCTCGACGATCATCAGGTGCACGTCGAGCGGCTTTTTCGCCACCTTCGCCACCGCCTCGACCACCATGGGGCCGATGGTCAGGTTGGGGACGAAGCGGCCGTCCATCACGTCCACGTGGACCAGGTCGCAGCCGCCCGCCTCGATGGCGGCGACTTCCTCGGCGAGCCGGCCGAAATCCGCAGAGAGGATCGAGGGTGCGACGAGTAGCTCACGAGCCAAGGGCGAACTCCTGTCGAGGCCCCTCTACCAGTCCCCCGGAGTCGCCACAAGCTCAGGCGTTGGGGCGCAGCGCGCGTACCACCACCGAGAGAAATTCGTCCAGGTCGTAGGGTTTGCTCAGCGCGTGCCCGCCGACCTGCGACCAGTGTTCCACCTCGGCGACGTCCCCGCTGACGAGGATGGGGACACAGGAGGCGAACCGCTTTTGCAGATGGGCGCTCAGGGCGCGGCCGTTCATGTCGGGGAGCCGCGAATCCAACAAGACGATCTCGGGGTGAAACGACCCGACCGTCTCCAGCGCATCGCTCGCCGTGCTCGTCACCCGCACCGTAGCCCCTTCGTCTTCCAGCACCGACCGCGTCATGCAGCCGAGATCGTAGTCGTCCTCCACCACGAGTACCTTCACACCCGCCAGTGTCTTTCCCACGTCTACCCCCTCGCGCGTCGGCAACCGCCGGAAAAGTCCCCACTGCTACGGCCCGTCGATCACTATACGTGATCGACGAGATCACTGCGATACCCCTCGCTTGGGCGGCGAGACCGCGTCGAGGATGCGGCAGATACACGATATGACCGTCGCCTGCCCTGCACACGGTACACCAGCGCACGTGCTCCCCGGCCGATCGAGGGAGGTCTGCGCTTCCCTTGCTCTTACGCGACGATGATCAACGCGCGCGCAGCCGCGCGGCAAAAAATGCATCCATCCCCTGGCGGTGCGGCCACGTCTCGAGGAGCCAGCCGTCCCGGGTCCAGGCGGGAGCCGGGGCCATCGGCGCGGGCTCGAAGCGGTCATGGCGTTCGAGGAAAGCGCGGATCTGCCGCTCTCCCTCCTCCGGCAAGAAGGAGCAGACGGCGTAGACGAGCAGGCCGCCGCGCCGCACCGAACCGGCCGCCGTGTCGAGGATCTTCGCCTGCGTCTGCGCGAGCCGGGAGACGTCCTCCGGCTGCAGCCGATAGCGAAGCTCGGGGTGCCGCCTGAGCGTTCCCGCCGAGGTACAGGGCGCGTCGACCAGCACCAGGTCGAACTTCCCCTTCGGCATGGCGACGGTGGCATCCCCCACTTCCACGGAGATCGCGTCGAGCCCGAGGCGCCGCGCCTCTTCCTCGATCCGTCGCGCCTTGCGCGGATTGCGATCCATCGCCACCACCTCGCGAGCGCCGAGCTCAGCCAGATGGCAGCTCTTTCCCCCGGGCGCGGCGCAGCAGTCGAGGACGCGCATCCCCTGCACGTCGCCGCAAAGATGCACCACGAGCTGCGCCGCCTCGTCCTGCAGCGAAAAGAGCCCCTGCTCGAAGGCCTCGGTACGGGGCAGCGAGCCACCTCGCTCCACCAGAAGTCCCGCCGGCGCCCACGCGCTCGGCTCGATCGCTGCCTCGGGAAGCTGCGCGGCCAGCGTTCGGCGCAGGGCCTCCCGCCCGATCCGGCGCACGTTCGCGCGGATCGAGGCGCGCGCCGGTCGGTTGATCGCCTCCACGAAGGCGACCGCCTCTTCGGGCCCGAGGATCTCCAGCAACCGCTCGGCCAGCCAGCTCGGAAGCGAACCCTCGATCTCGAGCCATTCGCGCGGTTGCGTCTTGGGATCGAAAGGAGGCGGCGGACCCTGCTCGGCTACCCGGCGCAGCACGGCGTTCACCAGTCCCGCGGCCCGGTAGAGCCCGGCGCGCTTGGCCACGTTCACCGTCTCCGTCACCGCGGCATGGTCCGGAATGCGCGTGTAGAGGATCTGGTAGGCGCCGAGACGGAGCACGTCGCGCACTTCCGGCTCCAGGCTCTGCCAACCGGAGCGGATGAAGGGCGCCAGCGCCCGGTCGAGCGCGTTCCTTCGGCGCAGCACGCCGTACGTCAGCTCGGTCGCCAGCGCCGCGTCTCGCGGCGATAGCCCCGCGTCGGCACAGGCGGAGTCCAGCGCCAGGTTGGCGAAGGCGCCGTCGTTTTCCACGCGCTCGAGGACCCGAAGCGCGACCAGCCGTGGCGATTGCCTCACGGGCCGACTCCGTCCTCCTGGCGAGGCCGCTCCTCCTCCCGGGTGAGCAGAAGACTGACGGCGATCGTCACGCCCAGGATGATCACCACCACCCCCAGCGAAATCAGGGACGGGATCGGGAAGACGTCGCTGGCGAGCATCTTGAGACCAACGTAAATCAGAATCACCGCCAGGCCCACGTCCAGGTACTTGAAGCGGTCCAGAGCGTTCGCCAGCAGAAAGAAGAGCGAGCGCAGCCCCAGGATCGCGAAGATATTGGACGTGAAGACGATGAAGGGGTCGGTGGTCACGGCGAAGATCGCCGGGATCGAATCGAGGGCGAAGACGACGTCCATCGCCTCCACCGAGACGAGCGCCGCCAGCAGGGGCGTGGCCATCCGCTTGCCGTTCACGAGCGTGAAGAAGTGCTGGCCGTCGTAGCGCTCCGTCATCGGCACGACCTGGCGAAAGATGCGAAAGACGTAGCTATGTTCCGGGTGCGGCTCCTTGCCTCGCCCCAGAAGCATCCGTCCGCCCGAAAAGAGCAGAAAGCCGCCGAAAACGTAGATGACCCAGTGGAAGCGCTCGATGAGCTGCACCCCCACGAGGATCATCACGCCGCGCATGACGATCGCGCCGAGGATGCCCCAGAAGAGGACCCGGTGCTGATAGAGCCTGGGCACCGCGAAGGTCTGGAAGACCAGCGCGATGACGAAGAGGTTGTCCACCGACAGGCTCTTCTCGATCAGATAGCCGGTGAAGAAGTCGATTCCCTTCTCGGTCCCCAGCGTCAGAAAGACGAAGCCGTCGAAGATCAGCGCGAGCGCGATCCAGAAGATCGTCCACAACAGCGATTCGCGCGCCGAGACCACGTGGGCCTTGCGGTGGAAGACCCCGAGATCGAGCGCGAGGAGGATCACGATCAGGACGAGAAAACCAATCCAGAAAATCGGAGGTTCGGGGCCGAGGATCATGGAACTTCTCAGGACGCGCGCCCGTCTTGGCGCAGCGCCTTGGCGACGTGCACGAGGGCCTCGAGGTAGGAGTCGACGCCCTTGCCCATGAAACGCGCCTGGCAAACGTCGGCGAGCACGCTATTTCGTCTCCACGGCTCGCGCTTCTCGATATCCGTCAAGTGCACCTCGATGGCGGGGACGCGGACCGCGGCGATCGCATCGCGCAGGGCGTACGAGGTATGGGTGTACGCACCGGCGTTGATGACGATGGCCTGCATCCAGCGCCGCGCCTCGTGGATGGCGTCGATCAGCGCGCCTTCGTGGTTGGACTGAAAGCAACGCACCGTCAGGCCGAGCCTCGCCCCCTCCTCGACGAGTCGCCGGTCCAGCTCGGCCAGGGTCGTCCGGCCGTAGAGCTCGGGCTCGCGCTCCCCGAGGAGGTTGAGGTTGGGACCGTGGAGGACGAGGACGTTCATCGATTCGCCGCACCTTCGTACAACGTTTCGAGCGCGTCGAAAAGAAGGGCGTCCTCCACCACCTCCACGCGCGCCTCGCCAATGGGACCGATGGTGACGAAGGCGCCCGCGCCCTTCTTGTCGCGGCGCGACGCGCAGAGCACCGCCTCGGGCGATGGCAAGACCACGTCGGGGAGGGGAAAGCGAGTGAGGAGCGCCAGCACTCGTTCCGCCTCCTTGCTGTCCAGTCGCCCCAGTCGCCGCGAGAGATGGACCGCCGCGCGCATGCCGAGGACCACCGCTTCGCCATGGCGCAAGCGGTCGAAGCCCGTCGCCGTTTCCAGCGCGTGACCGAGGGTATGGCCGAAATTGAGCACCTGCCTGCGACCGTGGTCGAATTCGTCGGCCGCCACCACCTCCGCCTTGATCCGGATCGCCCGCGCCACGACCGGCTCGAGCAGGACCGCCTCGCCTTGCGCCAGCGCTTCCAGGCGCTCCTCGAGCAGCGCCACGAGGTCGGCGTCGGCGATCAGCGCCGCCTTGACCACCTCCGCCAGCCCGCACCACCGTTCGCGGGCCGGCAGCGTTCCGAGGGTGTCGAGGTCCGCGACCACCAGGTGGGGCGCATGAAAGGCCCCCACGAGATTCTTGGCGAGGGGGTGGTCGATGGCCGTCTTGCCGCCCACCGAGGCGTCCACTTGGGAAAGCAGCGTGGTCGGCACGTGCACCACGGGCATGCCCCGGTGGTAGGTCGCCGCCACGAAGCCGACCAGATCGGAGGTGGCGCCGCCTCCCACCGAGATCGCCACGTCCCGGCGTCCGAAACCGCCTTCGGCGAGAATTCCCCAGAGGCGCTCCGCCTCGCGGATCGTCTTGGCCGCCTCGCCCGCGGGGACAGTGGCGAAGCTCGCCTCGGGCAGCGCCTTTCGCATCCGCTCGCCGAAGAGCGCGTAGACGGCCTCGTCGGCGAAGACCGCCATCCGTCCCGAGATCCCCTCGCGCGCGAGGATCGCCCCGAGCTCGTCGAGGAGGCCCGTGCCGACGAGGACCGGGTAGGTCCTTCCCCCTCCCGGGACCAGGAGCCGTTCCACCTCAGCTCCTGCCCGTGCCGCCGACGCGGGGGACCATCGGCCCCTCCACCTGGCGAAGCAGCCCCACGATCGCCCCGGCCACCTGGTCCACCGAAAGACCCGCCGTCTCCAGCCACAGATCGGCGCGTTCGTACCAGGGCATGCGCTCGGCGAGGATGGCGGCGAGCCGCTCGAGCGGATCGCCACCCAGCAGCAGCGGCCGCGTTCGCACGCCCTCCTCGCCGAGGCGGCGGACGAGCTCCTTCGCCGGAGCCTGGAGGAAAACCGTCACGCCGCGATCCCACATCAGCCGCCAGGCGCTCTCCCGCGTCACCGCACCACCGCCCAGCGCAACCACCGCGGGCGCGCGGGCGCTGACTTCCTCCAGGACCTCCGCCTCCAGCGCCCGAAAGCCCTCCTCGCCCATCGTCTCGAAGATGCTGCGGATGGAGGCCTCCGCACGCGCTTCGATCATCGCGTCGAGATCGATGAAGGGCAGGCCGAGCCGCTCGGCCAGGACGATCCCGGCCGCCGTCTTGCCCGCACCGGAGGGGCCGAGAAGGTAGACGTGGCCGAGGCGCGCGCGGTTCGCGACCCGCATCCGCGCCGCCGCCAGGCGCATGGTGTCCAGGCGGTCTCCGCCCGTCGCTTCCAGAAGCGCGTCGGCGAGGTAGAGCGCCACCATCGCCTCCGCCACCACCGCCGCCGCGGGCACCGCGCAGGTATCGGTGCGCTCCACGTGCGCCGGATGCGGCTGGACGTCCCCGAGGTGGACCGAGGGGAGGGCGCGCGGCACGGTGGAAAGCGGCTTCATCGCCGCCTGCAGCACCAGCGGCTCGCCGTTGGTCATGCCGCCCTCGAGCCCGCCCGCGTGATTGGAGAGGCGCGCCAGCCGATTGCCTTCGAGGACGATGGGGTCGTGGGCGTCGCTTCCGAAGGCGGAGGCCTTTTCCCAGGCGTCGCCGAAGGAGACCGCCTTGATCGCCGGGATGGAGAGCACGGCCTCCGCGAGGCGGGCGTCGAGACGACGGTCCGCGTGCACGTGCGAGCCGAGCCCCGGAAAGAGCCCGGTGACCACCACCTCGATCACGCCACCCAGCGTCTCGCGCCTCCGCATGGCCTCGTCGATGGCCCGGGCCATGCGCTCGTCGGAGGCCTCGTCGAGGGCGCGGGTGCGAAATCCGTCGGCCAGCCGCGCCAGGCCCTCGGCGTCCGTTTGCGCCAGGACCGGTTCCGCGTCGCAGGCGCGCGTGCCGCGTGCGCTGCCGATGGCCATCACGTAGGAGCCCACCCCGATCCCGAATTCGCGCAGAAGCGCCTTGGCCGCGGCGCCGAGCGCCACCCGCATCGCCGTCTCCCGGGCGGAGGCGCGCTCGAGCACGTTGCGCAGGTCGTCGGTATGGCCGTACTTCAGGCCGCCCGCGAGGTCCGCGTGCCCGGGCCGCGGCACTCGCACCGGTTCGGGGTCGGGCCCGCCTGGCTCGACCTGCATCCGCTCCCGCCAATTGACGTGATCGAGGTTTTCGATGAGCAGGCCGAGCGGCGAGCCCAACGTGCGACCGTGGCGGACGCCGGCCAAGATGCGCACGCGGTCGCTTTCGATCTTCATCCGGCCGCCGCGCCCGTAGCCGAGCTGCCGTCGGGAAAGCTCGCGGTCGATCAGGGAGGCCTCCAGGCGGAGCCCCGCGGGCAGCCCTTCCAGGATGCCGAGGAGCGCGGGCCCGTGGCTTTCACCGGCGGTGAGAAATCGAAGACGTCTCATGCGCGAAGTTCCCTTTCCAGTTCCTCGTGGAGGCGTTCCACCATGGCCGCGGGCACGGATCGTCCCGTCCACACGCGGAACTGCTCCGCTGCCTGAAAGAGCAGCATCCACAGTCCGTCCACCACGCGGCCCCCCGCCGCCTCGACTTGGCGCAGAAAGGCGGTGGAAAGCGGTCGGTACACCATGTCGAGCGCCACGAGCCCCGGCGGCAGGGCGATCCCGGGCGGAAGAGGCGTCTCCCCCGTGCCCAGGCCCACGCTGGTGGAATTGACCAGCACCTGGGCGTGCAGGACCGCCTGCTGGAGCGCCGGAGTCTCGAGCGGGTGGAAGGAGACGAAGCTCCGCCCCGAGGGGCCCGCCGCGCTCGGCCTCCAGCCCTCTCCTTCGAGCGCCCGCTGCGCCTCTCCCTCCGGCCAGGCCCAGCCGGTCTGGCAGAGATCGCGGACCAGTCGGAGCGCTCGTCCCGGGTCGCGGTTGGCGATGGCCACGCTCTTGGCGCCGGCCAGCGCCGCGGCGAAGGCCGCCGCGCGGGCCGCGCCCCCCGCGCCGAGCAGGACCAGGCGCGTCCCGGCGAGGGGCTGGCCCGCCCGCTCCAGCGCCAGGCGAAACCCCCGCGCGTCCGTGTTGTGGCCGACGAGCCGGCCACCCAGCCGCGCCACGCAGTTGACCGCCCCGATCCTGCGCGCGGTGGGATGAAGGTCGTCGAGGAGCCCGACGATGGACTCCTTGTGGGGAAGCGTCACCGAGACGCCCGCCAGCACCCCGCTGCGCAGTTTCTGCACGAGCGAGGGAAGCTCCTGTGGCTGCACGCGGAGCGCCGTGTAGTGGGCGTCGACCCCCAGCTCGTCGAAGAAGTGCGCGAAGATCCGCGGCGAGAGCGAGTGCTCCACCGGGTCGCCGATCACCGCGTAGCTGGGCCTGTGGCCGGACACGCCCGCAACCTATCACGGCGCCGCCTGCAGGGCAGCGAGCGTTTGGTAGAAGTTCGGGAAGGAAACGGAAGCCCAATTCCCTCCGGCGATGACCGTCTCCCCTTCCGCGCAGAGCGCCGCCACCGCCAGGCTCATCGCCACCCGGTGATCGGAAGCTGCCTCCACCCGCGCGCCGCGCAGCCGGGTTGGTCCGTCGATGCGCAGCCCGTCGTCGAGTGCCTCCACCTCGGCACCCATCCGCGCCAGTCCTCGCGCCATCGCCGCGATGCGATCCGATTCCTTGACCCGAAGCTCCCGGGCGCCGCGGATCTCCGTCCGGCCTTCGGCCTGCGTCGCCACCGCCGCCAGCACGGGAAGCTCGTCGATGAGCGAAGGGATCTCCTCCGCCTCGATCCGGATCCCGCGCAGGCGTGGACCCTGCCGTACCACCACCGAAGCCAGCGGCTCACCGGCTTCCACGCCCTCGTCCACCAGCTCGACCTCCGCCCCCATCCGCTGCAGGGCGCGCACCCAGCCGATGCGGGTGGGGTTGGCGTTCATGCGGCGCAGCCGGATCTCCGAGCCCGGAACCAGCGCCGCCGCCGCGGCGAGGAAAGCCCCCGTGGAGGGATCGCCGGGCAAAGTGTAGACTTCGGGAAGTCGGAGGGGCAGTCGGCCCTCCGGGGCGAAGGCGGCGAGCATCCGCTCCGTATGATCCCGCGACAGCCCCGGCTCCTTTACCCGCACCGGCACCCCCGCCACGAGCCCTGCCAGCAGCAACGCACTCTTGACCTGGGCGCTGGCCACCGGGAGCTCGAACTCCCCTCCCGAAAGCGGCGAGCCCTCGGAGAAGACCAGCGGGGCGCGCTCCTCGTCGTCTGGCCCTCGCGCACCCTGGCAGCGCGCGCCCATGCGACGGAGCGGTTCGAGTACCCTTCGCATCGGCCGGCGACGCAGGCTCGCATCGCCGTCGAGAGTCGCTCCAAGGCCCGCCCCCGCGACGACCCCCGCGAGCAGGCGCATCGTCGTCCCGCTATTGCCGCAGTCCAGCACCTTCGTCGGGGGCGAAAGCCGTTCAGGCCCGCGCATTCGCACCTCGTCCGCCGAGACTTCGATCTCGACTCCGAGCTCTTGCAGACAGCGCAGGGTGGCGCGGACGTCCTCGCCCGGCGCGACGTTTCGAATTTTCAGAGCGCGCGGAGAAAGCGCGCCGAAGATCAGGATGCGATGCGAAAGGCTCTTGTCCCCGGGGAGGAAGACCTCTCCTCGAAGCGCCCGGGCCGGGCGGACGACCACACTCATGCGCCGTGCCGGTCCGGATCGAGGACCTGGCCCTCCGCGAGCCACCGCCCCGCGCGGAGCTCCTGCGCCGTCATCCGGCGCTTTCCCTCCGGCTGCGCCTCCAGGATCTCCAGCGCCGTCCCCTCGCCCGCCGCCACCAGCAGCGGCGCGGTGGAGATCACCGTGCCGGGCGGAGCCTCGGTCTTTCGGTCGTGGGGCCGCACGCGGTGGATCTTCAGGAGGTCCCGCGCGCCCGGTTCGAGATAGGTGAATGCGCCCGGCCAGGGCGAAAACCCGCGCACGCGGCGCTCCAGATTCTCCGCCCGCAGGCGAAAATCGAGACGACCGTCTTCCTTTTTCAGGATCGGCGCCAGGGTCGCCTGGGAGTCGTCTTGCTTTTTCGCCACGAGCTTTCCTTCGAAGAAGGCGGGAAGGTGCTTGCGCACGAGCTCGGCTCCCAGATTCGAGAGCTTGTCGTGCAGGCTGCCGCCGGTTTCCTCGGGATCGATGGGAATCGTCTCCACCGCGAGGATGTCGCCGGTATCCAGCCCCTCGTCCATCTGCATCAGCGTCACGCCCGTCTCGGTCTCGCCCTCGACGATCGCCCACTGGATGGGCGCCGCGCCCCGATACTTCGGGAGGAGGGAGGCGTGCACGTTCAGGCAGCCGCGCTTCGGCAGCTCGAGGATGTCTTTGGGCAGGATGCGGCCGTAGGCGGCCACGACCGCCACCTCGGGCTCGTAGGGAGCCAGGATCTCGGCCAGCTTTCCGTCGCGAAGCCTTTCCGGCTGGTACACCGGGATGCCTTGCGACTCCGCCCAGACCTTCACCGGCGGCGGCGCGAGTTCGCGGCCTCGGCCCCTGGGGCGGTCGGGTTGGGTGACCACCGCCACCAGGTCCGAGACCTCGGCGGTGGCGCGGGCGATCGGCACGGCGAATTCGGGGGTGCCGAAGAAGACGGTGCGCCTCTTCATGGCGCGCAATCAAGCAGCTTTGCGCCTCATTTGCCAGTGAAGCGCGGCGCGCGCTTCTCGAGGAAGGCGGCCACGCCTTCCATGGCGTCCGCGGTCGCCGCTTGGTCCGCGGCGAGCTCCACCACCTTGCCGAGTTCCTCCTCCAGGCCCTCGAACGACTTGAGCCGCGCCTTGGCCGCGGCCATGGCCATCGGCGCGTTGGCGGCGAGCCTTTCCGCCAGCTCTTGCGCGGCTTCGCGAACCTGCCCCGCCTCCACCGCGCGGTTGGCGAGGCCGATCACCTCCGCCCGCGCGCCGTCGAAGGTCTCCCCGAGCAGGACCAGCTCCAGCGCCCGGCCCAGTCCCACCAGCCGAGGCAGCACCGCTCCCGTTCCCCCGTCCGGAACGAGACCGCGCCGGACGAAGGTGTAGGAGAGCTTGGCGTCCTTCTGGACCACGCGCAGGTCGCAGGCCGCCGCCAGGTCGAGGCCGAAGCCCGCTGCTGCCCCCTCGATCGCCGCCACCGTCGGCTTCGGCAAGTTCCAGAGCGCCCGGATGGCACCGTGAAGCTGCCCCGCGAGCACCCGGCGCGAGAGCGCGCGGAGCTGCTCGGGGCCGGCGTTTTGCCCGAGCATGGAGAGGAGCTCCCCCAGATCGATCCCCGAGCAGAAGGCGCCGCCCTCGCCGGCGAGCACCACCGCCCGGACCGAGGGGTCGCGGCGCGCCGCGTCCAGCGCGAAGGCGAGATCCTCCGCCAGCGCGGGCGTGAGCGCGTTCTTCGTCTCGGGGCGGTTCAGCGAGAGCCAGAGGACGGGACCTTCCAGGCGGCGAAGCAGATTCGAGCTCATCGATCACCTCCGGGCCGAGTGTAGAGGCGGACCGCGCCTCGAAGCACGAAGCCGAGCTTGCGGTAGAGCCTCTGTGCCTTGCGATTCGTCGCGCTGACGCGGAGGACCACCCGCGGCAGCTTTGCGAGCAGCATGCGGCAGAGCGTGCCGAGCGCGGCGGTCGCGATCCCGCGCCGCCTCAGATTCGGCACGGTGTAGACCCGCTGTACCTCCGCGCCCGCGCTGCACCGGCAGGCCACGCGCGCCATGAAGACGACGCGGCCGTCGCGTTCGAGCACCCAGACCGAGCCTTCCTCCACCTCCTCCTGCAGGTGCACGTTCAACCTGTCGGTGGCGGGGGGCCGGCCGATCTCCTCCCAGAACATGGCGTGCGCGAGCGCCTGCAGCTGCGGAAGCTCCTCGGCATGCGCCAGCCGGATCGGCGCCGGCTCGGCCAAGGCGAGAAGCGCCTGCGGTGTCACCGAGAGGACCTGCTGGTGGAGGATCAGCGAGGGGAGGGTGCGCGTCATCGCCCGCCAGGCGCGGTTTGCCCAGTCCGCCTCCGCGACGAGCGTTTCGACCTTCCACGGGCGCAGCGCCCGGCCGAGCTCCATCGCCGCGCGAGGATCGTTCGCCACGAGGTAGGCGAGGCAGTCCTCCTCCACGAGAGCGACCCCGGCCAGGCTTCCCTCCGCGTCGCGCGCTCCGAGAAAGGTCCCCCTATCCGCCTCCAGCGCGTGAACGAGCGCCAGGGCGGTCTCCGGCCGCGAAAGGAGGAAATCCTTCAGCGCGTCTCGCTGCTCGGGGCCCAGCTCGCCGATCATCCCATCAGCGTATCACCGCCGGCGTTCGCGGGCCGGAGGCCTCCCCGATGGTCCGACCCCCGGGAAGACGGAAGCCACCTTGCCGGTTCCCCCGCCGGTTCACCCTCGAAAGGGCGAGCGGTTCACGAGTTGGCGAACGCGTTCTAGGTTGAAGGGCGACCGGCCGAGGAGGCCCTCCCGACCGCGTCATACCCAATCACCTGGCCAGGAAGGTCGGTCCCTTGCGGATCCTCCACATCTCGGACGTCCACGTTCAGGTCGACTACGAACACGCCGTCTGGGCCTCCATCGGCTGGCGCCGCGTCGTCGCCCAGATCGAGCTGAAGCTCGCCCGACGAGCCCGACGCTTTCGGGAAGCGCCCGAGACCCTCGCCGCCCTCCTTCGGGAGGCCGAGATCGGGGGCTACGACCACGTCATCCTCTCCGGCGACCTGACCGCGCTCGCCGTGGACGAGGAATTCGAGCGCGTGCGCAAGGCGCTCGGAGCGCTGGCCGATCGGCCCGACCGCCTCACCGTCGTCCCCGGCAACCACGACGTCTTCACACCCGGCAGCGTGCGCAAGCGCCGCTTCGAGAAGTGGTTCGGCCACCTCCTCCACTCCGACCTGCCCCGCTACCAGGTGGAGGGGCCCTGGCCCGTGGTTCGCCTCCTCGGCGAGGAGCACGCCATCGTCGGCCTCAACTCCGCGCGCGTTCCCGTCGTGCCCGGGATCGCCGCCGGACGCGTCGGCGACGACCAGCTCGCCGCGCTGATCGCCGCCTGCGCCGACCCCGCGATGCGCGGCCGCAACGTGCTGGTCGTCGTGCACCACGCGCCGCTGCGCCCCGATGGCCGTCTCGATCGGCGTATCCACGGCCTTCTCGACGCCGACCGCCTGATCGAGGCCTGCCGCATCGCCGGCGTCCAGGCCATCTTCTGCGGGCACATCCACCACCGCTACGACTACGCCATCGAGGGCGGCCCGCTCATCGTCTGCGGAGGAAGCTCCACCGCGTTGCGGCGGGAGGGCTACGTCCTCGTCGACTCGCGCCCCGGCCAAAATCTCGTCGTCGAAAATCGATCACTCGAGCGGCTGCGCGGCGAGCCCGAGGACGGAGCCCTTCCCGACCCCGTCGTGGTCACGGGCTAGGAGCTTGTTGCAAAAACCAACCTACTGCGTCGACGGATGCGGGGCTGCGGCCGACCGAGCTTGCTCCTCGACGTGGCGATGGCCTGTGGCCACGCCCGCGTCGCTCGTTGCTGCCCTGGCCCGCCTCGCCTGGCGCCTCTTCCGCCCGCGACCGCCCGGCCCACCGACCGGGGGCCGGGCGTTCAGCTACCCGTCTTCGCCGCGGCGTTCTCGCCACGCTCGCGGCGATCGTAGCGGGCCGTCACCACCGTCCGGATCCCGCCGCGCACGAAGAAATCCCCCACGACTTCGCAGAAGATGGGGTCCATCGCCGCCACCAGGTCGTCGAGGATCTGGTTGGTCACCGCCTCGTGGAAAGCCCCTTCGTTGCGGTAGCTCCAGAAGTAGAGCTTGAGGCTCTTGAGCTCCACGCACTTCTGGTCGGGGATGTAACGGATCTTGATGTGCGCGAAATCCGGCTGGCCCGTCAGCGGGCAGAGGCAAGTGAACTCCGGCGCGTCGAAGGCGATCTCGTAGAGGCGCCCGGGCCGGGGGTTGGGAAAGGTTTCGAGTCGCTTCGAAGGTTGGGTCGCCATGCGCCCCGCCTAACCCGGCGAGGCGGCTGGCGCAAGCACATCGAAAACGGGCAGCCAGGCGAGCGCGTCCGTCGCAGCCCCGGATGCCCTTCACGCGCCCGAGTTCGATTCCGAGACGAAGCCGTAGGTCTCCCCGTTGCCGCGGTTGTAGAACCGGATCGCCCGAGGGTCGACGGTCAGGGCCTCCTCCGCCGCGGCGCGCGGAACCAGCGCCTGCACCAGCTCCGCAGGGGTCGGCTTGTCGATGATCGCCAGCTCCCCACGCTCCAGCGCCTCGATCTGGGCCCGCGTCAAGTACATCCGAAGCAGCTTCTTCTTGCGCGAGACGAAGAAGAAGGGCTCGTCGCCCCGCTCCGTGATCTCGTGCTTCTCGGCGATCGCGCGCAGGGCTTCCATGCGCTTGCGGTCTTCTTGCGCCCTGCGGCGGTTCTCCTCCCGCTCGCGCTCGAGTTCCCGCTGCCGCTGCCGGAAGGCGAGCTCCTCCTCGCGTGCACGTCGCTCCTCCTCGGTCAGCGGCTGGGCTTTCCGGGCCTCCTCCTTCGGTCGGCCCGAGCGGGGTGAAGACTCCCGACGCTTCTGCGCCGCTCGCCTCCGCTCCGCGGCGGCTTCCGCCTCCGCCCGTTTCGCCTGCTCCTCGTCGATCAGACCCGCTTGCAGGAGTTTTTCTCGAAGACTCTGCAGACCCATCTCCGCATACCCGGCAACCACGCCTCGGAGCCGGCGGCGCCGAGGGCGGTCAAGATTGCCCGAAGGCGCCCTCGTTGCAAGCTCCCGGAATACGGGAGGGCTCTCCCATTCATCGCCTCGTTCTCCCGGACCTCCCTCGCTGGAGTCGATCGGCGGGCGTGGGCTAGGATGAATGCCCTTGGGGGCTGTTCGATGCAGCATGCGCTTTTGCGATGGATCCTGGCGGTGGTGGCGGTCGGGACCTCGGCGTGCGGAGTATCCGCCAATCCCGACTGCGGGATGAGCTCGTTCGAGCGGCTCACCCCCTTTTCGCAGTGCAACCATTCCATCGAGAAAGCTCTCGAAGAATTCGCTTTTTCGGAACGGGCGCGCCTGGAGCCCGACGTTTCCAGCGTGAATGGAACCTACCTCGGCATCGTGACGGGCGTCGGCGAGCGTCACATCGAGATGGTCCTCCGGGACGAGGAACGGACGCTCCATTGGCCCGAGCCCCTTCCCTTTTCCGTGTCGCCTGGCGAGGAGCTCGCCGCCCAGGTCGACGAGAGCAGCGCCACCTTCTACTTTCTCGAAGGCTCCCTCGCCCTTTTCCGGGACGAACGGGCCGATCCCAGACAGGATGGCCTCCGGATCGGCCCGATCGAGGCGAAATGGAAGGCCGGCTGCACGTCCAGCCGGGGCAAGACGCTCAAGCTGGTGGTCGGCGACACGTCGATCGCCGCTGGACGCTCCGCCGAAGTGCAGAGCTGGCACATCCACCATTTCGGCGCCGTCGTCGATCCCGCCTCGATCGAGGACTGCCCCGGTGCCTCGGCGGGTTCGCAGCTCGGCGCGTGGATCGCCCACAGCACCCAGGAGAGGATCGTCTGCGCTCCAGTGCTCGATCGCGACTGGAGACGGTGCAGCCCACAGGAGGAAGCGGCGGTCGCCGAAGGAGCGGAGCGGAAAGCCATCCTGTTCGGTTCCGATGGCGTGTACCGCGTCGCCTAGGTTCGACCGGACACCCTCCTTCTGCGCGCTGCCGCCGGGAAAGCCACGGCCGAACTTTGGTGGCCGGGCGAATTGCCCTTTGGCGTATACGAGGGCGAACGCGTCGAGATCTCGACCGCGTACCAGTGGCGGATCCTCACCTTCGAGGAGGGGGAGCTCGCCATCGCCCTGAACTCCGACCCGCGATCCTTTACACCGCCCGTGCGTGGCCCCGATGGCACGAGCCAGCTGGAGGCACTGCCGCAATGCGGAACCGGCGATTCACGCGCAATTCTGCAAGTCGTCGTCGATGGCTCGGGGCCGGGCCGCGTCGTCCGGGCCGGGAAAGCAGTACAGGTGGGCGAGTGGACCTACGAGCTGGTCTACGCCTGGAGCACGATCCCCCTCGAGTGTCAGGCAGGCGGCGAGACGATCTGGGAGCGCGTGCTGGGGAAGGGGGCTCTGGTCGCCTACCGTTCTTTCTCGTTCGAGTAGGAGTCATCCGTGAGGCCTGATTCGATTGCGTCGCCTGCACGATGGACTTGGGCGGCTGTACTCATACTCGCTGGGGCGTGCGTCCAAATCGAAACCGAGACGAAGGAATCCCTCTGCCTCGAAAGACGACCCCGCCTGACCACGAAGCGCTGCGACGACCGGGGCGCATCTCTCGTCCGGGCCGAAGCCTCCACATCCGCGCGTCTCGTTTTGCCCATTCTCCCTCCCTGGAGCGAACCGCCCTTGCCTGTCCCCGGCATTTGGCGGGCCAGGGTCGTCGGGGTAGACGAGACGAGCGTCCTCCTCGCGGTCGAAGACTCCATTCACAGGATTTTCTGGCCCGAACCGCTGCCCATCTCCATCGGGTTATACGAGCTCGTCGCCGTCCAGGCCGACGAGGCCAGCGCCACCCTCTTCTTTCCTGGCGGGGCGCTCGCTTTCTCTCGGAGTGAGGGCCCCGTCGTCCCGGAAGCGGGCATGCGCATCGGCTCGATCGAGGTGCGCTGGGAGCCGCACTGCGCCTCGACGGAGGGAACCGCCCTGGCCCTCGTGGTCGACGACGTGCGCATCGGCCCGGGCAAGACGGCCGAGGTGGGCGGGTGGCGTATCACCAATCCGGAAGCCCTCGTGGACGCATGTCTCGATCCCGACAAGGACGACACGCGCGCGATCTGGATCGCGCGCAGCGTTGAATCGAGGCTCGAGTGTGCGCTCGCATTCCCGCCCACCTTCGTCTGCCAGGAGGAGGTCGTCACTGCCCAGCTTCGCAACATGGACCGGGAGGTCGGCCCCGCGCCAGAGGAGGGGACCTACGAGGTCGTGGC
>QGUN01000032.1 GCA_003242475.1 Pseudomonadota bacterium
GCGGGGGGGGGGGGGGGGGGGGGGGGGGGGGGACCAAGTGCGTCGCCTATCGCAAGCGCTCCGCCCGGATTGTATGCAGGCATCGTGCCAGTCCAATTTCGGTCATTTCGAGCCTTTTGGCCCCTTCGGCGGGCGGGCCCTTTCAGAGCTGCATTTCAGAACTGAAAAGAGGCTTTCAGCCTTGCAATTCTCAGAGGATCTCCAGCCGCTTCCGCTTTCTCCACAGGGTGGTGGGCGAGATGCCCAGCTCCCGGGCCGCGGCGGTCACGTCGCCTCGGTGCCGCTCGAGCGCGGCCCGGATGGCTCCTCGCTCGGCGTCGTCCACCACGTCCGCCAGCCGACGGGGACCTTCGTCCGGTTCCACGGGCCGCGGCACCCGAGACGCGGCGGAGGAGGGAAGGTCGAAGTCGTCGCCTTCGATGCGGTCCGACTGCGAGAGGAGCGCCGCCTGCTGCACGAGGTTGCGCAGCTCCCGGACGTTGCCGGGGTAGTCGTACGAGAGGAGCTTTTCGATGGCGGAGTCCGCGAAGAACTTCTCCATGCGATGTTCGCGGTTGAACTCGTCCAGAAAGTGCTGGGCGAGAAGGGGGACGTCGGCCATCCGCTCGCGCAGGGGTGGCAGGCGAATGCTCATCACGTTCAGCCGGTAGTAGAGGTCCTCGCGAAATCTCCGTTCGGCGATGGCCTGGCGCAGATCCTGGTTGGTCGCGGCGACCACCCGGACGTTGACGTGGATGGGGCGCGACTCGCCGACCCGCCGGATCTCCTGCTCCTGCAGGGCGCGCAGGAGCTTGGCTTGAAAGGACGTATCCGTCTCGCCGATCTCGTCGAGAAAGAGCGTGCCGCCGTCCGCCTCCTCGTAGAGGCCCTGCCGGGCCCGGACGGCGCCGGTGAAGGCGCCCTTCGCGTGACCGAAGAGCTCCGACTCGAGCAGCGAGGGGGCGATGGCGGCGCAGTTCACGGGGACGAAGGGCATGTGAGCCCGCCGGCTCGCCGCGTGGATGGCACGGGCCACGAGCTCCTTCCCGGTCCCCGACTCGCCGGTGATGAGGACGGTGGCGTCGGTGGGTGCCACGCGAAGGATGCGCCCGATCACCTCGCGCATGGGAGCGCTGGAACCCACGATGTTGCCCAGGCCGAACTTCTCGCGAAAGGCGCCTGCGAGGGCGTCGAGCTGCCGCCTCAGCGCGCGGTTCTCCAGCGCCTTGGCCACGCGAACCTCGAGCTCGCCGTTCTTGAAGGGCTTGGACAGGTAATCGGTCGCGCCGAGGCGCATCGCCTCCACCGCGCTGTCGATGGAGCCGAAGGCCGTCATCACGATCACCTGGAGCCCCGGCTGGATCTGGAGGGCGCGGGCCAGAAGCTCGGTCCCGCTCATCGGCTCCATGCGGAGGTCGGTGAGCAAGAGGTCGAAGTTGGAGCCTTCCAGGAGGCGGAGCGCCTCCTCCCCACTCGCCGCCTCCTGGACCTCGTGACCGGCTTGCCGAAGGAGGAGGCCCGTGGTGGTGCGCATGTTCTTCTGGTCGTCGACGACCAGGATCCGACCCCGAACCGGATTCGGCCACTTCTCGCTCACGACGCGCGCTCCGGTGCTTCGAACTCGAGGATGAAGGTGCTTCCCTCGCCGAGAGCCGTGCGCAGAAGGACGCGTCCCCCATGCGCCTCGACGATCCGCTTGACGAGGGCGAGGCCGAGGCCACTTCCCGTGGCCTTGGTCGTGAAGAAGGGCTCGAAGATCTTGTTTCGGATCTCCTCCGGGATCCCCGGCCCGTGGTCCGTGACGGCGATCTGGACGTACCGCTTGCCATCCCGTTCCGCACGCCGGGTTTCGACTCGCAAAGACCCGCCCTTGGGCATGGCGTGGATGGCGTTCTGCACGAGGTTGAGCAGCGCCTGCCGAACGAGACGCTCGTCGGCGTGGACCTCGGGCAGGTCCTCTTCCACGACGAGCTCCAGCGCGATGCTCTCCGGTCGCGGATACGTGGACAGCGCGGAGGAGACCAGCGCACCGACGTCCACCCAGCTCGGATTCGCCGGGTGGGGCCGCGCGAATTCGAGCAGGTCGTTGACGATGCGGTCCAGGCGGTTGGCCTCCTCCTCCACGATCTCGAAGAGGGTCTTCGCGTCGCCCTCCAGGCGAACGAGGCGTCGAAGCGAGCTGATGGAGTTGAAGATCACGCCAAGCGGGTTGCGGACCTCGTGCGCGACCACGGCGGAAAGTTCGCCGAGGACAGCCAGGCGCTCCTTTTCCACCAGCTCCTTTTGCGCGCGCGCGAGGGCGCGGTGGCTGGCGCGAAGGTCGGCGTCGAGCCGGGCGTTGGCCACCGCGATGGCGAGCTGATGAGAGACGAGCCGTACGCGTTCGACCAGTGCGGCTGGCCACTTTCGCGGCCCCGTCTCGTCGAGGACCACGATGCAGCCGATCGGCGCGTCCAGGATGTGCATGTGGACGACGAGCGCGCTCTTCACTCCGAGGGGTTCGAACGCTTGCCGGATCCGAGGCGGCCCCGTGCGGAGATCCTCGACCACTTCGGGTTCCCGCGAGAGGGAGCGCAGGTCGACGGGGAACTGCATCCCGGTCCGCAAGCGCGTTCCCTCCGCGTTGGAGAGGGCCTCGCAGCGCGCCTCGCGCTGGAGCGGATCGAGCAGCAGGATCGCGGTTCGCGTGCCGCCGGCCAGTCGATCGACGATCTTCGCCGTTCGGTGGAGGACCTCGTCCAGGCGCGTGGTGGAGGTGACGGCCTGGCCGACCTCGAGGAGGAGCTCGAGCTCGTCGAGATTTCGCTGGGTCTCCTCGAAGCGGTGGGCATCCTCGAGCGCGAAGCCCAGGTTGGAGCCGGCGGCCACCAGCGTATCGATCTCCTGGCCGGAGATGGGCATGCCGCGCCGAACCACGCCGATGACCGCTTGCACCCCGGCCGGACTACGGGCGGGAACTGCGGCCAGATGGGCGATCTCCTGGCCCCATACGGCCTGCGCCTGCGCTTCCGTCTCACCGCGCGCCGCCACCGCCTCCGCCTGCTCTTGCAGCGCCTCGATCACTTCCTCGGGTGGCGTTTCACCGTAGGGGTAGCTGCGGCCACCGGCGATCGCCAGGCTGAAATCCAGGCCGAGCCGTTCCACGAGATGGCTGAGAAACTCGGGGAGGAGGCTTTCGCGGTCCAGGCGCTTGGAGGTGGTGATCCGACCCACCTCGGAGAGGAAACGCAGCTGGCGGACGCGCTCGCGCTCGGAGCGCTCGAGGCGACCGCGCTGGACGGCGAGGGCGATCTGCACGCAGACGCTCTGGAGCAGCTCGACGTCGCGTCTCCGAAAGACGTCGCCCTTCTTCCGCCCGACCGCGAGGCAGCCGACGATCTGGTTGGAGCTGACCAGCGGAAGCGCGAGCAGGCTCGCCGCGTTCGGGGCGACGACGCAGGGGCCATACCAGACCTTCCGTCGACGCACGGCGAGGGCGAGCGGGTTATCCGAATCGGCGGGGATGACGTCGGGCGCTGGGTCCTGCGACTCACCGGCAGAGGCAGCCAGCGCCAGGCCGCCCTCGTCCGCCACGTACAACCAGGCGCCCATGAGGCCGAGGTTCGCCACCAGGGTGTCCAGCGAATCCTCGAGCGGAAGCTCGCCCTCGCGGGCTCGTGCGAGCTGGCGGCTGAATCGGTACAGGCCCGAGATCAGCTCGTACTGGCGGCGCGTTTCCTCGAGCAGCGCGGCGTTTTCGAGCTGGACGGCGAGCTGGCTGGCCAAGAGTCCCGCGCGGATCACCTCCTGCCGGCTGTAGGCGCGGCCCTTTCCGTGTCGCGCCAGGACGAGGATCCCTCGGGTCCGTTTCCCCACCACGAGTGGGAAAAGGGCGAGGGCCGGCCGGTCGGGTTCACCGGGCTCGACGGTGGCGGCCTCCATCGAGGAGAGCACCTGCTCGAAGGTCTCGTCTCGTCCATGGACGTTGCCCTGCGCCCAGGCGCAGGGGACGCCGTAGTGCAGCAGGAGGTGAATCCGATTTCCCGGCTCGACCCAGAACAGGCTCGCCGCGTCGCTCTCGGTGACGATGGCGGCGGTCTCCAGGCCGGGACGGTAGACGCCGACGGCGTCCTCCACCTGCTTTCTGGCCAGCGTGCGGATCGCCTGCAATTCGCGATTGGCGCGGACCAATCCCTCCCGCTGCGCGAGCAGCTCCAACGCGGCTCCGAACTGGGCGCCGAAGAGGGTGAAGAGGTCGAGATCCGCATCGCTGGGATCGTTCCATTCCAGGATCAGAATTCCCCAGGGGGCGCCGGAGACGAAGATTGGTCCCTGGACGCCGTCGAGGTGCCGGGAGTGCTCGAGGAAGGTGCGGATCACGCTTTCGGGGAGCCTGCGCCCCCGCGAATCGCAGAGACTTCGCACCACGTTTTCTCGAAACTCCCGCACCGCGGGGAAGCGCCGGAATCGGCGGCTGGAGAAGAAGTGGGGGGCGGAGGGGACGGAGTCGACGTCGACCGTCAGCCCCTCGTGGCCCGGCCCGCCGAAGGCGTAGTCGACCATCGCCTCCCAGGTGGTATGGCGCAGCCGCAGCACCGGGCCATCGAGCTCCCAGGCGGCAAAGTTCAGGTGCTCTCCCAGGAGCGCGAAGAGTTCATCCGTGGACCCCACCTCCAGCAGGGCGGCGGAGAGCTCGGAAAGGCGCGAGGCCAGGTCGTCGGCGCGTTTCGGTGCGGCAAGCCTCATCACACTCCCCCGACGCGAGCGGAGTCCTCGTCCCAGGGCGACGAGGCGGCGTCTGCCCGCGCTTCCCCTTCGCCGAGAGGGCGGTTTCTCAATCCGCGAGGTCGTCTCCCGCGCTGCCGACGGCGCCGGTGGTCGGCTCGTAGTCCCAGGGGAAGACCACCAGGTCGTCCGTCTGAATGGCCGAGAAGTCCGGCCGATAACCGGAGGAACGCGCGACCAACGTCGCCGTCCGGACCGCCTCCGCCCCCGCACGATTCGCCGCCTCCACCGCGGCGTTCAGCGTCTCTCCGGTTCCCGGGATGTCGTCGACCACGAGCACGCGCTTGCCGGCCACCTCGGCCGGCATCTGCGACTCGGCCGCGGGCGACCGGTACCCGTGATCCCGACTGCGGGCGTGCAGCCGCAGGGGCACGAACTTGCAACCCAGTATGGCTGCCAGCTCTTCCCCCGCATAGGCGCCGCCCTTGACCAGCCCGACGATGATCTCGGGCTCGAAACTGCGGACGATCTCTCGCGCCAGTGCGCGACAGGCTGCGTCGAGCCGTTCGGCGACGAGCTCGCGCAGGCCGTGGCTGGTGCTTTCCGAACGATCTCCCGGCTCTCCTGCCGCGGCCGGCGGCATGCCGGAATCGCCCGGGGCCTCAGAACTCCTCGATCGCTTGCGAAACACCTGGCCCCTACCTCGCGACAATTCCTATCGCCCGGACCTTCACCCATGCAAGCCGCGCTGGGTTTGACTCCCCCCTCGCGCCGGCCTATATCGCTCGCCTTACGACCGCTCGTTCGAGCGGTGGGGAGCAGCGCCGTGGATCTCTTCCCGACGATGACCGAGAAGGCCTACGAGTCCGTCCATTTCTTCCACGACTCGCGGACGGGGCTCCGGGCGATCGTTGCCTTGCACGATACCACGTTCGGCCCCGGCCTGGGCGGGACTCGTGCGATCTCCACCTACGAGACCGAGGCCGAGGCCGTGGACGACGCCCTTCGGCTGGCGCGGGGCATGACTTTCAAGGCCACGCTCGCCAACATCCCCTTCGGCGGTGGGAAGGCGGTGATCATGCTCCCGAAGGAGCCCTTCGACCGCCCCGCGCTCTTCGAGGCATTTGGCCGGGCCGTCGACACCCTCGGCGGCCGCTACATCACCACCGAGGACGCGGGCACCTCGCCCGAGGACGTCGCCCACATGCGGCGCGGGACGAAGCACGTGGTGGGGATGCCGCGGGAGATGGGTGGCTCGGGTGATCCGTCGCCTTTCACCGCCTTCGGCGTGGTTCGCGGCATCGAGGCGCTGGCGAAGTTTCACTTCGGCCGCTCGGACCTCGAGGGATTGAAGGTCTCCATCCTCGGCGTGGGACACGTCGGCTATCCGCTGGCGAGGCTGCTGCACGAGCGGGGCGTGAAGCTCTGGGTGGCCGACGTCAATCCGGAGGCGACCCGGCGCGCCGCCGAGGAGCTGGGCGCTGTGGTGGTCTCGCCCGAGGAGTTGCTCTCGCTCGAGGTGGACGTCTTCGCTCCCTGCGCGCTCGGCGGGGCGATCAACGATCGCTCGCTTCCGCTGTTGCGCTGCAAGGCGGTGGCGGGCTCGGCCAACAATCAGCTTCGCGAGGACCGGCACGGCAAGGAGCTCTACGACCGCGGCATCGTCTACGTGCCCGACTACGTGATCAACGCCGGCGGCCTCATCAACGTGGCGCAGGAGGTCGAGGGCTACGACGAGCAGAAGAGCCGCGAGAAGGTCTCGCGGATCTACGACACCGTCTACGCGATCCTCGAGCGGGCGAAGGCGGAAAACTCCCGGCCCGAGGTCGTGGCCGACCGAATCGTTCTCGAGAGGCTGGCGAAGGCCAAGGCCGAGAAGGCCGCCTGAAGCGGTCGGCACGTCGCACGGCGAAAGGCGCCCGCGAACGGGCGCCTTTTTCGTCACCGCAGCGCGGCCCAGATCGTCTCTCGCAGATCGTATTTGGGTCGAAAACCCGTGGCCTTCAGGAAGCGCGAGCCGTCGACGGTGCCCTGGAACTGGATGTGGTCGAGCTCGCCCGGCGGGAAATTCGAAAGGCGCATCTTGAAGAGCTGGTCGAGGAGGGGCCGGGCCACGACGTGGGGAATCGGCACCGGCTGCACGCCGAGCTCCTTGAAGATGGCGGAAAGCGAGACCTCTCCGGGCCCCACCACGTTGAAGACGCCGCGCAGGCCGGGACGCAGCGCCTCGATCATCGCCCGACAGGCATCCTCCACGTGGATGAGCTGGACCATGGGATCGAAGCCCATCAGCACCCAAGGGCGACGCAGCCTGAGGTAGCGCGAGGGCGCGTTTTGAATGGTCGGTCCCACGATGTGCACGGGCCGCAGGATCACCGTCTCCACCTCCGGATGCTTCCAGAGGAAGGACTGGGCGAGGATGTCCACCTCCACCAGGTCGCGGATGTCGCCAAAGCGCGCGGAAGCCATCAGCGGCGCATCTTCGGTGAGAAAATTCGGGTTGGCCGGATGCGGCCCGTAGACGTTGGCGGAAGAGAGGACGACGAGCTTCTTGACCCCGTAACGTGCGCAGTACTCCAGCGCCTTGGCGGTTCCGAGCACGTTGAACTGGTGGTGCTCCTCGGCGCTCATCCGCGGGTCGTGCATGATGCCCATGTGGATGAGGGCGCCGATGTTCCGCTTCCGGAACACCTCCTCCGCCTTGCGCTTGCGGATGTCGACCTGGTGGAACTCGATGTCCTTGGGCTTGCCGGGGAAGAGTCGCCGGTCGATGCCCACGATCGGCTGCCCCTCCTTGTGGAGGAGCTTGGCCAGGACGCGGCCGAGATTTCCGCAGATGCCGGTGACGGCGATGGCTGGCCTGTCGGCGTTCATCTAGAAGAAGATGCTCTTTCGTTCTTCGAGCCCCACCTTGACCATCGACTGGATGGTCGAGCGAACCGCCTGGACCTTCTCCTCGATGAGCCGGTCCTCGTCGTTGGGGTGCCCTTCGAATCGCATCGGCTCGCCGAAGTAGATGGTGTAGCGGCTGGGAAGGGGAATGGGAAGGATGGTCGGCGTGATCGGCAGGGCCGGCATCCGCAGCAGGCGAGCGATCGGTTCGAGGTTGACGAGCGCGGGAGCCTGCTCCTCGGCGCCGATCACGGCGACCGGGACGACGGGGGAGCTGGTGGCCAGGGCCAGGCGCATGAAACCCTGGCCGAACTCGGCGAGCTGGTAGCGCCGGGCGAAGACCTTGTTGAGACCGCGCGTGCCCTCGGGGAAGACGAGGATGCACTCCTCGCTTTCGAGCAGACGGATGCAGTTTTCCGGAGTGCCCACCACCTGGCCGGCGCGGGCGAAGAAGGTGGAGACGAAGGGCAGGGTGGGAACCCAGCGCTCCACCATGGAGCGCACCGCGCGCGGCGGCTCGGCGTACATGAGCATGGCCACCGCGATCATCGCCCCGTCGAGCGGGAGCTGGCCGCTGTGGTTCGAGACGAGTAGACACCGGCCCGGCGGAACCTTCTCGATCCCCCGCACCTGGACCCGGAAGTACTGCTGGTAGAGCCAGAGCAGCGGCCCCAGCGCGGTCGTCACGTAGTCCAGGTCCATGCCGAAGGGGTCCTGGCCGAATTCGTTGGTGTGGACGCGCAGGGCGGCGAGCCGCTCGCGCAGGCGGTCGCCGCCCAGGCGGAAGGCGAGTTCCTGGAGGCGCCGGCGAAGGGCGTCGCCGATCTCCGTCGGTCCGGGCAGCCGAAGCGGTGCCGGATTCATCCGCAGCTCACCCCGCTTTCCGGGCCGGCGCGGACGGGCGGCGCACCCCGGGGAGCAGGATCTCGTGCGCCGGGGGGCGCAGGTTGTAGCGGGAACTCATCGCGCTGCCGTAGGCGCCGGCGGTGGCGATCACCAGGATATCCCCCTCCTTCGTACGCGGCAGTCGCCTGCGCTTCCCCAGGACGTCGCCCGTCTCACAGATCGGCCCCACGACGTCGGCTCGCTACTCTAGCGGCTGGCCGAGGCGGGTCAAGTTGGCGATCGGGTGGAAGCTGCCGTAGAGCGCCGGACGGAGAAGGGAGTTCATGCCGGTGTCGATGCCGACGTAGCGGTGCCCGCCCTTCTCCTTGAGCTGGGTGACGCGCGTCAAAAGCACGCCCGCGCTGGCCACGAGAAAGCGGCCCGGTTCCATCCACAGCGCGAGGCCCGGTCGTTCCTCACGGAAGGCGCGCAGGTGCCGGGCCACTTCGTCGAGGTCCAGGGGCGGCTGCCCGGGGTGCTCCGCCACCCCGAGACCGCCGCCGAGGTCGAGCGCCTCGACCTCGGGGAAGAGCGCGGCCTGCTCGGCGAGAAAGCGCGCGTTTCGCGCCCAGTTCTCCGCGTCGAAGATTCCGCTTCCCGTGTGGGCGTGCAGACCGATCACCCGGATGCCATGTCGGCGGCAGAGTTCGGCCACCTCGAGCAGCTCCTCGCGGGGGATGCCGAATTTCGAATGGGCGCCCGCCGTCCGCACGTGAGCGTGGTGCCCGGCGCCCTGCCCCGGGTCGAGGCGCAGCCAGATCGAGCGGCCGGCGAAGAGCTCCGGCCAGCGCCGAAGCGGGTAGGAGTTGTCGAGCGTCACGTGGACGCCGCGCTCCAGGGCGAAGCGGTACTCGTCGGCCGGCGCGAAGTTCGGCGTGAAGAGGATGCGGTCGGGATCGAGACCGGGGAAGATGCGCTCCAGGTGCAGGATCTCCTCCGGCGAGACGCATTCGAAACCCAGCCCCGCGCGCTCGACCACCCGCAGCACGTCCGCGTTGGCGTTCGCCTTCATGGCGAAGAAGAGCCGGTCCACGGGAAGCTCGCGCAGCCGCGCCGCCGCTTCCTCGATCGAGTCCTCGTCGTAGACGTAAAGCGGCGTTCCGTGCTCGCGCGCCAACACCAGAAGCTCCTCGGCGCGGCGGCACCACCACGCCGCCTCGTCGTAGGCGGGCGGCTCGGTGCCGGTCAGCTCGGCCCAGGACGGGCCGAAGGTTTCCGACTCGTCCAGCTCCTCGAAGAGCAGCCCGTGGAATTGCCGCAGGATGTGCGGGGCCTGGTTCTCCTCGACCACGAAGGTGAGGTTCACGTCCGATGCGGCGTGGCTGACGAGAAAGAGCGCCTCGTGCTCGAAGGCGCCGAGCGCCGGCGCGAGCCGGGGCAGGGCCCGGCGAACTCGGTTGCCCACCACGCTGATGGCGGTGCAGTCGCGCAGCACGCGCACCTCGCAGATCTCGGAGAGCGCGGAGACGAGCGAATCGAGCTTCTCGTCGCCGACCCCGTTTTGCGCCGGGTCGAAGGAGAGGGTGATGTTCGACTCGCTGGTGGCCACGTGCTCGATGGAGATGCCGTGGGAGCGAAAGAGAGCCGCGGCCTCGGCGAGGAAGCCCACCTGCCGCCACATGCCCATCGACTCGAGCGAGACGAGGGCGAGGCGCTTGCGTAAGGTGACGGCTTTGACCGCCTCCTCGGCCTGGCCCTCGCCTTCGTCCGAGATCACCGTGCCCTCCAGCGACGGCCGGCGAGTGTCCTTGACCAGGAGCGGGATCCCGTAGGCGCGCACCGGCTCGATGCAGCGCGGGTGCAGCACGCCCGCTCCGGCCGAGGCGAGCTCCTGCGCTTCGCCGTAGCCCAGGCGCAGGATCAGGCGTGCCTCGGGGACTACCCGGGGATCGGCCGTGAACATGCCTGGCACGTCCGTCCAGATCTCGAGCCGCTTTGCCTGCAGCTTGGCGGCGAGGTAGGCCGCCGAGGTATCCGAGCCGCCGCGGCCGAGCAGCACCGTTCGCCCGCGGTCGTCGGAGGCGACGAAGCCCTGCGTGAGCACCACCGGGTACGGTTCGAGCTTTCGCGCCAGCTCGGGATCCGGGTCGTACCTGCAGCTCGAGAGGAGGAAGTGACGGGCCTCGTTGCCGAGGTGGCGCCCGTCGGAACGGAGGAGGGTGCGGGCGTCGACCCAGTGGACGTCGAGGCCGCGCGAAGCCAGCCAGGCCGCGCCCAACCGCGTGGACATGAGCTCGCCGAGCGCCATCACCTGGGCGCGGACCCGCGGGCTGGCGTCGCCGATCAGGTGGATCCCCAGCGCGATCCGCTCCAGGGTCTCGAATTCTCCGGCGAGGATCGCGTCCGCATCGACGCCGAGCGCCTGACCCAGTCGGCGGTGCTCCTCGAGGATGGAAGCGAGGAAAGGCTCGTGCGAGCCGTCGCGAGCCGAATCGACGAGCGTCTCCAGCCGGTTGGAGATGCCGGCCATCGCCGAGCAGACCAGCACGGGGCGAAGCCCCTCGGCCTGGCGGGCGCGGACGACGGAATCGATCGTCGCCCACGACTCGGCGGTGGACACGCTGGTGCCACCGAACTTCATCACGATCGTGCGGATCACGGCGCGATCGTAAGCGCACCGCCGGCTGCCGAGAAAGGAGAACTCGCAGATTTTCGAAACGAGACGGGAGCCGAACGACGGTTCGCATGGTAGTCTGCTTGCTCCCATGGCCGAGTTTTGTCCCCACTGCGGGGCAGAGCTCGACGCATTCGCGCCGACCTGCCCCTCCTGCAAAGCCGATGTGTCGGTCCCCCTTCCCGATGCCAAAGCGAGCGGGAACGCGGTGCCGCTTTCGTCGCCGCTCGAACCGGCGTCCGGCTCGGAGCCGGGCTTTGCCCTTGGGGTGGACCCCTTTGCCGATCCCGGCGCAACCGAAGGAGAGGAATCCCCCGCCGAGGCGGGTTCGCCCGCGGAGGGCTCGCGCTCGCACGTCGAGGACCTCTTCGACGACTTCGACCCGATGGCGGAGTTCGCGCCGCCCACCGATCCAGGGCAGAACCTGGCCACGCTCGCCGGACTGGAGCTGACGCCGCCGCCACCGGCGGCGAGCCTCCCCGAGATGGCCCGTTCATCCGGCGACGACGTCCTCGACTTCATCGACACGGGATTCGAGCCGCCCCAGCTCCCCTCGGAGACCAACCCGGCCGCGACCGGAGCCGCGGTCGAGCCAACCGAGGGGCCGCAGGCGCCTTCCGCCCTGGAGGCCTGGCCTCCGCGACCGGCCGTCGCGCCTGCCGGCGACGAGCGAGATGCAGCCGCCGCGGTGGCTTCGGCCAGCCGGCCTTCCTCCTGGACGGAGCGCGCCGCCGCCATCGAAGGCGACCTCGATGCCGTCCGGGATCTGGGCTCGCGGACGCGTGGGCTGGTCCTGCTCGGGCTGATCGCGGGGATGGTGGGAATCCTGGCGGTATTCGGCCTGCAGCTCCTCTCCGGAACGCCGGCGAAGGGGCCGTCAAGGCCCACCGAAACGATCGCCGCGGCGGTCGAGGCAAAGGAGACGGCGTCCGCTCGACCGTTCGAGACGCCCCCGGCCCAGGAGGCGCGGGCAGTCGAGGCCAGCAGCGCTGCCGCGGCGGCCGAGCCGCCGGCGCCGGCCGGAGATCGGGAGCCCGAGACCGCTGCGGCGGAGCCGGAGGCGATCGCCGCACGCGAAAGATCCGGAGAGGAGGCGACGGAGGGGGAGGCGCCGAAGGGCGACGCCGCGGACCCGCTGGCGCAGGCGGAGGCGCTCGAGCGCGAGGAGAAGTGGGAGGAGGCTCTCGCGGCCTACCTCGGACTGACGACGGAAGGCGGCGAGCACGCGGCGGAGGCGCACCTGCGCCGGTCGCGGATCTTGTGGCGACAGGGCGAGCGCACGCGGGCCGTGCTGGAGGCCAAGCGCGCCCTCGCGGCGGACGAGGCGCGCCTCGACCTCCAACTCCACTATGCGGAGCTGCTCTGGGAGATGGGCTCGCTTCGCGACGCGCGGGAGGTTTACGAGCGCGCCCGGGTCGGCCGGGAGGGCGACGAGACGATCCTCGAGCCGCTTTCGCGCCTCCACCTGGAAATGGGAAACCCGTGGAAGGCGATCTCGCTCCTCGAGCCGCACGTGAAGGACGGAGGCTCGGTTCCGCTGAGACTCCTTCTCGGCGAGGCCTACCTCCAGGCGGGAGCCTGGAGCCGGGCCGCGGAGGCCCTGCAACCCATCCGAGAGGATCCGCGGGCCGCCTTCCCACTCGGGCGGGCTCTCCTCGAGCGCGGCGAGACGCGCGCGGCTCTGCCCCACCTGGAGCGCGCCGCCAAGATGGATGGGGTCGATCCGGTCGTCCATCGCTTTCTCGGCTACGCCTACAAGGAGCTCGGGCGGCGCGCCGATGCCGCTCGCTCCTTCCGCACCTACCTGGAGCGCGAGCCCGAGGCCGTGGATCGCCGCGAGATCGAGGACGAGATCGCGGTACTGGCCCCTTGACCTTTACCGTGTGCTATACCGACGGCCCCCCGGTGTCCGGGAGGGAGGAGCCGTAGGTATGGGCTTGAAGGAGCGGCGTGCGGAGGCCGAGGCGCTCTTGCGGCGGGCGCAGGAGGCGGCCGAGGCCGGTGAGGCCTTGCCCCCGCGGACCTTCGCGCGCAACGGTTTTGCGTTCTTGGTGGCCGGACTGGACCTGCAGGTGTCGATCCTCGGAAAGCCGATCGCTCCCCTCGAGCTCGGAATGGCGGAGCTGAGGGGCAAGCTCCAGGCGCTGGCCGGGCCGCCCCCCTATCGCACCGAGGCCCTTTCCGAGGCCTACACCTATCCCATTCTCTTTCGGGACCCGGATGGCCGGGTGACGGAGGCCTACCTCTACCAAGGGGAGGACGGCCCCACCCTCGGGGGTGAGGAGGCGGACCGGCCCGACTGGCACGAGGTCGCCGCCATCCTGCAGGATGCCCTCGCGGCACTTCCCTCGGCGGATTACGAGGATCGGGCCTGGGATCCGGACGCCGGCGCGTGGATCTACTATGGGGTGCGGGCCGGCGAACCCTTCGAGGATCTGGTCGAGGGGGAAGATCCCCCCGAGTGGGCGGAGTGATCATGCTCGACCTTCGTGAAGTCCTCGCCAACTTCGACGAGATCCAGCGGCGCCTGGCCCTGCGGGGTCCCGGCATCGACCTCGAACCCGTCCGTGAGCTGGGGGAGAGGCGGCGGCGCCTGTTGACCGAGGTGCAGGAGCTTCGCACCGAGCAGAAGCAGGCCAACGAGCGGATGCGGGTTCTGGCCAAGGAGGGTGGCGAGGCGCTCGCCCGCGCCCGCGAAGAGCTGCGCCAGCTCTCGGACCGCATCAAGGCACTCGAGGAGGAGGCGCGGAAGGTCGAGTCGGAGCTGGAAAACGCGCTGCTCTTCGTCCCCAATCTCCCTTCCGAGCAGACGCCGGTCGGAAGAAGCGACGCCGACAACCCCGTCGTCCGCGTCTGGGGCGAAAAGCCGGTCTTCGACTTCGAGCCCAGGCCGCACGACGAGATCGCCCAGGCCTTGGGCATCCTCGACATGGAGCGCGCGGCCAAGATCTCGGGCGCGCGCTTCTCCGTGCTGCGAGGTCTCGGCGCCAAGCTCGAGCGGGCGCTGATCTCCTTCATGCTCGACCTGCACGCCCGCAAGGGCTACGAGGAGGTCTCGCCTCCCTACCTGGTCAACCGGGCCTCGATGACCGGTACCGGCCAGCTGCCCAAGTTCGAGGAGGACGCCTTCAAGACGGCGGAGGCCGAGCCTGGCGACGAAAAATTTCTCGTCCCCACCGCCGAGGTGCCGCTGACCAACCTCTACCGGGAGGAGGTCATCGAGCCCGGCGCGCTGCCGATCAAGCTCTGCGCGTACACGCCCTGCTTCCGCCGCGAGGCGGGAAGCTACGGCCGCGACACGCGGGGGCTCATCCGCCAGCACCAGTTCCACAAGGTGGAGCTCGTGCAGTTCGTCGAGCCCGAAAGGAGCATGCAGGCGCTGGAGGAACTGACGGCGGATGCGGAGGAGGTGCTCCGGCAGCTCGGGCTGCACTACCGCGTGGTCGAGCTCTGCACGGGCGACCTGGGCTTCGCCGCCGCCCGCACCTACGACCTGGAAGTTTGGCTGCCCGGGCAGAACGCCTATCGCGAGATCTCCTCGTGCTCGAATTTCGGCGACTACCAGGCCAGGCGGGCGCAGATCCGCTACCGGCCGGCCCCTGGCGAGAAGCCCCGCCTGCTCCACACCCTCAACGGATCGGGGCTGGCCGTGGGGCGCACGCTGGTGGCGATCCTCGAGCAGTACCAGCGGGCGGACGGAAGCGTGGAGATCCCGCAGGTGTTGAGACCGTACCTGGGAGGGATCGAGGAGATCCGCGCCGCATGATCGCGCGATCGACGTGCCAGATCCTGCTTGCCGAACCGGTTCGGGCGTGCTAGACACGGCGCCCGAATCCGGCGGTGGACGAAGGTCGTCGTCCCAGCTTGGAGGAGTGGCCGAGCGGTTTATGGCGGCGGTCTTGAAAACCGCTGGGCGTCGAAAGACGTCCCGAAGGTTCGAATCCTTCCTCCTCCGCCAGATCGGAACAACCGAATAGGGAACCCGAGCGGCGTTGCCCCGGGTCTGTTTGGAGAGATGGCCGAGAGGCTGAAGGCACCGGTTTGCTAAACCGGCATACGGGGAAAACCCCGTATCGAGGGTTCGAATCCCTCTCTCTCCGCCATTTGGGAAACGAGACGGGCCCTTAGCTCAGTTGGATAGAGCGTCGGACTACGAATCCGAAGGTCGCAGGTTCGAATCCTGCAGGGCCCGCCAACCTCTTCCTCTCGCCGTGGACGAAGATTTTCTGAGGCTCGCGCTCGAGGAGGCGAGAAAGGCCGCGGAGGAGGACGAGGTCCCGGTGGGGGCAGTCGCCGTCTTCGAGGGTCGGGTCGTGGGCGCCGGGCGGAACGCCAGGGAACGGCTGGCCGATCCTCTGGCCCACGCCGAGATCCTGGCGCTCTCCAGCGCGGCCAAGAGCCTGGGGAGGTGGCGCCTGTCCGGGGTGACCCTCTACGTGACCCTCGAGCCCTGCGCCATGTGCGCCGGAGCTCTGGTCAACGCCCGGGTCGACCGGCTCGTCTATGGCGCACGGGACCCGAAGGCCGGGGCGGTGGAATCGCTCTACAGCATCTGCACCGACCCCCGCCTGAACCACCGCCTGGAGGTGAAGGGCGGTGTGCTCGCCGAGGAGGCGAGCCAGTTGCTAAAGGGCTTCTTCCAGCGTAAACGGAAGGAGCAGGATAGGTTGCGGAGAGATGGCCGAGCTGGCTGAAGGCGCCTGACTCGAAATCAGGTGTACGGGAAACCGTACCGGGGGTTCGAATCCCTCTCTCTCCGCCAAAGTTCTTTGCAGGAATGACCCGGGCAACCGGGTGATTTTTTGGAGAGGTGACCGAGAGGCCGAAGGTGCACGCCTGGAAAGCGTGTG
Organism: Pseudomonadota bacterium; assembly: GCA_003242475.1. Taxonomy (GTDB): domain Bacteria; phylum Myxococcota; class Myxococcia; order Myxococcales; family Vulgatibacteraceae; genus ZC4RG40. Next base: position 15,925 of record QGUN01000032.1, read on the forward strand.
TACCGGAAACGGTACCGAGGGTTCGAATCCCTCCCTCTCCGCCACGAGGTTTGCGATAGCCGGGTCCGGGTAACGCGGAGCCGCGAACCCCGCCAGGCCCGGAAGGGAGCAACGGTAGCGTCACTTCGCGTGTACGCGGGTAGCCCGGCTATCACCCTTTCCGCCAGCGCGTCCCACGCGATGCGGAGCGAGCGAAGGGCGAGCGGCTCGCCCCTGGAGGAGCGATGAGCTACCTGGTGCTGGCGCGAAAGTGGCGCCCGCAGACCTTCGAAGAGGTCACCGGACAGGAGCACGTCGTCTCCACTCTCGCCAACGCCATCGCCCAGGGCCGCGTCGCCCACGCTCTCCTCCTCTGTGGCCCCCGGGGCGTCGGCAAGACCACCACGGCTCGCCTGCTCGCCCGCGCCCTCAACTGCGAGAAGGGTCCGACGAAGGATCCCTGCGGCGAGTGCCTCCCGTGCCGGGAGATCGCCGCGGGCACCTCCGTCGACGTGGTCGAGATCGACGGGGCCTCCAACAACAGCGTCGACAACGTCCGGGAGATCCGGGACACCGTCCGCTACCTACCGCAGCGGGACCGCTTCAAGGTCTACATCATCGACGAGGTCCACATGCTGTCGGTGGCGGCGTTCAACGCTCTGCTCAAGACGCTCGAGGAGCCCCCGCCCCACGTCAAGTTCATCTTCGCCACCACCGACCCGCAGAAGCTGCCGGAGACCATCCTCTCGCGCTGCCAGCGCCACAACTTCCGCCGCGTCTCCGCGGCGGACATGGTCAAGCGCCTGCGCACCATCTGCGATGCCGAGGGGATCGCCATCTCCGACCGGACGCTCGGCCTGCTGGCGCGGCAGGCCGACGGGGGCATGCGCGACGCCCTCTCTCTGCTCGACCAGCTCGTCTCCTCCCTCGGCCTTTCGATCGACGATCGGGCCGCGGAGGAGGTCCTCGGCCTGGTCGACTCCACCCTCGTCCTCTCCCTGGCCGACGCGCTTCTCGACCGCGACGGCAAGCGGGTCATCGAGGTGGTGGAGGAGGTCTACGAGCGCGGAGTCGATGCGAAGAAGCTCTGCGAGGAGCTCGCCCAGCACCTGCGCGATCTGCTCTACCTGAAGACCGTGGACGCTCCGCCGCCCGATGCCTCTGCCGAGCGCGCCGAGGAGATGCGGGCGCAGGCGGAGAAGGCCGACGCCGCCCAGCTCGCCCGCCTCTTCGACCTGGTCCATGGCGCCATCCGCGACCTCTCCTTCGCCGCGCGACCGCGCCTCGCGCTCGAGGTCGCCCTGCTCACCGCGGTTCACATGGCTCCAGGGCAGTCGGTCTCGGAGCTGGCGGCGCGGCTGGAGAAGGTGGCGCGCTCGGTCGTGGGGCAGGGCGCGATGCCCGAGCCCCGTCCCGCACCGCGCGCGTCGACGCCGGCTCCGCGCGAGCTCTCGGCCCCGCCGCGGCCGGCGGCTCCGACGTCCCGGCCTGCGAGTGAGCGTGCGGCCCCCGCGCCGGTTTCGGTCGACGACCTCGTGCGGCAGGTGGAGGCGCAGGCCCGGGCGCGGGAGGCGCGCAGCCGGCCCGCCGCGCGCCGGGCCGCTCCGAGCCAGGACGAGGAGGGGGACCGGGGCTCCGCCGGGGCGCCGCGATTCTCTTCACCCAGGCCATTTGCCGCACCTTCGCCCATCGAGGAGCCGCCCCCCTTCGACGAACCGCCGCCTCCAGGCGACGAAGACGCGCCCCCGGGATTTTCCGAGCCGCCGGCGCGCGTCTTTCCGCCGGAGCCCTCCCCGGGAGGCTGCGCGGCGGGCGAGTGCGCGGCAGACGACCCCTCCTTGCCGCCCTTCGAGCGGTGGAAGCGCTTCCTCTCCAGCATCCGGGAGCGCCACGCCGTGCTCTGCACCATCCTCGCGGAGGGGCGGCTGGTTCGGCTCGGAGAGGGCGAGGTGGCGCTCGCCTATGCCAGCGAGCACGGTTTTCACCGCGCCCAGCTCGAGGCGGGCGAGATGCGTGCTCAGGCGGAGTCGCTCCTCGCGGCGTTTTTCGGCCGGCCAGCACGGCTTCGGCTCGACACCTCGTTGGACGGCGCCTCGATCTCGGTGGCCGAGGAGGAGCGGCGCCGGCGCGCCGCTCGCGCCGAGGAGCTTCGCCGCCGCGCCCGCGAGCATCCCGCCGTCCGCGCCGTGCAGACCGCCCTCGGCGCCGAGCTGACCGGGATCGACGTGCCCGAGGATCGCTGATCTCGTCGCGTTCCTTCGCCTATACTGCGCCTTCCCCAAAGAGGACGTAGAGATGCGGATCGACTTCAACACGATGATGCGGCAGGTCCGCAAGATGCGGGCCGAGGTGGACAAGGCGCGCCAGGAGCTCTCCGAGAACGTCGTGGTGGAGGGGAAGGCGGCGGACGGCCTCGTCACCGTGCGGGCCAACGGCGTGCGCGAAATCCTCGAGATCCGGATCGACCCGAAGGCCGTGGACCCGCAGGACGTCTCCATGCTCGAAGACCTGGTCGTCGCAGCGGTCAACCAGGCGCTCGCCGCTGCCAAGGCGCGCGAGGAGGAGGCGATGACCAAGATCACGGGCGGAGTGAAGATCCCGGGGCTGGTGTTCTGAGGATCCGTCCGGAGGTTCCTTGAAACCCGATCCGATCACCCGACTCACCACCGAGCTCGCCAAGCTGCCGGGAATCGGGGAGAAGACGGCCCAGCGCCTGGCCTACCACATCCTGCAGTCCAAGCCCGAGTACGCGCGCGGCCTGGCCGAGGCGCTCGTCGACGTGGTCGAGAACGTCAGGCTCTGCAGCGTCTGCTGCACCCTCACGGAGCAGGACCCTTGCGCCATCTGCTCCGATCCGCGGCGGGACCCGAGCCTTCTGTGCGTGGTCGAGAACGTCCCCGATCTGTTGGCCGTGGAGCGTTCCCGAGAATACCGCGGACGCTACCACGTTCTGCACGGGGCCATCTCCCCCCTGGATGGCGTCGGGCCCGACCGGCTGCGCATCCGCGAGCTTCTGCGGCGCCTCGAGGGAGGCGAGCCCGTCCGCGAGGTCATCGTCGCCACCAACCCCGACGTCGAGGGGGAGGCCACTGCCCTCTACCTGACGAAGCTCTTGCGCCCCATGGGGATCCGCGTCACGCGCATCGCGCAGGGGGTTCCCATCGGGGGCGACCTGGAGTATGCCGATCAGGCGACAATCGCCAGGGCCCTCCAGGGGCGCCGAGAAATCTAGGGGAGTCGACGAGAGCCCACCTGCCCCGAGCTCATCACCCCGTCGGTTTTCGTCTCGCGCTCTCCCTCGAGGTTCATTGATGCGACTCTACCTGATGCGACACGGCGAGGCGGTTCCGCCTGGGCCAGGCGTTCAGGACGAGGACCGTCCCCTCACACCCGAGGGCCGTCGACGAGTCCGCGAGCTCGCCCGCGCCTGGTCGAGGCGCGACGACCCGATCCCCGAGGTCTGGGTGGTCTCGCCCCTCGTCCGCGCGGTGCAGACCTGCGAGATCTGCCTCGCCGAAATGGGCCCGGACACCCCCGTGGAGATCAGCCGACGTCTGTTGCCCACTGGCCGGGTCTCCTTCCTGCTCGACCTCATCGAGGAGCGAGGCGAGGGCGCCGTGGCTCTGGTCGGCCACCAGCCTCTTCTGGGGGGCCTCGGCGTCTTTCTCCTCGGCTGGCCCTCGGTCCCCGCCGAGCTGGAGCCGGGCGCCGTTCTCGCTCTCGACATGGAGCGGCCCGGCGAAGGCACCCTGGTCTGGCACGCCATTCCCGCGCGGGACGACCGAGGCCCCCTCTTCCTGGAGCCCCCCTCCCCGAGATGACGAGTCTCGCGGCCGAACGTCACCGCGTCACGACCATCCTCGTGGGATTGCGTACGCGGAGCCGGAGGAAGCGGGGCCGCCCGAAGCCCGTTCAAGCGCCTCGTTCGTAGATGCAGGCGGAGAGGGGGGAGAGGCGGAGCGGCTTGCCGGGCTCCAGCGTCTGCGGCGCGAGCCCGCCCGGGCCGGAAAAGCGTAGATCCGCGGTGTCGAGGACGAGCTTCCAGCGCCCTTCGATGCGGGGATCGAGAAGAACTTCCTCCCGGCAGAAGGAGCCGAGAAGCAAGAGGCGGCGGCCATCGCCCCAGCGCTCGAGGCGCAGCACGCCAGGCCCAAGCGCCTCGGCCGCGCTGCGCTGGCCCCGGTCGGGCCCTCGCAGCGCCGGATGTGAGGCGCGCAGCGCGAGAAGCTCCCGGTAAAGCCGGTAGACCCCGTCGTGCGGCGGCCGCGTGCGATCCGCAGGATCGAGCTTGGCGGAGCGGAAGGTCGACTCCGCCTGGGGATCGGGGACCTCGCCCTGCCAGCGAAACGCGGAAAACTCGTGGCGCCGGCCGCGGCGCACCGCCTCCGCCAGCTCCGGTTCGGTATGCGAGGTGAAGAAGGGGAAGGGCTGCGGCGCGGCGTACTCCTCGCCCATGAAGAGGAGAGGGATCCCCGACGAGCAGAGGACCACCGCGGCGCCCAGCTTCGCCGCTTCCAGCCCGGCGATTTGGGCGATGCGATCGCCACGGGCCCGGTTGCCGACCTGGTCGTGGTTCTGCAGGCAGACCACGTGCGTCTCCGCCGGGATCGAGGCCGGGCTCTTTCCGTAGCTCTTGCCGCGGAAGCGCGAGAACCGCGAGCCGTCGTAGACGAAGCCCTGCCGGAGCGCCGTCGCCACGTCCTCGACTTCGCCGTAGTCCTGGTAGTAGCCCGTGCGCTCGCCGGTGAGCAGCGCGTGCAACGCGTGGTGCAGGTCGTCGCTCCACTGCGCGTCCAGGCCCCACCCCTTTGGCGCCGGCGTGACGACCACGGGATCGTTGAGGTCGCTCTCCGCGATGACGAGCCCGCCCGCTTCGTGCACCGCCCTGGCGATCTCCGCGACCACGTGCGGGGGCGGCCCGTGATCGTGGATGGCCTGGACCGCGTCCAGCCGGAGCGCGTCCACGTCGTAGGTGCGGATCCAGAAGGCGGCGTTCTCGATCGCCCACGCGCGCACCTGGGCCGCGTTCTCGCCGTCGTAGTCGATCGCCTGTCCCCAGGGCGTGCGGTACCGGTCCGTGAAATAGGGCGCGAATTCGGAGAGGTAGTTTCCCTCCGGTCCGAGGTGGTTGTAGACCACGTCGAGGACGACGGCGAGGCCGCGCTCGTGCGCCGCGCTCACCAGGCGCGCCAGCCCCTCGGGACCGCCATACGCCTCGTGGACGGCGTAGGGCGCCACCCCGTCGTAACCCCAGTTTCGCTCGCCGGGGAAAGGGCAGACCGGCATCAGCTCCACCGCCGAGACGCCGAGCTCGACCAGCTCGTCGAGCCGCTTCTCGAGCGCGGCGAAGGTCCCCTCCGCGGTGAAGGTCCCGACGTGAAGCTCGTAGATCACCCAGTCGACGAGCGCCTTTCGCGTCCGCCCGCGGCCGGCGCGCGCGATGCGGGCGATGCGCCCGAGGTCGACGATCTCGCTGGGGCCATGCACGCCCTTGGGCTGGTGGAAGGAGCGCGGGTCGGGGCGGCGCCGGCCGTCGTCGAAGACGAAGAAGTAACGGTCGCCCGCGCGAGCTTCCTCGACGAGGGTGGAATGGATCTCGCCCTCCCGACGCATCGGCAACAGGCGCCGTTCTCCGGTCGCCGCCGAGATCCACTCGACCGCGAGCCGCTTTGCGCGCGGCGCCCAGACCGAAAAGGCGCAGCCGCCCCCCTGCACGAGATGGGCACCCAGCATGGAGCTAAGGGTTTGGCTGCCCTCTGGCGTTGGCAAGCGAGCGGGCGAGAGCTTCGGGATTACTCGACCGTCCAGGTATCGCGTCCGGCGAGCAGCCGGGAGAGCTCGCCCGGGCCGAGGCGCTCGACGACCTGGCGGGCCTGCTGCTCCTCCAGCTCGTGGTAGACCGGCCGCTCCACCTGGCGGAAGACGCCGATCGGGGTGGGGGAGGCCAGGCCGGCGAGCGCAAAGGCCAGCGCTGGCGGCGCCTTCTCGTCCCAGACGAGGAGTTCGGAGACGTCCACTCCGCCCTCGCCCACCTCGACCACCTCCGGGACGAAGCCGCGCAGGCGGATGCCCTTCTTTCCGTTGGCGAAGAGCAGCGGCTTTCCGTGCTCGAGGACGAGCTGGTTTTCCGCCTTGGTTTCCTTGTTGGTGAGGTGGTCCCAGGCACCGTCGTTGAAGACGTTGCAGTTCTGCAGGATCTCCAGGACGGCCGTCCCCCGGTGTTCCGCCATGCGCCGGAGCATCTCCTGCAGGTGCCTGGCCTCCACGTCGATGGATCGCGCCACGAACGAGGCGTTCGCGCCCAGCGCGATCTGGATCGGGTTGACGGGCTCGTCGATGGAGCCGTAGGGCGTGGACTTGGCCTTCTTGCCGAACTCGGAAGTCGGCGAGTACTGGCCTTTGGTCAGGCCGTAGACGCGGTTGTTGAAGAGCAGGATCTTGAGGTCGACGTTGCGGCGGAGCGCGTGGAGGAAGTGGTTGCCACCGATGGCGAGCGCGTCGCCGTCGCCCGTCACCACCCACACCTGCAGGTCGGGCCGCGTATTCTTCAGTCCGGTGGCGATGGCCGGCGCGCGACCGTGAATGGTGTGGAAACCGTATGTATTCATGTAATAGGGGAATCGGCTCGAGCAGCCGATCCCCGAGACGAAGACGATGTTCTCGCGGGGGATGCCCAGCTCGGGCAGCACCTTCTGCACCGAGGCGAGAATGGCGTAGTCGCCGCACCCCGGGCACCAGCGGACCTCCTGGTCCGTCTGGAAATCCTTGCGCGTGAGCCCAACGACGGCGGTCGCTTTCATGAGAGCAGCTCCTCGATGCGCTCGACCAGCTCGGTAACCTGGAAGGGTCTGCCCTGGACCTTGTTGATCCCCTTCGCGTCCACCAGGTACCGGCTGCGCAGGATGGTGCGAAGCTGGCCCAGGTTCAGCTCGGGGACCACCACCCGCTCGAAGCGCGAGAGGATCTCGCCGAGGTCGCGCGGAAGCGGGTTGAGGTAGCGAAGGTGCAGGTGGGAGACGTCGCGGCCGCGGCGCCGCAGTTCCCGAACCGCGGCGGCGATCGCCCCGTAGGTCGAACCCCAGCCGACCACCAGCAGCTTCCCGGAGGGCGAGCCATCCACCTCGAGCGGCGGGAACTCGCGCGCGATCCGCTCGATCTTCTCGGCGCGGGTCCGGACCATCAGCTCGTGGTTCTTCGGATCGTAGGAGACCGCGCCGGTGAGGTGGTGCTTCTCCAGACCGCCGATGCGGTGCTCCAGTCCCGGCGTCCCCGGCCGCACCCAGGCGCGGGCGAGCGTCTCCGGATCCCGCGCATACGGCTGGAAGCCCTCGGGATCGGTGCGGAACCTGACCTGGATGCGCTCCAGCTCGCTCGGCTCGGGGATCCGCCACGGCTCCTGGCCGTTGGCGATGGAGCCGTCCGAGAGGACGATCACCGGCGTCATGTAGCGGATGGCGATCCGCGCTGCTTCCAGCACCGTCCGGAAGCAGTCGCCGGGGCTTTGCGCGGCGAGGACGGGAACCGGCGACTCACCGTTGCGGCCGAAGAGGACCTGCAGGAGGTCGGCCTGCTCCGTCTTGGTGGGAAGGCCCGTGGACGGACCGCCCCGCTGCACGTCGACGATCAGGAGCGGCAGCTCGGCCATCACTGCGAGGTTGATCGCCTCCTGCTTGAGGGCGATGCCCGGGCCCGACGAGGTGGTGATGCCGAGGTTTCCGCCGAAGGCCGCTCCGATGGCCGCCGAGATCGCCGCGATCTCGTCCTCGGCCTGGAAGGTGGTGACGCCGTAATTCTTGTAGCGCGAAAGCTCGTGCAGGATGTCGGAGGCCGGGGTGATGGGATAGCTGCCGAGGAAGCCCTTGAGCCCCGAGAGCTGCGCCGCCGCCACGATCCCGAGCGCGATGGCCTGGTTACCCGAGATGTTGCGATAGGTCCCCGGCGCGAGTCGGGCGGGGGGAACTTCGTAGACGCTGGTGAAGAGCTCCGCGGTCTCGCCGTAGGCGTGCCCGGCCCGGAGCACCTTCTCGTTGGCTTCGACGATCTCCGGCCGCCCGACGAACTTGGAGCGGAGATCGGCCACCGCCTTTTCGAGCGGGCGCTGATAGAGCCAGAGCATCAGCCCCAGCGCGAACATGTTCTTGGAGCGGGCGATCTCCCGCGCCGACAGCCCGCTACCGTGAAGCGCGTTTTCCGTCAGACGCGTGATGTCGACGGGAATGACCCGGTAGCCGGCAAGCGAGCCGTCCTCGAGCGGGTTGGCGTCGTACCCCGCCTTCTTGAGGTTCTGGTCGGTAAAGCCCCCCGTGTTGGCGATGATCAGGCCGCCGGGCTTGAGGTCCGGCAAGTTCGCCTTCAGCGCCGCCGGATTCATCGCCACCAGCACGTCGGGGCGATCGCCCGGCGTGTAGATCGGGTGGCTGGCGAACTGCACCTGGAAACCCGAAACGCCAGCGAGCGTCCCCGCGGGCGCGCGGATTTCGGCCGGGAAATCAGGAAAGGTCCGGATGTCGTTGCCCGCGATGGCCGATGCCTTGGAGAACTCGCTTCCGGTGAGCTGCATGCCGTCGCCGGAATCGCCGGCGAAGCGGACCGTCACGGCGTCCAGGCGCTCGACTCGTCTTTCGGGCTTCAAAGCGGGCTGGCTCTGCATCGCGACTCCTGCGCCCACGAAGGCGGGCCAACGCTTCCTATGGCGTTTTGGGCCCGCGGGCAAGCGCCATCAAGAAGGCGCATGCGGGACCTAATTCCCCCTTTCATGCGTCGCAACCCGGTCGCCGAGCCCGGCCGGTCGCTCCTTGCGTTCGCCCTGAAGGAGGCTCAACCCAAGGGGGAGGAGGTTTTCATGGATCGTCCCGAAGACCGGCGCTACACGCGCACCGAGGAGCTCTACCCGCACCCCGCCGGCGGCCTGGATCCCGTCGAGGCGAGGGAGCGCGTGCAAGCCAATCCCGAGGTGTTGCCGCCCCGTCCCACGGCGCGATTTCGGCGCACGTGGGCGAATCGAGAGATCCTCGGCATGCGGGCCTTGCCCCTCGTGATCTTGGTCGTCCTCGGGGTGACCTTGCCGCTTTTCGGCAGCCTGATGTGGAAGCGGCGGGCCGGCAAGGGCCCCTCCGCCGCGCGGACGACGCGTGAGAAGGGCGTCGGGCGTGCGAAGAAGGAGTTCGCACCCGGTAAGAAGGAGCTCGGCACCAGCAAGAAGGGGCCGCGGGCCTGGGGGAAGGGAGTATTCCCGTTCCCCGACGAGGGTTATCCGCGTTTCATCGTCCTCGCGAGCCGTCCGCACGGGCGTGCCGGTAAGAGGGCGCGGGCCGTGGTGCTGGGGAAGGTGGAGCCGGGCGCGTGAAGAAGAGACATTGGCTGCGCAAGGGCGTGGGGGCAGCGCTGGCGTATCGCGCCCTTCGCGTCCTGGCCCGCAAGGCGTGGCCGCTCGCCGAGAAGCTGCTCGCCAGGCGAAATCGAAAACGGATCGCTCGTCTCGTCGAGCGACTCCTTCGCCGACGCCCGGTCCCCGCGTGAACGGGCGTCGGCGCGGCCGCGCGGGCGCCGACCGTCGCGTCTTGGGCTCGGCATCCGACCGGTCAGACCGAAGTCTTGCCTTGGCGAAGGTGATCGCCGGCCCGAGGTGGGTTAGGGAACGGTGGTGCTTGCCGGATGCCCGGAGAGGGGGCTTTCGGGAGGACCGCCGTGCGCATCGTCGAAGAGTTTCGGAAGTTCATCGCCCGAGGAAACGTCCTGGACATGGCCGTGGGCATCATCATCGGCGCCGCCTTCACCTCGGTGGTTCGGTCGCTGGTCGATGACATTCTCATGCCCCCGATCGGCCTGCTGACCGGCGGCGTGGATTTCTCCAACCTCTACGTGAACCTGTCCGGGGGAAAGTACGCCAGTCTCGCCGAGGCGCGTGCAGCCGGCGCCGTCACCCTCAACTACGGCCTCTTCATCAACAACGTGCTGAGCTTCCTGATCGTTTCGACCGCGGTCTTCTTCCTCGTCCGTACCTACAATCGCTTCCTCGAGGCACTCGGCCGCACGGAGAAGAAGTCCGGCGAGATGAGCGAGCAGCCCTGCCCTCATTGCCTGATGAAGATCCCCATCGGCGCCACCCGCTGCGGCCACTGCACCTCCGCGCTGAGCTGAGCGCCGCTGGAGCGCACGGACCGCCGGCTCGGCCCGTGGCGGCCCGCATGCCCGTCTCGCGCCTCGCCTCACCGCGGGTGGCGTCCATCGGCGTACCGGACCCCACCCCTTCTGCCGCGCCTTGCCTCGCGGGAAACGGCGTCCGTCGTGCGCTTGCTCGCGGCGAGCGGGCCATGGAGCCTCTGGGGCGCCTCTCGTTCGCGTCGGGCGTCAGCCAGTCGCGAATTGCGCCTCCGCCGCCGCGAGTCGCTCCTGCGCGTCTTCCCACTGCGCATAGAGCGCCTCGAGCTCCTCCTTGCCCACGCGGTGCGCATCGGAGATCTCCTTCGCCCTGGCGAAGTCCTCGTAGAGCGCCGGATCGGCGAGCTGCCTTTCGTGCTCGGCGACCTTCGCCTCCAGCTCCTGGATCCGCGCCTCCAGCCGGGCGATCTCCTCCTTGATCGGACGGGTCAGCGCGCTGCGCCGCTGCCGCTCCTCCGCCTCGAGCCGACGCCGTTCCTTCGGGCTCAGCATGCGGGTCTGCCTCGGCTCGAACCGCTCCGCATCCACGTTCATGGGCTGCTGGCGCGCCAGCCAGTCGTCCAGATTCCCGTGGTGCACGTCGATCGTGCGGTCCTTCACCTCCCAGACGTGCGTGGCCAGTCCGTTGATGAAGGCCCGATTGTGCGAGACGAAGAGCAGCGTCCCGTCGAATTCCTGCAGCGCTCGAAGCAGCCTCTCGGTGCTGTCGAGGTCGAGGTGGTTGGTCGGCTCGTCCATGACGAGCAGGTTGGCCGGACGTAGAAGCAGCCGCGCCAGCGCCACCCGCGCGCGCTCCCCGCCGGAGAGCACCCCGATCCGCTTGTCGATCTCGTCCTCGCCGAACATCAGCGCGCCGAGAACCGAGCGGATCTCCTGGTCGCTTCTCGCCGGCGCCATCTCGCGCGCGAACTCGAAGATCGTCTTGGACGGATCGAGCATGTCGGCGTGGTGCTGCGCGTAGTAGCCGAGGATCACGTTCTGCCCGAACTCGATGGCTCCGGCGTCGGGATGTAGCTCGCCGGCGATCATCTTGAGCAGGGTCGTCTTGCCCGCTCCGTTCGGCGCCACCACCGCGATGCGCTGCCCTCGATCGACCCGGAAGCTTGCGCCGTCGTAGACGACGTGATCGCCGAATGCCTTCCGCAGCCCCTCGGCACGAAGCACCTCCCGCCCCGAGCGCGGCACCTCGGGGAAGCGCAGGTGGATCGTCTCCCGCTCCTGGAGGATCTGCACCTTCTCCAGCTTTTCGATCTGCTTGAGCCGGCTCTGCGCCTGCTTCGCCTTGTCCTTCTTGGCGCGGAAGCGGTCGACGAAGGACTGCAGGTGCGCGCGCTGCGCCTCGATCTTGCGCGCCCGGGCTTCCAGGACGGCAGCCTCTTCCGCGCGGAGCTCGCGGTATCGGTCGTAGTTGCCCGCGTAGCAGCGCAGCCCTTCCAGCTCCAGCGAGATCACCCGGTCGATCTGCCGGTTGAGAAAGTCCCGGTCGTGGCAGATCAGCACCAGCGCCTTGCGGCTTTTGCGCAGGAAGGCGTCGAACCAGGCCAGGGTGGGGATGTCGAGGTGGTTGGTGGGCTCGTCGAGGAGCAAGAGGTCCGGATCCTGAAGGAGCAGCGCTGCGAGCGCCGCCCGCATCCTCCATCCGCCCGAGAGCGCGGCCGCCGGCTGGTGGAAGCGCGAGCGGTCGAAGCCCAGACCTTCGAGGATGCGCTCCGCCCGGTGCCGGCCGTAGTGCTCCTCGAAGTGCTCGAGCTCGTGATGCAGATCCGTCAGCTTGGTGGAAAGCTCGAGCTGCTCCTCCTCCGTCGTCGCCGCCGCCAGCGCTTGCTGCGTCGCCGCGAGTTGCTCCTCGATCCTTTCGCGGCCAGGGACCGCCGCGAGCACCGACTCGAGCAAGGTCCCCTCCGGCGCCGCCACCAGGTCCTGGGGCAGATAGCCGATCCGCGTTCCTCGCCGGAAGCTCAGCGTTCCCGAATCGGGGTGCACCTGCCCCGCGAGGATCCGGAGCAGCGTCGACTTTCCCGTGCCGTTCGCCCCGACCAGCCCCACGCGGTCGCGCGGCCCGATCGAGAAGCTGGCACCCTGAAGGAGGACCTTCGGCCCGAACGCCAGATGCAGATCCCGGGCGATGACCAGGCTCATGTCCCCCTTGTAGCGACCGCGCGCCCGCGCGCAAAGGCGGATGCGCATCTCGAGGCGGGTGGCATGCGCTCGTCGCGCTCCGCCGCCGTGCTCCCAGCTCTCCCCATGGCGGCCGGCCCCTTCCTCCCGCAACAACCGGGAGGTCGGCTGGCTCCTGGGAGCGGCGGAAGCTCCGCCCTCGGGACGTGGACGCGGCCCGGGTGACGGTTCACAACCCAATCCCGGCCTTCGCGGGGCCGGAATGACCCGGACGGGGCCGGCGTTCCATTGACAGGAGCCAAATGCGTTCTAAGCTAGCTTCGGGCCTCGAGGGAGGCCCACCCCAAGGTTTTGGGGGCGACCTGGCTTCGACGGAGGTAGTGAAACCCAAGGCGCGTGCCGTGCTCGCTCGCGGAGCACGTAAATCCCCGTGAGCAAAAAACAAACGCCAACGACAACGTTGAGCTCGCTGTCGCCGCCTGAGAAAGCGGTCTGAACAGCGCGGAGGCCGGCAGCCCGCCGGGGGCGGCCGTCACCTCCGTCATCGAACCCGGCCGTTCCTTCGAGTCGCCCTGGGCGAGAAGAGGACGTACCAGCCAGGGCAACCGCGTCGGTAGCCAGCCCTCGGGCAGCCGCCGCGGATCCTTCCGAGGGCTACGCACGTAGGGCCGAGGCGTGGATCACCTTCGGACGCGGGTTCGATTCCCGCCGCCTCCACCAGTCGAATCTCCACCGACCACAGCGCGGTGGATCCAGGGAAGCTCGCAGAGATGCGAGCTTCTTTTTTTATCGTCCGTTCGATCGCTGCACGGGGCCGCGGCTCGTCGGGGAGAGCCATCAGCTGCCAGGCGCTTCGTAGGGTTCACCGATCTCGTCGAAAGAGTCGAGTCGGTAGCGGAAGAGCCGATCGAAACGATGGTCTCTCGGCTTGGAGCTCCACCGGGTGAAATAGAGGTGCTCTTCGTCGATGGCGATCGTGGACCTGCCGAGCGTGAAACCGGCGGGTGCAACGAACTGCCGCATCTTCCCGTCCGAATGACGAAGGAGGAGGATGCGGGTGGCCTCCGAGCCGATCGTCGCCTGGCCGGTGGGAAACTCTGCAATCAATGCGGAAAATCGCCCGTTCGTGCGCAGGCTCCCCACTCTCACCGCCCCGTCCGCGAGGCGCGGGCCGAGCTCCAACCTGCCGTCGTCTCGCCCGATCCTGAAGATTTCGGGATTGGCCATGTGAGAGAGGCAAAACCGAGAGTCGGCTCCATCGCGACTCCAGACTCCGGCGACGTGTTCGCGGGTCGCAGCGAGGGCGCAAACTTCTCCTGGCAGCTCGCCAAGGTTGCGGACTTCGTCTCCACCGAAGGACCAAACTCGAATTCGTGAGGCGATCTCGTTGTCGGTCTTCTGAACGTGCTCCGCCCAGATGAGAGAGCTTCCGCTCCCCTCCCCCGTGGGTACTCGTACCTTTTCGCCGAGGACACTGACTTCCGAGCTCCCGCGCGTCTTCATGACATGAAGTCCGGTCGGGCAACCGAAAGCCAATACGGGCTGCTCGGGCGTGCCGAAATTGTAGCAAAGCTCGGCAAGCTCCGCATCGAGCGAAAGTGGCCGCCAGGGAAGCTTGAGGTCCCAGCCCGATCGTGAATGGACCACCCAAAGATTGCCGTCGTCGAAGCTCTGCATCAGAATCACATCGGGATCCTCCGACCGCGGACTCACGACGAATCGCCTCGCTTCGCCGTCCTTTGGTGTGACGAGCAACCCACCAAGCTCGGCGCCGTCTGACAGGCGCCATGCGCGGGCAATCGACCGCGCGGTGTTTTCGAAATAGTGAACCTCCATCGCGTATGCTTCATGGCGACCGGTGTGTTCGGCATATCGACTACCGATCGTCATCCCTTCGATGCCATCGCCGAATCGAAGCGAGGTGGATGAGCAGCCGAGCCCGCACCCGTCCTCCCAACGCGTTTCCGGAAAGATTGGCTGATGGCCCTGCCACTTGAAGATGGTAAGGGACTTTGCCGGTCGTTCGAGCGTCACGACGGCCCAGTTCGCATCGTCCAGGCCAGGACCGACATCAGTCGGAGCGCTCACGCCTTCGCAGTTGGTGCTGCAGCCTACCAATACCAGGAGCGCAGAGATGGCCAGCCAGGTCCGTCTCCTCGTGGCCGTTCCCGTGCTTCGAGAGTCGAGGTGGGGCCCGAAGGCCCCACCTCTTCGACTAGATGGGAATCATCGTGGAAAGCCGGTCCTGGGGTACACAGGGCGGCGATTGCAAGGGTCACAGGGAGCGGAGCCCGGGGCCTGTGCCGAATCCACGATGATTGAGCTGAATCATCTCGAACATGCCGTGAGCAGGTGAGATTACAGCGCTTCGCGAACCGTGGTGTAGGACACGGAGGAAGCCCTCGAAGTGCTTCTCGCCCAGGTA
>QGUN01000124.1 GCA_003242475.1 Pseudomonadota bacterium
GACGCTCCGCGGTCAGACCGCCGCACCGGCACCGCAATCTTCGCAGAGCAAGAGAATCGCGCGATGTAACCGCCCTTCGAGCGGTTGTTGATCAGAGTGCAGGGATCCGATGGACAAGATCAATCAGCGTATCGCGGCGGAGCTGGGTGTCGGCGTCGGGCAGGTTGCGGCGGCCGTGGCCCTTCTCGACGAAGGCGCGACGGTGCCGTTCATCGCCCGCTACCGCAAGGAGAAGACCGGCGGGCTTGACGATACGCAGCTCAGGAAGCTCGAGGAGCGGCTCGGATACCTGCGTGAGCTGGAGGACCGCCGCGCGACCATCCTCAGGAGCATCGAGGAGCAGGGCAAGCTGACGCCCGAGCTTGCGCGCGCCATCAACGCCGCCGAGACCAAGGTCGAGCTCGAAGACTTGTATGCGCCTTACAAGCCGAAGCGGCGGACCAAGGCGCAGATTGCGCGCGAGGCCGGCCTGGAGCCTCTAGCCGATGCCCTCCTCCAGAATCCTGCCCTCGTGCCGGAGGTCGAGGCGGAGAAATTCGTTGCGCCCGACAAAGGCATCCCCGATGCCAAGGCCGCGCTGGACGGCGCCCGCCACATCCTCATTGAGCGCATCGGCGAGGATGCCAAGCTCGTCGGCTCCTTGCGCGAGTGGCTGTGGGACGAAGGCGTGCTCAGGTCCACTGTGCGCAAGGGCAAGGAGAAAGACGGGGCCAAGTTCGCCGACTACTTCGACCATAGCGAGCGCATCAAGGACATGCCCTCGCACCGGGCCCTCGCCATCTTCCGCGGCCGGAACGAGGACATCCTCGACGTCGATCTCGATGTCCCGCATGAGCCCGACAAGCCGCATCCGGCCGAGCTCAAGATCCGGGCGGCGTTCGGCATCGCCGATCGGGGCCGCCCGGCCGACCGCTGGCTTCTCGAGACGGTTCGCCTGGCCTGGAAGGTCAAGCTGTCGATCTCGCTCAGCGTCGACTTGCTGATGCGCCTCAAGGAGCGCGCGGACCGCGAAGCGATCGCGATCTTCTCCAAGAACCTCAAGGACCTGCTGCTGGCCGCTCCCGCCG
Source organism: Pseudomonadota bacterium (assembly GCA_003242475.1). Classification (GTDB taxonomy): domain Bacteria; phylum Myxococcota; class Myxococcia; order Myxococcales; family Vulgatibacteraceae; genus ZC4RG40. The sequence continues at coordinate 1,068 of QGUN01000124.1, forward strand.
GCCCGCGCGTGACCATGGGCCTCGACCCCGGCTATCGCACCGGCGTCAAGGTCGCCGTGGTGGACCAGACGGGCAAGCTCCTCGAAACGGCGACCATCTACCCACACGAGCCGCAGCGGGACTGGCAGGGCGCGCTGGCCACGCTCGCGGCCCTCTGCATGAAGCACAAGGTCGAGCTCATCAGCATCGGCAATGGCACGGCCAGCCGCGAGACGGACCGGCTGGTCGCCGAGCTGATCACCAAGATGCCCCAGCTGAAGCTCACCAAGGTGATGGTGTCGGAGGCCGGCGCCTCGGTTTACTCCGCGTCTGAACTCGCGGCCCAAGAGTTTCCGGACCTCGATGTCAGCCTGCGCGGCGCCGTCTCCATCGCTCGCCGCCTGCAGGATCCGCTCGCGGAGCTTGTGAAAATCGAGCCCAAGTCCATCGGCGTTGGCCAGTACCAGCATGATGTGGACCAGACGGGTCTCGCCCGTTCGCTTGATGCGGTGGTGGAGGATTGTGTCAACTCGGTCGGCGTCGACGTGAACACGGCCTCCGTGCCGCTGCTCGCGCGCGTCTCCGGCCTCAACCGCGCGCTCGCCTCCAACATCGTGGCCTATCGCAACGAGAACGGCCCGTTCCCCTCGCGCACCGCCTTGAAGAAGGTGCCGCGACTTGGCCCCAAAGCGTTCGAGCAAGCCGCTGGATTCTTGCGGATCATGAACGGCGAGAACCCGCTCGACGCCTCAGCGGTGCACCCCGAGGCGTATCCTGT
>QGUN01000033.1 GCA_003242475.1 Pseudomonadota bacterium
CCCCGCAAGCCCTCTCGATGCGGACGTCTGCCCCGAATTTCCCAACCCGCCGTAGAAGCGGACCCCACCCACTCGACTAGGCGATTCAGAGGCCCAGTCGGCGATCGCGTTGCCGAAGGTGCTCCGCCCGCGCGAAAAGGCTCAAAGCTCGCCGCGCGTTTCGCCGACTTCGAGGTCGCGCTCGGCCTTCTTGCGAAGCTCGGGTCGATCCTTGGGCGGCTCGAGGTCGACGCCAGCGCGGCGGGCCTCGGACAGGCCGATGGCGATGGCCTGCCGAGGGCTCTTGGGGCCCTTCCCTTCCTTGTAGGCGTGCATCTCCTCGCGCACGAACTCGCTCGCCTGGGTGGAGGGGGACTTCCCCTCGCGCTTCAACTTCTTGGCTCGCTTGACGGCGTCCTTCTCGGGCATCACGCTCCTCCCCCTTTCATCTCGGGACGGCGGCGCGATCGGGCGAGGCGGAGCGGGCGGATCGACGCTCGGCGACGAGCTGGACGAGCCAGACAGCGCCCGCGAGCGCAGTGACGGCGCCACCCACGGCGGCCACCGGGAGAGAGAGGCGCAAGAGGAGCGGCGGGATGCTCCAGCCGGTCGCGGGGAGGCCGGCGACGCCAAGGCCCGCGAGCATGACGAGAAGGCCGAGGTTGTGCAGCCACATGCCGGGGCCAAAGGGCGAACGCCTGCCGGCAAAGATGGCGAGCATCACGCCCAGGCTGACGAAGCCGACCAGGCGGACGTGCAGGTAGAGGATGGCGAGGTGCCGCGAGCGGACGGCCAGCTCGGAAAGGCCCAGCGCGCCGACCGCGGCGAGGCTCGCGTCGAGCCCAAGCCAGAAGCCGAGCCAGCAAAAGGCGAGATGATGCGCATCTCGCCCCTCCTTCCCTGCGCGCCAGAGGGCCCGTGCGGCGACGAGGCCGAAAACCAGCAGGACGACGGAAGCGGCGCGCGCGACGAGGCCAAGCACCCCCTCCGAGCCCTGGGGCACGCCCAACGGGAAGGTGAGCCAGGCGAGGGGCGCGGCGATCTTGAGCGCGAGTGCCAAGGAGCGCTCGTCGAGACGAATGCCGAACGCGCCGGCCTCGTGCAGGAGAACGCCCAGCACGCCGAAGACGAAGAACCACGAAAACCCGTGCAGGAAGGCGAAGACCGCCAGCGACTTGGCGTACGCCGAGGCATCGAGGGCGATGAAGATCGCCCGCGTGGCTGCGCCCAGCGAGGCGAAGACGACGTACGCCATGGCGGTGCGGAAGTAGATCGCCGCGAGGTCTGCCCGGGCGCGCGCGCGGCGCCAAACCTCTGCCACGCCCACGGGCCAGACCAAGAGCGAGATCGCGGAGACGACGATGGAGGGCGTGGAGTAGCCGCCTTCGAGGAAGGAGACGAAGGTCGCAGCGGAGATGGCGACGACCGCTCCGAGAAAGAAGCGGGTCAGCCGTCCGGTCGAGCCGAGCGCCCGGAGCATGAGCGCAAAGAGCGCCAGCGCCCCCCACCCGAAGTAGAGGGTATGCGAGTGGGCGTGCACCCCGTTCCCGAAGACCGGAAAGGCGAAGGGGCGGACGAAGAAGAAGCGAAGCAGAACTCCCAGCCCGGTCGAGAGGACGTAAAAGCCGACGGGAACGAGGAGGAGGCGCGACACGGAAGTCCTCTATCGCCCAGGTGCGTCCGGAGCAATCCGAATTTCCCGGCGCTTTCAGGCGTGGCGGCGGCGAAAACGCTCCCGAGCGCCCCACCGTGCCCCTAGTGAGAGCGGGAGCAGGAGGACCATCCCCACCACGGTGGTGACCGTGACCATCACCAGTACGCCGGGGAGATCCCCGAAGGTCTGTGTGGCCACCACGGTGGCCGCCGCGATGTTGCGCTGGGCGGTGCCGAGCGCGAGGACGTCCTGCAGGTGCCGGTATCTCAGCCCGAGCAACCAACCGGATCCGAACGTCCCGAGGATGAAAAGGGATGCGGCCGCGGCCGGGCGAACGCCGATGGTCCAGAGTTCGGTCCAGTTGGCGACCACGATGGAGACGAAGACCGCCACGAAGGAAACGCTCGCCACCCGGCTCATCACCGGCGCTGCGGAGGTGGCGAAGTTAGGGGCCAGCGCCCGGACGAATAGCCCCAAGGCGAGCGGCAGGATCATGGAGAGGACGAGGGGGATGGCGATCGCCATCGCCGAGACCTCGGCCCGGGGGATGGCGACGGGAACGACCAGGGAGAGGAAGACAACCGTGCAGGGGACGAGGATGGCCAGAAGGGAGGCGGCAAAGGCCACGTCTCCCCGGGCGATCTGCGCGAGCTTGATGAGAAAGGAGGCCCCCGCCGCGGAGCCGACGAGAAAGAGCCCGATGGCATGGGGCACGTCGAGGTCGAAGACACGCAAGAGGATGTAGGCGAGGCCCGGGGCGAGGACGAAGTTGGCCGCGAGCGAGCCGACCACTCTCCGCCAACGCCGAAGCGGCCAGAGGATCTCCCGCACCGAATGGGCGAACCCCACCGAGAGCATGGAGCTGACCGCGAAGGCCAGCGTCGCCCAGGGGACGAGCGCGGCGAAGAACGTGCGCACCTCGTGCAAGATGGCAAGTCCCCCGGCAAAGGCGCAAATCATCGAAATGGCTCACTCGAAGCGCAGGTGCTCCTCGATGAGCTCCGCAGTCGTGCGAACGGCCGCCTCGCCGAGTTCGAGCCGAACGTTTTCGATGCGCCCCGTGAATTCGAAGGGAAGCCGCGAGCGGTAGCCGGGCCAGACGGGAGAGCGGCTGTCGCGCCCCACGTCGATGCACTCGCCGAAGCCGAAGCGGCCGCGGATCTGCCGCTCGATCCGCCCCTGCGCCACCTGCCGGCCGTCGAGAAGGAGGCGCACCGTTGCCGGACCTCCCACCCTCGCGGGGTCGTCGCAGACGAAGTCGAGGCCGACCTCCACCCTGCCCCGCGGCATGGGGGCCTCGGCGATCACGTCGTAGCGCTCGATGTCGCAGAAGTTGTAGTGGTAGCGCAGCCGATCCTCCCAGACGAAGAGCGAAAAGCCGGCGCCGTCACCGCCCGCGGCAAAGAGCACGCCCTCCGCGCCCTCCTCCGGCACCTCCACCACCATCCGCAAGCGATGGTCGACATTCGTGAGGCGTGGAGCGCTCCCTTCCTGCAGGTAGCGAAGGGTCGGCGGAAATTCGATGGTCGTGCGTCCGGTGAAGTGACCGGGCCGGAGGGTGATGTCGGCCCGCTCGACGAAACGATCGTCGAGGGGGAAGACGTCGTACTTCGCCGCCTCGATGAGAAAGAGGTCCTGCAGTTCGCGCAGCTTTTCCGGATGGCGCTCGGCCAGGTCGTCGGCCTGGCTGAAGTCGTTCTCGACGTCGTAGAGCTCCCAGACGTCGTCTTCGAAATCGGCGCTGCCCTCGGTGACCCAGGGAAGGCGCCCGTGTCGACAGCACGCCATCCAGCCTTCGGAGTAGACGGCTCGATTTCCCATCACCTCGAAGTACTGCACGCGCTTGCGGCTGGGGGCGTCGGCGTTCGCCCGGTCGAAGGTGTACGCCATGCTCACGCCTTCGATCGGCTTTTGCGCCACCCCGTCGAACATGGTCGGCTCGGCGATCCCCACCACCTCGAGGATGGTCGGGACGATGTCGACCACGTGGTGAAACTGGAAGCGCTTGGCACCCTTGTCGGCGATCCAGGCGGGCCAGCTGATGATGAGCCCGTTGCGGGTTCCACCGAAATGCGAGGCGACCTGCTTCATCCACTGGAAGGGTGTGTCGCCAGCCCAGGCCCAGCCCACCGCATAATGGGGCGTGGTGCCCGGAAGCCCGATCTCGTCGATGCGCTCGAGCATCTTTTCGAAAGGGTATTCGAGCCCGCTCATGGTCGCGGTCTCGTTGAGCGTGCCCCGAAGCCCCCCCTCGGCGCTCGAGCCGTTATCCCCCAGGATGTAGATGAAGAGGGTGTTGTCCAGCTCACCCATCTCCTCGAGTGCCGAGACCAACCTTCCGATCTCGTAGTCGGCGTGCTCGTGATAATCGGCGAAATTCTCCATCTGGCGGGCCAGCACCCTCTTTTCCTCGGGGCCGAAGGACTCCCAGGCCGGGATCTCCTTCGGACGCGGCGTGAGCTCAGTCCCCGGCGGGATCACGCCCATCTCCAGCTGCCGTCGGTACACGATCTCGCGATAGCGGTCCCAGCCCATGTCGAAGCGGCCACGGTTCCGACCACGCCAGTGAAGCGGTGGCTGGTGGGGGCCGTGCGCCGCCACCGGCGCGAAGTGCACGAAAAAGGGCCGGTCGGGGGCGATCGCTTTCTGGTTGCGCATCCAGGCGATGCAGTCGTCGACGAGGTCGGTGGTGAGGTGGTAGCCGTCCTCGGGGCGGCCCGGTGGGTCCACGGGCGTGTTTCCCCGGATCAACGCGGGATAGAAGTTGTCGGTCTCACCGCCGAAGAATCCGTAGAAATGGTCGAAACCTCGGCGAAGCGGCCAGTTGTCGAAGGGCCCGGCGGGGCTCGTGGCGTTGTCCGGGACGTTGTGGTTCTTGCCCCACCAGCCGGTGGCGTAACCGTTGGCGGAGAGGATCTCCGAAATGAGCGCCGTGCTCCTCGGAATGATTCCGGCGTAGCCGGGATAGCCGGTGGCGAATTCCGCCACGATCCCCTGCGAAACGCTGTGCGCGTTGCGGCCGGTGAGCAGGGCAGCGCGGGTGGGCGCACAGATGGCCGTCGTATGGAACTGGCAGTATTGCAGGCCCTCGCGCGCCAGCCGTTCCGCGGTTGGAGTGCGGACCAGGCCCCCGTAGGCGGAGCTGACGCCATAGCCGGCGTCGTCGAGGAGAACGACGACGACATTCGGTGCTCCTGCCGGCGCCTTCCGAAATCGCGGGTAATCGGGGCGCGACTCCCGCCACGTCATTCCGATCCGTGCTCGAGGGAAACGATAGTCGGGGCGCGGATACACGTCGCGCTTCACCCGCAACGGGCGCCCGTCCTGCCGACGCTCGGCCATGCCACCTCTCCACGAATTTCCGCGTTCGATCGATGAAGTTGGTGACGAACGGCGAGGCACGCAGAGCCTCTTGCCGCGTGCGAGCCGAAATCCGAAACGCGATTCGCCCGCCGGGCCAGGGCATCCATGCCGAAGCGTGAGACGATCGGGCGATTGGGCGGCCGTTTCGGCCCTCGTTTACTCGTCGTGCTCAGGCCCGTTCGGCGAGCGGGTGGAGAGGCGCACGACGCATCGAAAGCCGATGTGTGAGCTGGACGTATCCACGGTTTGGGGCTGACGGGCCGCGGGTCGGTAGCGCCGGCAGTAGTTCGGTGCGCAAAGGTGCGACCCGCCCTTGATCACCTTCCTTTGGATCCCCGAGAGAGGGTCGATGCCATCCGGTCCGTCGCGGCGTGGATTGCGTGGAGTACAGCAGGTGCCGGCCGGCGGGTGATACGTCCATGCATCCGCGGTCCACTCCCAAACGTTGCCGATCATGTCGTGCAGGCCGAATCCGTTGGGAGGGAAGGCGCCGACTGGCGAGGTCCTGAACCAGCCGTCGTGCAGCAGGTTTTGCCAGGGGAATTCCCCCTGCCAGACATTCGCCATGGGACGACCGTCCGGCTCGAGCTCGTCACCCCAGGCGTACTCGGCGCCCCACAGCCCCCCACGCGCGGCGCGTTCCCACTCCGCCTCGGTGGGCAGGTCCTTGCCCGCCCAGCGGGCATAGGCGAGCGCGTCCGCCCAGGTGACGTGGACCACGGGGTGCTCCAGAAGGTCGTCGATGGACGAGTCCGGGCCGAGAGGGTGGCGCCAGTTCGCCCCGCGCACGAAGCGCCACCAGCGCAGCGGGTCGGAGAGGTTCACCGGGCCCGAGGGCGGCGAGAAAACCAGAGATCCCGCGTAGACCATCTCCGGCCGAATGCCCGGGTACGCGCGCGGGTCTGGCGGCCGCTCGGCCTCGGTCACGTAGCCCGTCTCCTCGACGAAACGCGCGAACTGGGCGTTGGTGACGGGGGTACGGTCCATCCAGAAGCCGTCCACCGTCACCGGATGTGCGGGCGCCTCCTCGGGATAGTGCCGGTCGGAACCCATGAGGAACGTTCCCCCGGGCACGAAAACCATGTCGGGGAAGGGAGGGCGAGTAGGCCGGCCCATGCACATCGATTCGGTCGCCCCAGCCCGCCGTGCAAGCCAGGGCCGACCGCTCGACCGGGCGCCGTCGAGGCCGCCTCAGAAGCGGACGGCGAGATGGGCGCCGAGGTTGAGATAGGCGTGGCCCGAGGTGAGGAGATTCAAGCCGGCGTGCCCTCCGAGCGTGACGTTCGGCGCCACGGCGAAGTCGATGGCTCCGCCCCCTTCCAGCGCGAGAGCGGCGGTGAAGTCGAGCGGGCCGTGCCCGTGGTGCAGGTGGTGCCAGTGGCGGTGACGGAGCCCCTGAAAGCCGGCTCGACCATAGATGGAAGGGCGAACGTCCCTCGATGGAAAGGCCAGGCGAACGCCGCCCATCAGGCGAATCAGGCCGGCGTTGGCCGGGCCCTCGTCCGAAAAGCCGATCCAGCCCACCAGGAAATCCGGGCCGACGATGGCCTGCCCCTCGCGCGCGGCCCAGTAGGTGCCCCGCAGGTCGAAGCCGAATCCCACCCCGCCTCCGAAACCGATGCTCGGATGCATCTCCGCCGCGCCTTCGAAGGCGCCTCGAGCCGCGCGCTGGGCGCCCGCGCTCGGGGCGACGAGGAGTGCGTAGATGCAGAGGAGGAAGGTTGCCGCGCGCCGCGCGGTGCAGGACCGGTACCGCATGCGGGCATCCAACCCGCGCCTTCGCAAAAAATCAAGAAGCTCACAATCGTGTGGGTTCGCCTTTACCCACCGACGCGAAAATCGAGACACCAAGACGAGACAGCCCCGGCGACGAGTGCCGGGGCCATGACTGCCGAGTCGCAGCCCGAGAGCCCGTCCTGGTGAGCCTTGTCGTGCAGCTTCGCGAGGAAACTCGCCTCGCGGCTGAATCCGGCCTCTAGCGCCGGCGGCGACGGGCGCCCTTGGCGCGCTCGACGCGCAGCTCCTTCTCGCCCACCTGGGCGCCGCTCGCGGAGAGGAAGGCGGCGGCCGCGTCGGGATGCACGGTCACGAAGGAGAAGGCGTCCTTGACGTCCAGAGCGAGAATGCTGGACTCCTCGGCCTTGGCCAGCTCCAGGATGGTCTGGCGGATCTGGGCCTCGTCCATCTGATCGGCGGTGCCGAGGCCGACGTAGAGCTTGATGCCCTGGGGCTCGGCGCCCTCCTCCTTCGTGGGCGCCGCCTCCTCGGTCCTGGGCTCCTCGGCGGTCGGCGCCGGGGTCGTCCTCGTCTCGGCCTTCTCGCCGCGGCCCTTCTTCCGACGCTCGCGGGGCTTGCGCTCACGCTCGCGCCTGGCCTTGGCAAGGACCTCGGACTCCTCGCGCGCGGCCTGCTCTGCGCGCTCCTTCTTCTTGAGTTCGAAGTAGGCCTTCAGCACCGCCGCCATCAAGAACTCGCCGTCGGGGCGCGTCCGCAGCTCCTGCGCGAGGGGGAGGTAAGTCTCGAAGATGGTCTGGCCCATCTCCTTGCGCAGCTCGGCGACGTGGCGCTCGACCCACAGGCGCCGTGCCTCCTCCGGCGACGGAAGCGTGCGCTTCTCGAACTCGAGCCCGAACTGCCTCCGCAGCTCCTCCAGGATGAGGAGGTCGCGCCCACCGACCAGGGAGATGGCGGTTCCCGTCTTCCCGATGCGGCCGGTCCGGCCGACCCGATGCAGGTAGACGGCGGGGTCCTCCGGCAGCGAGTAGTTGATGACGTGGCTGAGGTCGGAGATGTCGATGCCCCGGGCGGCGAGGTCCGTGGCGACGAGGAAGCGGACGTCGCCCCGCTTGACCCGCGCCATGACGCGCTCGCGCTCCCGCTGCGGCAGGTCACCGCTCAGGTCCTCGGCGTCGTAGCCGTTGCGGTTGAGGACGGTGTTGATCAGCGCGACGTCGTCGCGGGTGTTGGCAAAGACGATCGCCGACTCGGGATTCTCCAGTTCCAGCAAGTAGAGGAGGTTTCGGGGCTTGGGATAGCCCTCGACCACCTCGTAGTAGACGTGCTGGATCCCCTCCACGGTGAGCTCCTCGCCGGAGAGCAGGAGCGTCTTCGGCTCGACGAGGTAGCGGGCCACGAGGCGCTCGATGTCGGGCGAGAGCGTCGCCGAGAAGAGGAGGGTCTGCCGGTCCTTCGGCAGCCGGTCGAGGATCCGGGTGACCTCCTCGTAAAAGCCCATGGAGAGCATCTCGTCGGCCTCGTCGAGAACGGCGATGCGCGCCTCGCGGAGGTCGAGGGTGCGGCGGCGGATGTGGTCGTAGATGCGGCCCGGCGTGCCGACGACCACCTCGGCGCCCTCTTCCAGGGCGCGGATCTGCTGGCTCATCGAAGTGCCGCCGTAGATGGCGGCCACCCGCAGATCCTGTCCGGCCGCGAGGGCCTCGAGCTCCTGTGCCACCTGCAGCGCCAGTTCGCGCGTCGGGCACAAGATCAGGGCCAGGGGCTTACGCGCTCCCTTGGGCAGCTTCTCCACGATGGGGATGGAGAAGGCGGCGGTCTTCCCCGTCCCCGTCTTGGAGCGGACGATCAGGTCTCGGCCGGCCAAGATCTCGGGAATGGCCCGGGACTGGACCGGTGTTGGCTGTTGGTATCCCCTCGCCTCGATCGCTCGGAGCGTGGCCTCGGAGAGGCCGAGGTCGGCGAAGGAGACGTCGGAGACGTAGTCGCTGCTCGTGCTGCGCGCCTCTTCGGCGTCGTGCATGGTCTCGTCCATTTCGGTTCGAAGGCCCGGCGGATGCTTGCGCCAGGGTCGCCTGGCCTATATCAGAGACCCGTTTACGGGCGCAATTCCGCGCGAGCCGCCGCGATTTCCGACCCAAGGTGACCCATGAAGCCCGACCGCACCAAGGAAGCCGAGGAGGTTGTCGTCCTGGACCCGGAGATCGCGCTGGAAGCAGACCTCCCCGTCGAGGAGGACGAGGGCGCGCTCGACCTCGTGCTCGTCGAGCCGCAGGACGGGGCCTCGGAGACTGCGCTCTCCCGCACCGATCCGCTGGCTCGCTACATGGCCGAGATCTCGCGCTATCCCCTCCTCTCCCGGGAGGAAGAGCACGAGCTCGCGGTGAAGTACTTCACCGAGGGCGACCTCGAAGCCGCCTACCGCCTCGTCACCTCCAACCTGCGGCTGGTGGTCAAGATCGCCTACGAGTACCGCCGGGCCGCGTTCAACATCCTGGACTTGATCCAGGAGGGAAACGTCGGCCTGATGCACGCGGTGCGAAAGTACGACCCCTTCAAGGGGGTCAAGCTCTCCACCTACGCGGCCTGGTGGATCCGCGCCTACATCCTCCGCTTCATCATGGACAACTGGAGGCTGGTGAAGCTCGGCACCACCGAGGCCCAGCGGAAGCTCTTCTTCAACCTCCGCAAGGAACAGCAGAAGCTGGCGGCGGAGGGCTTCTCGGTGGGGCCGAGGCTCCTGGCCGAGCGGCTGGGCGTGACCGAGGAGGAGGTGGTGGAGATGGACCGCCGCCTCTCCGGCGACGAGATCTCCATCGACGCCCCCGCGACGGAGGACGGCGAGCGCACCGTCGGCGATCGGATTCCGGCCGTTCAGGGTCGCGCCGACGAGGTCCTCGGGGAGGAGCAGATCAAGGCTGCGCTCCGCGAGGAGATGGAGGAGTTCGCCAAGACGCTCGACGAGCGGGAGCGGTTCATCTTCGAAAAGCGCCTCACGGCGGACGACCCCATGACCCTGCAGGAGATCGGCGATCGCTTCGGGATCAGCCGGGAGCGCGCCCGGCAGATCGAGGCCAAGCTGGTCAAGAGCCTCCGCCAGCGCCTGCGTGAGCGCATGCCGGACCTGGATTGGAAGGTCTGAGAGCCGCGGCTGGCCAGAGCGGATCGCGCCACCGCCCGGGAGCTACTCGTCCAGCTTGACGGGCCGTATGCGGTGGCCGCCCACCTCGACCGGCTCGCCGTAGCGGAGCGGAGCCTGCAGGTCGCGAGGATCGGGAGCTCCGAAGGCATAGGCCTTTTCCGCGCGGGCGCCCCACCCCTCGCCCTCCTGCTCGACTTTGACGACAACCCTCTCCCGGGGGATCTCCGGACCCAGACGAAGGGCGTACTCCCGGACGAGCGTCGCCGAGGCAGCGTCGACGACTTTCTCCTCGAGCTGCCCCTCCGCGAGCTCGACCCCATCCGGGAGAGAAAGCGAGATCGCCATCGGCGTCTCATCCACGAGGTGCCGGACGACGGTGAGCCGAAGCCGCACGAGCTCGCCCGGCCGAGGCGCCTTCGGGCCTTCCAGGCTCGCCACGAAAGGAGGCGTCCACCGAGCGCTTTCCTGGAGTGCTGCCTGCGGTCGATCGGGAGCGGTCGAAGCCTGCCCGCACGTGGCGCCGGATGCGGCCAGCGCGAAAACCAAAAGCAAAAATGGAGACATCAGCTCCTCCTTCACTTGCAGACGGCCTCGTCAGGGTCGTAGGGGAAATGCTGCGAGACCAGCTCTCGGACGTGCTCGGCCGGAAAGCCCGAGCAGACGAGGGCATCGAGCATTTCCACGAGCGTGGCGGTCGGAACGTCGGTGGTCATGACGTCCTGCGGCAAGCAGTACTCGTCCACGCTCCACCATTGTCTCGCGGTGTACCCGGACCGGAAGGGAGGCCGCATCTCCGGCCGATACAGCGCGGCGTAGATCGGATGCGCCGACCGGACCGCCTTGGCCATCTTCCAGGCGGTGGCGGAGACCCACGTCTCGTTCACCTTTTGGTAGGGGCTTTCTCGAGGATCTGGGGGCGCAAAGTACTCCCGGGGTGCCATACGCTCGAGATCGACGTAGAAGTACGTCCCGAAGGAACTCCGAACGTTGACGGGGTCCTTTAGCAATATCGAAGCGTTCCAGGTGGCGAGCCCCTCGTTGAGAGCCTGGCCGGGGTACGTCGGCACTCCGACGCAGTGGATCCCGCCCTCCGAGTAGAACGGCCCCAGGGTGTCGTAGATGTAATGCCCCGACTCGTGGAAGATGACGAAGTCATTACTTGCGGCCTCGATCTCGCCGGACGAGAGGAAGGCGATGCCCGCGGCACCGGCCGACTGCCACGACGTCGGGTAAAAACAGGCGCCGCAATCCCAGGTCACGCCCATGCCGAACCAGGCATGCAGGTCGGGGATGTCCAGGCCGCGGTGCAGCGCTGCGAGCCACACGTGCTGGCGCAAGCCCTGGAAGATCTGGACGGCCACGCTTCCCTGCCTCTCGGTGATGACGATGGGTTCGTCGCCGTGGGAGCTTTTCTCCCACGACCAGTATCTCGGCTCGTCGCCCGTCTGGAGGAGCGGATATGTTCCCGGAGGCAAATCCGGGTCGACGACGCCCACGGTGGGGCCTCCCAGCACCGATCTCACCGCCATGAAAATCAGGCGATGGTCGGCCGTTGGCTCCTTGGGGACGAGGACCTCGAAGGTCCCGTCCTCGCCCACGACGGCCTGGTCGAGGAAGACGTCTGCCCCCTGCAAGCTGAGGACGTAAAGCCCCGCGGCCGGCCGCTTCTCGACCCAGGTCCACTTGCCGTCGTCCGCCTTCTTGAATACGCGATGTTCGTAGTGAACCTGGCCTCGATGCAGGACGGTCCCCCCGAAGGCGGTGCGACAGCGCGCCTCTGCCCAGCCCGTCGTGCATCCGTACTCGCACGAGATGTCTACGAATTGGCCGTCGTGGCAGAAGCGTAGATGACCGTCGGAGGTGCAAAAAGACATGTAAGGAGCACAGGCTCCGCTAAGTGACTCGCAGCTCGCCCCCTCCGCGGTCTGCGTGCAGATCATCCCCGCTTTGCAGCGCTGCACGACGTATCGCTCTTCCTCCCCCTCCTGGACACAACGCTCCAGAGTGAAGAGATCGCGACACTGGCCCTCGGGTGGGACGAGGCGACACCCCCAGAAGCTCCGCTCCCCGGGCTCCTGCGGCGCTTCCGGATCTTTTTCGCAGCGGTGCTTCTCGCAGACGAACCCTTCCTGGCAGGCACCGCAGTGGGCCACCCGCATCTCGCCGCAGGAATCGACGACCTCGATACTTCCACAGAAGGCTCCCTGCGCCGCGCAGAGCTGGACATCGGTCTCCGGTTCGCAAGGCTCGCATGTCTCGCCCTCGCAGGCCGGGTCGTCTCGCGGAGGCTCGCGTCCCTCGCTGCAGCTCGCGAAGTAGGTGACCGCAAGAATCAGGCACCAGGCTCTTCGCATTCCGTCTCCTCCCGCCGTGGAGGAGAAACTATACGGGTGTGAAACCGTCGATCGAACACGGTTCGTGAAAACGAAACCAGCCGCCAGACCGCCATCGGTGGGGCGGGAGCGGACTCGACCTGCACCATGGAGGGAGAGCCAGAGGCACCCGCGGCTGCGCTCCTGTAGACGGGCGAGATCCCCTGCCGGGGCGCCGGTCAGCTGGGCAACGCCACCTTTAGGGTCTCGAGCCCGCGGGGCCAGTGGTTCGGGTGAACCGCGGCGCGTTCCCCTTGGCGGCGACAGGCCTTACGCCACGGGCGGCCGTGGTGGGAGACCGGGGGGCGCCGGCCGAAGGCCTACGCCGCGCGCTCGGGCCGGGGCGCCTCGGCGGCGAAGCGCCAGTCGCCGAGCAGGATGGCGACGAAGTAGAGGGGGCCCACCAGCGCCTGCAGCAGGTTCCTCGTGAAGGCGGGCGAGCGCTTCTCCCAAACGGCGTGGCCGGCGAGCTGGATCGCCCAGGCGCCGATGGCGATCGCCACCACCACCGGCCACGAGACCATCTCGGCCAGCGGGAAGCAGAGGGCGTAGAGAACCGCCATCACCAGGGCCAGCTTGACGTTCAGGCTGAGGTACCACGCCACGACTGCCAGGTAGGCCAGGTGGCCGAGATGGAGCTCCAAGCCGCCCACCGTCCCCAGCGGGATCCAGCTCAGCATCGCCACGATGTGAAAGACGATGAGCGGGATCGCGATCTTGTGGGTGAGGCGGTTCATCGGATGCCGATGCACCTCCTCGTATTCCTCGAAAAGCGCGCGCAGCTTCGGATTCATGTCGGGCCTCCAGGCTGTTTCATAACCTCTGGGCGGGCCGAAAACACTCCCTTACGCCTGGACAGGCCCTCCGCGGGGCGCTATACCGGGCGACCATCTGAACGGATGGTCACCATGGAGCCGGAATCGATCCAGATCCGCGGCGCGCGGGAGCACAACCTCAAGGACGTCGACGTCGACATCCCCAAGAAGAAGCTGGTGGTGATCACCGGCGTCTCGGGGAGCGGAAAGTCCTCCCTCGCCTTCGACACGCTCTACGCCGAAGGCCAGCGTCGCTACGTGGAGAGTCTGTCCTCGTACGCCCGGCAGTTCCTCGGGCAGATGGAAAAGCCCAAGTACGACACGATCCGCGGGCTTTCTCCCACCATCTCCATCGAGCAGAAGGCCGCTTCGAGCAATCCCCGCTCGACGGTGGGCACGGTGACGGAGATCCTCGACTATCTGCGCGTTCTGTACGCGAGCATCGGCGTGCAGCACTGCACCAACTGCGGGCGGCGGGTCGGCCGGCAGAGCGCCCAGCAGATCGTGAAGTCCATCCTGGCGATGCCGGAGGGAAGCCGGGTCCAGATCCTGGCGCCCCTCGTCATCGACCGGCGCGGTGAGCATCGCGAGATCCTCGAGGACGCGGTGCGCCGGGGCTTCGCCCGGATGCGGGTGGACGGCCGGATCGTCGACCTGGCCTCGGAGCGGGTGCAGCTCGACAAGAAGCTCAAGCACGACCTCGAGCTGGTGGTGGACCGGCTGGTGATCCGGCCCGACATCGAGACCCGCCTCACCGACTCGGTCGAGACCGCGCTTAGAGAGGGCAAGGGGCTGCTCATCGTCACCGACGCGGAAGGCAAGAAGGAAAGCGATCGCTTCTTCAGCGAGCACAACGCCTGCCACGTGTGCGGGCTCTCCTTCCCCGACCTCTCGCCCCAGTCCTTCTCGTTCAACTCACCGCTCGGAATGTGCCGGGAGTGCAACGGCCTGGGCTCGCGGCCGGAGATGGATCCCGACCTGGTCGTGCAAGACCCCTCCCTCACGATCCGCGAGGGAGCGGTCGCCCCGTGGGCCAACTCCCTTGCCCGCGGCGAAGGCTGGACGGTGGACTTCGTGGAGCAGCTCGCCAAGGCCTTCGACATCGACCTCGACGTGCCGTGGTCGAAGCTGCCCAAGAAAAAGCGAGACATCGTCCTCTACGGCAGCTCGACGCCGGTGGTCGTCACCTGGAAGGACGCGCGCGGCTCGGGGCGCTACCGCATGGAGTGGGAGGGCCTGCTCTCGCAGATGATGCGGCGCTTCAAGCAGACCACCAGCGAGACGATGAAGCGCCACTACATGCGCTATCTCTCGGACAAGCCCTGCCCGGCCTGCAAGGGGCAGAGGCTCCGGCCGGAGAGCCGCGCGGTGAAGGTGCACGGGCTGTCGCTGCCCGAGTTCGCGGCCCTGACGATCCAGGAGGCGCGGGCGTGGCTGCAGGCGCTGCCGCTCGAGGGCGAGGAGGAGCAGATCGCGCGCGAGCTTCGCAAGGAGATCCTGGCGCGGCTCGGCTTCCTGGAGGACGTGGGGCTCGGCTACCTCACGCTGGACCGCGGAGCCTCCACCCTCTCCGGCGGCGAGAGCCAGCGCATCCGCCTCGCCTCGCAGATCGGCTCGGAGCTCACCGGGGTGATCTACATCCTCGACGAGCCTTCGATCGGCTTGCACCAGCGCGACAACGGCAAGCTCCTGGCCACGCTCAAGCGGCTGCGCGACCTCGGCAACTCGGTGATCGTCGTGGAGCACGACGAGGAGACGATGCTCGAGGCCGACTGGCTCATCGACATGGGGCCCGGCGCCGGGCATTTGGGTGGCGAGGTGGTCGCGGCCGGAACGCCCGAGGAGGTGATGCGCGATCCGAAGTCGCTGACCGGGGCCTATCTCTCCGGGCGGCGGCGGATCGAGGTCCCACCGGCGCGGCGCCCGGGTAGCGGCAAGGCGATCGTCGTCCACGGCGCCGCCGAGCACAACCTCAAGGGGATCGACGTGAGGTTCCCTCTGGGGAAGTTCATCGCCGTCACCGGCGTCTCCGGCGCGGGCAAGTCGACCCTCGTCAACCGCATCCTCTACCCGGCGCTCGCACGCGCCCTCCACGGCAGCCGCGAAGTCCCTGGCAAGCACCGGGGCATCAGCGGCATCGAGCACGTGGACAAGGTGATCGACATCGACCAGCAGCCGATCGGCCGCACGCCCCGCTCCAACCCGGCCACCTACACCAAGGTTTTCGATCACATCCGCGCAGTCTTCGCCCAGACGCCCGAGGCCCGGGCCTTCGGCTACTCGCCCGGCCGCTTTTCCTTCAACGTCAAGGGAGGCCGTTGCGAAGCCTGCCAGGGTGACGGCGTGAAGCTGGTGGAGATGCACTTCCTCCCCGACGTCTACGTCACGTGCGAGACTTGCGGCGGCAAGCGCTTCAACGACGCCACCCTCCGCGTCCGCTACAAGGACAAGAACATCGCCGAGGTCCTGGACATGAGCGTCCGCGAGGCGATGGAGCACTTCTCCGTCCACAAGGACATCATGCGGATCCTCCAGACCCTGGACGACGTGGGGCTGGGCTACATCAAGCTGGGTCAGCCCTCGCCCACTCTCTCGGGCGGCGAGGCCCAGCGCATCAAGCTGTCGCGCGAGCTGTCGCGTGCGAGCACGGGCCGGACGCTCTACATCCTCGACGAGCCCACGACGGGCCTTCACTTCGCCGACGTGGAGAAGCTTCTCTCCGTGCTCCACCGCCTGGTCGACGCCGGCAACACGGTGGTGGTGATCGAGCACAACCTGGACGTCATCAAATGTGCGGACTGGGTGATCGACATCGGCCCGGAGGGCGGAGAAGGCGGCGGGCGCGTGGTGGCCGAGGGCACGCCGGAAGAGGTGGCGAGCATCGAGGGAAGCCACACGGGACGCTACCTGCGGGAGGTGCTCGCGCGGCACGGGAGCTGGCGCCAGTCGGCCGAGCTACGCGGCTGACGTGCCGCGGCTGCGAGGGCGCAGCGCCATGTGCATCCTGTTTTCGAGGCGACGTCTTCGCCCGAGGAGGATTTCACATGTCGTTGCGTTGGTACCGAAGGCCGCGCATGGTGGCGTTGCAGCCGAATCGCACCGTGATGGAAGCGGCCCGCGCCCTGGAGAGCAACAACATCGGCGCCGTCCTCGTGATGCGCGAGGGCGAGCTCGTCGGCATCGTGACCGACCGCGACCTCGCCGTCCGCGCCCTCGGCCACGCGCTCGATCCGAACACGCCCGTCTCCCAGGTGATGACGGAGAACGTCATCACCCTGCCCTCCAGCGCGAAGGCCGAGGACGCGCTGGCGACGATGAAGCGCCACAACATCCGCCGCATCCCGCTCGTCGACGACGGCAGGCTGGTGGGCATGGTCACGCTGGACGACCTCATCCTCGACGAGCAGGTCTCGCCGGACGACCTCGCCACCATCGTGGAGGCGCAGATCGGCGAGGGTGGACCGTCGCCTTCCCCCCGCACCCTCCAGGCCAGGCGGAGCACCTCGCGCGCCGAGTCGACGTACAAGGAATTCCTCTCCCACCTGCAACGACAGAGCGGGCTTGCATCCCTGGAGGAGACGGAGACCGCGGTGGAGTGCGTGATCGGACCGATCCTGCAGCGGCTCGTCCCGGACGAGGCGGACGACTTCATCGCCCAGCTCCCCTCGCTGCTTCAGCCTCGCCTCAGGCCCTACGTGACCGGTCCGGACCGCTCGGTCACCTACGAATCGATCATCTCGGGAATCGTCGACCGCCTTGGGGTCGACCCCGAACGAGCGGCCGAGATCTTCGAGACCATCGGTTTCGAGACGCTGGTTTCGGTCAGTGAGGGCGAGGCGGAGGACGTCCAGCGCGCGCTGCCGGCGGACATCCGTCGGGCCTTGCTCACGCCGCCGCAGTTCTGAAGCCGGGGCCCATCGAGTCCGCTGCCCCGAGCACGTCGAAGTGATAGGCTCGGGGCGTGAATGCGCGCCTGCTCTTCGTGCTTGCGCTCGCCCTCGCCACCGGGGCGTGCTCCTGTTCCGAGCCACCCGCCACCCGGCCCGACGACGGTGGCGAGGGAGGCAGCGGGGGCGCCGGTGGCGGCGGCGGAAACCTGGCTCCCCTCTGCGGGGAGCTGAACGAGGTCGAGGGGCGGGCGTGCAGCCCGACGAGCTGCTGGATCTTTCCCGAGCCTGCGCCGATGGAAGTGCGGGCCGGCGGCTTCGACAGCGAGGGCCGGCTCTGGATCGGCGGCCTCGGCTCCGCGCCGCTGCGGCTGGACGAGCATGGATGGAGCACCCCGCTCGAGGGCCTGCCTTCGGTCGGAGCCGTCCTGGGCCTCGGGTTCCGGGAAGGCGAGGTCTGGGCGGTGTACGGAGGCCGCCTCCTTCGCTTTGCAGGCGAGAGCTGGGAGGAGGTGGACCGAGGCCCCTTCAACTTCTCTCCCACCGCGCTCTGGGTGACGCCTCGGGCCGTCTGGCTCGCGGGGCACGAGGTGCGGCGAAACGACGGCACGGGGTGGGAAAGCCTCCTCGTCGCGGGCTTCGGTCCCTTCGATGCCCTCTGGGGTGAGGGCGAGGTGGTCTTCGCCGCCGGCGCCGACGGCGCGGTCTTCCGCTGGCAAGACGGTTCCTGGGAAAACCTCCCCACCGGCGTGCGGCGAACCTTGCGGAGCATCTGGGGGAACTCGTCGAACGACGTCTGGTTCGGCGGCGACGGCGGAACGCTGCTGAGGTGGGTGGAAGACACCTTCCACGTGTACGACCTGCGCAGCGGCGCCTCGATCGTCTCGATCGCGGGAAGTGGTCCGGACGACG
This sequence comes from Pseudomonadota bacterium, assembly GCA_003242475.1. Classification (GTDB taxonomy): domain Bacteria; phylum Myxococcota; class Myxococcia; order Myxococcales; family Vulgatibacteraceae; genus ZC4RG40. The sequence continues at coordinate 17,859 of QGUN01000033.1, forward strand.
TGCTCGCCCTCGGATACGACGCCAGCGTGCGCAAGCCCGTCCTCTTCCACTTCGACGGACGTCTCTGGCGCCCCCTCCCCCTTCCGGACGGAGTGGAGCCCAGGGCCCTCTGGACCTCCCCCGAGGGCGTCTGGATGGCCGGGCGCGGCGGCGGGATGGCGGTTTGGACCGGCGAGTGCTTCCGCGTACACCCGGGGGAGCCGCGCCGCGTGCTGGCCATCGAAGACGATCGCTGGGCGGTCGGAGAACGGGGGCTCGTGCTCCGCCTGGGCGAGGACGGAGCCGAGGTCGTGGACGCGGGCGTGAAGGTAGACCTGCGGGCCGTCGCCGTCTTCGGCAACCAGGTGTGGATCGCTGGCGACGGTGCAACGCTGCTCCGCGGCGGCGACCAGAAATTCGAGCCAGTCTACGTCCCCGGAAACCGGAACCTCCTCGCACTGGACCGCTCACCCCATGGGCTCTGGATCGGAGCGGACGACGGCTCGATCTTCCTCGCCGACGGTCGCTCGGTGGTACAGACGCCCTCCGCGAGTGTGTGGCCGATCGTGTCGATCGCCTCCGTTGGCGACGAGGCCTGGGCCAGCACGCAAGGCGGGGAGGTTCTGCGCTGGGACGGTTCGCAATGGCGGTACGAACGGTCGGCCTACGGCCGACCGCTCCTCTTCGGCACGGGACCGGCGGATCTCTGGCTGCTGGGGCGGGGCGCGGGCAGCCTCCTCGAGCACTACGACGGCGAAAGCTGGCGGATCGTGCCCCAAAATACGTCGACCACGATCCACGCCATCGCCAGCAACGGCAACGAGGTCTGGGTGGCGCACACGCCCAACGTGCTGCACCACTTCGACGGCCACGGCTGGACCCCGCGCTACCTCGGCTGGCGGGCCCGCGCCCTGGCGCACGATGGCCAGGACCTCTGGGTTCTGGCGGAGCGGCATCTCATCCGGTGGCGCAGTTCCCGCGTCGAGGAGGTCTTCGCCTCTCCATCGACGCTGACGGCGCTCTTCGCCGACGGCGGAGGCGTCTGGGTCGGGACCTTCGACGGCTCCATCGGTCGCTTGGAAGCGGGAGGGCTGGTCTTCGACGAACCCCTGGTCGACGGGCCGATCCGGGCCTTCGACGGCGCCGGGGGAAAGCTGTGGGCGATCTCGGCGGACGGCTACTTGCTGCGCCGGGACGAGTCCGCGTGGCGGGCGGAGCAGGTGCCGACGCAGGCGGAACTCCGCGCACTTCGGGCGTATGGCGGGGGCGTGCTGATCGGCACCTCCGACGGCCTGCTCCAGCACCTGGACGGCGACTGGTACGGGAGGTGGAGCCCGGTCGAGGAGATCGAGCACCTCTGGGTCGACGACGAGGGTCGGGCGGTCGTGACGGGAAGTGACGGGAGCGTGCACCTCTTCCACGTAGAGGAAGGGCTACCGTCCTCCACGCTTCGCGAGTCGTTCATCGTTCACGCTCTCCACGCCACGCCCGACGGCAGGATCTGGTTCGGCGGCGAACCCGGGGAGGATGGCGGGCACCTCTACCGCTTCGATGGCGAGGGCGTGGAGCGGATCGACCTCGGCGTCCTCGCTTCGGTCGGCGGCGCGGCACCCTGGTCCAGCGGCGAGGCGCTCGTCACGGTGGGCGACTCACTCCGGATCGTCGCGCCGGATGGGACGACGCGCGAAGTCGGGCGCGTGCCTTGGTCCCTCGACTCGATCTCGCGGCGGCGAGGGGGAAGACCCGCGCTGGCCGCCGGAAGCGACGGCGGGATCCTTCGCTTGCAAACCACGGAGCCCGCGCCGTAAACGAATGGGCTCCATCCTTCGCCCACGTCGGGCGGATAGAAGAGTGCAATCCCATGGCTACGAACCTTGGAACCGGGGGGAAGATCAGGCGCGAGGATGCCCTCGAGTATCACGCCACCGGCCGCCCCGGTAAGCTCGAGATCGCTCCGACCAAACCCGTCACCACGGCGCGCGACCTCTCGCTGGCCTATTCGCCGGGCGTGGCCGAGCCCTGCCGGGAGATCGCGAAGGATGCCGACCTCTCGTACCGCTACACCGCTCGCGGCAACCTCGTGGCCTGCATCTCCAACGGCACCGCAGTGCTCGGGCTCGGCGACATCGGCCCCTATGCCGCCAAGCCGGTGATGGAGGGCAAGGGGGTCCTCTTCAAGAAGTTCGCGGACATCGACGTTTTCGACATCGAGATCGACGCGCGCGACGTCGACGAGATGGTGCGGATCATCCAGTCGCTGGAGCCCACCTTCGGCGGCATCAACCTCGAGGACATCCGCGCCCCCGAGTGCTTCGAGCTGGAGGAAAGGCTCAAGGCCTGCATGAACATCCCGGTCTTCCACGACGACCAGCACGGCACCGCGATCATCTCGGGAGCGGCGCTGCTGAACGCCGCGGAGCTGGCCGGCAAGAAGCTCGAGGACCTCAAAGTGGTGATCAGCGGTGCCGGTGCCTCGGCCATCGCATGCGCGCGCTTCTACATCGCCCTGGGCGTCCGTCGGCAGAACATCGTGATGGTGGACAGCAAGGGCGTGATCTACGAGGGCCGCACGGAGGGGATGAACCCCTACAAGGCCCAGTTCGCCGTGCCCACCGACAAGCGGACCCTCGAGGAGGCCATGGTCGGCGCCGACGTCTTCCTCGGTCTGTCCGCCGCCGGCCTCGTCACCCAGGACATGGTCCGGTCCATGGCGGATCGACCCATCGTCTTCGCCCTGGCCAATCCCGATCCGGAGATCAGCTACCCCGACGCGATCGCCGCGCGCCCGGACGTGATCATGGCCACGGGGCGAAGCGACTACCCCAATCAGGTCAACAACGTCCTGGGCTTCCCCTACATCTTCCGCGGCGCGCTCGACGTCCGCGCGCGGGCGATCACGGAGAACATGAAGCTCGCCGCTGCGCACGCGTTGGCGAGGCTCGCCCGTGAAGACGTCCCCGAGCACGTGATGCGCGCCTACGGGGGCAAGAAGCTCTCCTTCGGGCCCGAATACATCATCCCCACTCCTTTCGACGACCGCGTCCTGTGGTGGGTGGCGCCGGCGGTGGCGAAGGCGGCGATGGAGGACGGGGTCGCCCGCATCCAGCTCGACCTGGACGAGTACTGCGAGAGACTGAAGCGCTCGCAGTCGCGCTCGTACCGAGTGATGCGCACGGTGGTGCAGAAGGCGAAGGCCCGTCAAATGCGCATCGTCTTCCCCGAGGGCGATGCCGTGCCCGTGCTTCAGGCCTGCAACATCCTCGTCTCCGAGGGAATCTGCACCCCGATCCTCCTCGGGCCCGAGGGGCTGATCCGCGAGAAGATCGCCGAGTACCGTCTCGACGAGCTGGAGAAGGTGACGATCGTCGATCCGCTGGCCTCGCCCGATTTCGATCGGTACGCGCGCGCGTACTGGAAGCTGCGGGAGCGAAAGGGAATCACCGAGCGGCTCGCCCGGCGCTTCATGGAGCGCCGCTCCACCTTCGCTGCGATGATGGTCCGCGACGGCAAGGCGGACGGCATGGTGCTCGGGCATACGATGTCCTATCCCGAGGCCATTCGCGCCCCCTTCCAGATCCTGCGCACCATCGACGACAAGAGCGCGGCGGGCGTCTACGTGGTGGTGACCAAGAACGACGTCAAGCTCTTCGCCGACTGCACGGTCAATCCGGATCCCACGGCGGAGCAGCTGGCCGACATCGCCGAGCGAACCGCGGAGCTCGCGCGCTACTTCGACCTCGAGCCGCGCATCGCCATGCTCTCGTACGCCAACTTCGGCTCCTCGGAGACGAAGAGCCCGGCGAAGATGGCGGAGGCGGCGCGCATCCTCAAGGAGCGGCGGCCCGACCTCGTGGTGGACGGGGAGATGCAGGTGGACACCGCGCTCGTGCCCGAGCTTCGCGAAGAGCTCTTCCCCTTCAGCACGCTTCGCGACGCGGCGAACGTGCTCATCTTCCCCAACCTGGACGCGGCCAACATCTCCTACAAGCTGCTCGCGCGCATGGCGGGCGCCGAGGTGATCGGTCCCATCCTCTTGGGAATGCGGCACGCCGTGAACGTGGTGCAGCTGCGCGCGGGCGTGAACGAGATCGTCAACCTCGCCGCGATCACCGCCATCAAGGCGCAGGCCGACGGCTTCGACTTCTGAGCATCGCCGATGAGCGCGAAAGAAAGCCTGGACGCCAAGAAGGTCATCGCCCTGCTGGAAAGTCGCGAGGAGCCGCCGCGCGCCGTGGCCGAACGGCTCGGCGTTTCGGCCGAGGCGGTGGACGAGGCCCGGTGCCTCCTCGAGGAGATTCGGACCGCCGAGGCCAGCGCCATCTTCGCCATGCCGCCGCAGCTTGCGCCCGCGTTGCTGCGCGCCGCGGTGGATGCGGGGCGGACCGAGGTGCTCGAGGAAGCCGCACTCGTCGAGCGCAAGGAGATCCGCAAGGAGGCGCGAAGGCTGGCGCGCCTGCTCCAGTCGCGCGGCGAGAAAGTGGAGCTTCCGCCCCCTCCCTCATCGGAACCCTCGCCTGCGGTCGCGCCCTCGCGAGAGGAGGCATCGCTTCCCGTCCTCCTCTCGCCCATCGATTCCGAGGGCCATCGCGCCATGCTCTGGGTGCGAAACCTGCCCGGGCGCGGGGTGGAGGTGGCCCGGCTCGTCTTCGACGACCGCCGGGTCGACGATTTCGAGACCTGGGAGTCGTCGCGCAAGCGACTCCGGGCCTTCCTCGGCGAGCTTCAGCAGGGGCGACTGCGCCTGACGGAGATCCCACGCGAGGAGGCCCGGCGCGTCCTCGACCGGGTGCGCGTGCGGATGATGCGCCACGGAGGTGGCTCGCCGGATTTCGCCACCTGGGCCATGCATGCGCTCGGCGCGGCTCCTGCACACATGCCCGAGTCGCTCTCCCCTGTGGGCGAAGGACGAGCACCGGAGGACGAGCGCGAGCTCGACGAGCTTTCCCGGGCCTCGGATGCACTCTTTTCCGAACCGGAGATCGCGCCCTGGATCCCCGACGAGAAATTCCTCGCGGCGCTGCGCCTACGCATCGACGAAGCGATGACCAGTCCGCTGTATCTGCCGGGCGAGGCCGGTGCTGCGCAGCGGAGGGAGGCGATCCTCGCCGCCGTGGACCGGGAGGCCAGCCGCTACTTCAACGAGGAGCGGCGCGAGCTCTACGCCGACTGGCTGCTGGAGACCGCGCGGCTTTTCGAGCTGCAGAAACGATTCGCACCGGCACGCATGGCGGCGGCGACGGCGAGGCGGTTGCGCGAGGGTGTGCCGATCGAGGACATCGGCTTCGCGCGCGCGTTTGCCCACCGTCTCGTCGAGGGACATCCGGCGCTGGCCTCTTCAAGTGCTCCGACTCCCCCGCCCATCGTCCGCCCTTGAATCCCACCACAGAAGCGAGTCGAGGTTCTCGCGTTCCCACCGGCGGGCCTCCTCCAGGTAAGGGAAGCGTTTCTCGTCCCGGAGGAAGGCCGGCGTGTGGACCCGTCGTCGCCCCCGCCGGACGCCGTGGACGTGGTGGAGCATCTCGTGAAAGACGATCCACTGGACGAACCAGGGCGGCACGTGTGCTTGATCGAGGGCGGGGTGGATGCGAATCAACCTCGCGTCGGCCGAGTAGGAGCCAAGCTTGATCGTCCGTCGCGGCAGGCGGACGCGGGGGACTCGGCCCCAGGTGATCGCGCACGAGAGTCGCCGTCCGAAGTGGCGACGGCAGAGCTCGTCGAAGTAGGCCTGCAGGTCGTGGTAACGGCCCCGGGGGCGCAGGGGAAAGCGCTTGCGGCGCTCGTGCGCCGGCACCTTCCGGATCAGGTGACGGTTCGACTCGATGTAACGGTCGAGCAATCGAGACGCCTCGCGGTCTCCCGATCGGATGTAGCGGGCGAGCGCTTCCAATACTCCATGTGATGCATGGAGGAACATCCGATGGAGACGGACGATCAGACGACCCTCCGATCGCCCGAAGGAGAGCATGGTGTGCAGGTTGTCGGTGATCCGGACGACGAGATCGATGCCGACCAGGGAGTTGAGCCGTTTTTCGAGCGCACGCCCATCCAGCCCACCCACGCGCCTCATTCGCCCTCCCCCGGTCGGTGCGTCTCCCTCTACGGTAGGGGACGGACCCGATCGGGGCAGCGAGCCGGGGGTCGGTCGGCGAGGACCGGTTCGGGAAGCAGCCTCCTAGTCGGTCTTCGGCGTTCCCTGGCAATCCGCACGGTCCGGCTGTGGGCAGCAAAGCGGCGGCCGAGCGCCCTCTCTCCAGGCCACGCAGGGCTGGTGCGGAAATTCGGCGGCACAGGAGACGCTCCGGGTCTCCGACTCGGGGAAGGGGCTCAGCGGGTCGACGACCGGGACGTGGTAGTTGGAGCAGGGCTCGAGGATCGGCGGGTAGCCGACCTGCCCCATCTCGTTCGTCCCCCAGCAGTAGGGCCGACCGGAGTCGTCGAGGAGACATCGATGCCCGCCCGGCCCGGTGAAGATGCCGCGTACCTCCTGGAGGCGAGGGAAAGAGGCGACTCGGAAATCGAGCCGAGCCGGGTCGTAACCCAAAGGGTGCGGGAGGATCCCCATCCCCTGTACCGCGAGCCCTTCCGAGTAGAGCAGAAAACTCACCTCCTCGGCCACGGCCAGCGCCCGCACCTCCGTCTTCGCGACCGTCGGATCCACGAAAGTTCCCGGCGGATCGGCCGGCGTCCGCACCTGCCCGGCGTCGTTTTCCCCCCAGCACACCGCCTCGCCCCCGGCGGTGCGGGAGCAACCGTGGCGCGACGAGATCGACAGCGGGAAAGGCATGCCCGACGAGCGCTCGAAGGACCAGGCCGAGAGGTCGACGTCGAAGGGTCCGTCGCCCTCGCACTGCAGGCTCTGACCGACCAGCGTGCAGCGGCCCTGCGCCGCGAGGAGGACCGCCTCGGCCGAGCCGCCAGCCGTGCCGGCCGTGCACTCGACGCGGCCTTGCGGCGTCACCCCGCAGATCCGGCCGGCGGCCGCGTCGAAGTCCACGAAGAGCGGCGCGTCGACGCTCCGAGGCGGAAGCCCGAGGTGGAAGGCGACGAGGCTTCCATCCTCGCGCAAGCCGTAGGTGATGTCGCAGACGGGCTGCACCGCGGGAGGGAGCGTCTCGCACGAACCCTTGCCGTGCCGGATCCGGACGATCCCCTCCGCGACCTCCTCGGGTTTGATGGAAGCCTCGAAACGGATCTCCTCCCCCTCGACCACCGCCTTGCGGCCCCAGCACCACACGGTTCCGTTGGCCGCGAGGCCACACGTGGATTGCTCGCCGAGAGCCATCTCGACGAAGCGAACGGCCACTTGCCGGCCGAGCGTGAGGCGGTAGCCTTCCACCTCCACCCCCACCGTGGCCTCTCCCACTCCCACGAGGTGAACGCGCCCGGTCGGATCGATCCTCGCCACTGACTCGTTCTCCGAGAACCAGCGCGGGTCCTTCGGCTCCACGGGATTGCCCGCCGCATCCTCCGCCTCGAGGACGAGCTGGAAGGAATCCCCGGCTGGCCAGACTCCGTCCGAAGGTCCGCGCAGGTGAAAACGGACCTCCGGCCGGACGATCAGCTCCGCACGACCCTCGACGCCATGCCGCTCGTCCCGGGCGATGACGCGCGTCGTGCCCGGCTCGAGACCCTCGACCTCGAGCTTGCCCAGGATACGGGCCACCGAGCCGTCCTCGACCGACCACTGCAGGTCGAGACCCGGTACCACCTCGCCCCTCTCGTCGCGCCCCTCGGCGACGAGCCGAATTCGGCCCCCCACGCGGATCTCGCGCGGCTGCAAAAGGATGTCGAGCGAGGTGGCGCGGGGGCTCACCTGCACGCGAATCCGGCTCGACGCCTCCTCGCCCACCACCTCGGCGCGGATCCAGGTCTCGCCCGGGTCGACCGCCACCACCACGCCGTCGGCGTCCACCCGGGCGATACTCTCGTCCTCCGACGACCAGGCGATGGGCCTCGGCTCGAGAGGTTCCAGGCGCTCGTCGTGAGGCGTGGCGGTGAGGACGGCTTTCTCTTCCTCGAGGAGTTCGAGGCTGTAGGGCCGGATGTCGAGAAAGAATACCGGCTCGAGGACCTGGACGACGACGCTGTCCTCGAGGTCTTGGTGGCGGGCAGTGATGGTGGCCGCCTTGCCGCGGCGGAGCCCGGTCACCGTCCCGTCCGCGTCGACCTGGACGATCGCCGGGTCGCTGGAGGTCCACTCCACGGGAAGCCCGACGTGCGCCTCACCCAGCTCGTCGAAGACCTCGACCTCGAGCCGGATCGTCTTGCCCTCCACGACCCGCGGCTCGCGCGGCTCGATGACCAGGCGTTCGAGGCGCGGCTCGCGCACCCGCACCACGGCGTGTCCGCTCTTGCCGCCCGCCCTCGCCTCGATGCGCGCCTCGCCGACCGAGAGGGCGCGGACCTTGCCTCCCTCGCCGACCTCGACGACTTCGGGAGCCGACGAGATCCACTCCACTCGGACGTTCGAGAGCGCCCGCCCTTTCGAGTCGAGAGCCCTCGCCTCGAGCTGCCCCTCCTGTCCGCGCGCGAGCTCCAGCTCCGCCGGCTCCACCTCGACCTGCGCCACGGTGGACGACGACTGTGGCGAGGAGCAAGCAGCCAGCAACGCCACGAGAAGGATCGTCGAAACGAAGCGCACCTGCATGCAACGCCGCAAACCCGGGACCTCCTACCCTCCAGATGTGCGCCGGGACACGGTGGCGATCAGGGCCGGAGCACCACCTTGCCGAAGGCCTTGCGCTCGGCGAGCAGCCGGTGCGCCTCTCGGGCTTCCGAGAGAGGCAGCACGCGGTCGACGACGGGACGCAGCTTGCCGAGCTCCACCAGGCGAACGATGCGATGCAGGTCGCCCTTGCTGCCCATGGTCGATCCGAGCAGTTCGAGCCGCCGGTAGAAAAGGTGCCGCAGATCGACGCGAACGTCGTAGCCGGTGGTTGCGCCGCAGACGACCAGCCGCCCGCCGTTCGCCAACGAGCGCACGCTCGACTCCCAGGTGGCCTCGCCCACGTGGTCGACCACCACCTCCACCCCCCGCTTCGAGCCGGCGATGCGGCGAACCTCCGCCACCAGGTCCTGGCGCGTGTAATTCACCGTGTGGTCGGCACCGAGTTCGCGTGCCTTCTGGAGTTTTTCCTCGGTGGAGGCGGAGGCGATCACCTCCGCGCCGTAGAGCTTGGCGATCTGGATCGCCGCCGAGCTGACGCCCGAGCCCGCCGCCTGCACCAGCACCCGCTCCCCCGGGCGGACGCGCGCCTTGCGAACCAACATCTCCCAGGCGGTGAGGAAAACGAGCGGGATGGCGGCGGCTTCCTCGAAGGAGAGATTCGGCGGCTTGGGAACGACGTTGCTCGCCGGAACCACCACGTACTCGGCATAACCGCCCCGTACGTGCTCCCCGATGATCCGGTAGGAGGGACAGTCGTTGTCGTGGCCGGTGAGGCAGGCCTCGCACCGGCCGCAGGAAAGCCCCGGCTGCACCATCACCTCCAGGCCGGGTTGCAGCCCTTCGACTTTCTCGCCCACCTTGTCGACCACCCCGGCGATGTCGGAGCCGAGGATGTGGGGCATCTCCAGGTTCAGCCCCGGTAGCCCCTTGCGCACCCAGAGGTCGAGGTGGTTGAGCGCCACCGCCCGGACCTGGACCCGAACTTCCCCGGGCCCGGGCTCCGGCGTGGGGATTTCCGCCTCCTCGAGAACCTCCAGTCCACCGTGTCGATGAAAGACGATCGCACGCATGGCTCGAAGGGAAGCAGCTTCGGCCGGGCGGCGCAAGCCGCGTTTCGGGGTCCGATATCGGCTTTGAACCGCCGGGCCGGCCCGGTATCCTCGTCTGCCTGATACAGAGGAGAAGGGAATGAGAGAGCTGCGCACGATCCGCTGGACCGTGGACGGGGACGGTGTCGCCACCCTCTCGCTCAATCGCCCCGAGGCGCGAAACGCCATCAACCGGGAGATGGTGCGAGAGCTTCACGGGGCTCTCGAGGAGCTGGGCGCAGACCCGCGCGTTCGCGTCCTCATCCTCCGCGGGGAGGGCGGCAAGGCCTTCGCCGCCGGGGCGGACATCGCCGAGATGCGGGAGCGGCGTGCCCTCGACGCCTTCCTCCAGATCAACGCGCGGCTCTTTCAGGCGGTCGAGGACTTCCCGCATCCGGTGATCGCTGCCATCGAAGGCTACGCGCTCGGCGGAGGCTGCGAGCTGGCCCTGGCCTGCGACCTGCGCGTGGCCGCCGAGACGGCCAAGCTCGGCTTTCCCGAAGTGGGGCTGGGCATCTTTCCCGCCGCCGGCGGTACACATCGCCTTCCCCGCCTGGTGGGAATCGGCAAGGCGAAGGAGCTCGTCTACACGGGCCGCATCATCTCGGGCGTGCAAGCCCACGAGATCGGCCTCGTCGAGCACCTCGCCCCCGAGGGCGAGGCCGAGAACCGCGCCCGCCTGCTCGCCGCCGAGATCGCGAAGAATTCCGCCCTCGCCGTCCGCGTGGCCAAGCTCGCCTTCGATTCCATCGCGCGCGGCGACAGCCCCGAGCCCATCGAGAAGCTCGGCCAGGCCCTCCTCTTCGAGTCCCCCGACAAATACGAGCGCATGACGGCCTTTCTCGAGCGGCGCCGTGCGCAAAAGGAGCGCTGAATGGTGATGCGTGACGTCCGTACCGTTGCCGTCCTCGGTGCCGGCACCATGGGCGCGGGGATCGCCCAGGTGGCGGCCATGGCGGGTTTCCAGACGCGGCTCTTCGATGTCGCCCCGGATCGCGCCGAGGCCGCGCTGGGCCGGATCCGCGCCGATCTGGCCCGCGGCGTGGAGAAGGGCAAGGTCGATCCGGCCGACCGCGACCGCGCCCTGGCCTCCATCGAGCTCTGCGGCGACCTGCGCTCGGCCTGCGACGGCGTCGCTCTCGTGATCGAGGCCGTGCCCGAGGACCTGGCCCTGAAGGTCTCGGTTCTCGGGGAGGCCGCTGGGGCCGCCGGCCCCGAAGCCGTCGTCGCCTCCAATACCTCCGCACTTTCGTTGACCGAGATCGCGGCCGCCTTGCCAGAGCCCTCCCGCGTGCTCGGCATGCATTTCTTCAACCCCGTGCCGCGGATGAAGCTGGTCGAGATCGTCCGCGCCTACCAGACGGCCGACGAGACCGTCGCCGTGGCGCGTGGCGTGGCCGAGCGGATGAGGAAGGAAGCCATCGTCGTCCAGGACGTCCCCGGCTTCGCCTCGTCGCGGCTCGGCATCGTTCTCGGCCTGGAAGCCATCCGGATGGTGGAGAGCGGCGTCGCCACCCCCGAGGAGATCGACAAGGCCATGAAGCTCGGCTACGGCCACCCCATGGGCCCCCTCGAACTCACCGACCTCGTGGGGCTCGATGTGCGCCTGGCCATCGCCGAGTATCTCCACCGCGAGCTGGGTGGCACCCAGTTCCAGCCGCCCCAGCTCCTCAAGCGCATGGTCAAGGCCGGCAAGCTGGGCCGCAAGACCGGCGAGGGCTTCTACAAGTACGACTGAGTCCGTACGCCCGAGACCATCCGGGCGCCGCGCCCCTCCCCCTGGATCGCCCCCGTGCCTTTCCCGGGACGCCCCTGGTGTGCCCGGACATCCACCCTCCCCCCCGCCCTCCCCGGCCCTCCCCGCATGTCCGCCATTTCAAACCTCGGGCGTCTGTGTCCCCCCTCGACCGGAACGTCCGCCATCCCCCTCCCGGCCCCCACCGCCCCCCTCTCCCCGGACGTCCCGCCGATTCAAGACCGTGACCGCCCGGTCCGTTCCCAGCCCGATCTCGGCCGTCGCCCGCGCCTTCTCGCGCTGTGCCGTCGGAACGCACCGCATCGAGAATGCACCTCTCGTCTGTACGACCGAATCCCAACATCGGCCACGCCAGGTGCCAGGCGGTTGCGCCAGAGGCGCCTTGAATCGGCGGACAACGGGAAAAGGGGCGGTATCCGTGCGTGACGCGAGGGGTGGACCCGACCGGAACGGGGAATGTCGGGGGTGGTTGGTAGGCTCGCCGCCAGGAGGAGGACGAC